>NZ_JBKXNW010000004.1:97154-232048 GCF_047012705.1 Pseudoruminococcus sp. | reverse complement strand
CTTTGCAGGGCAAAGTGTAGTGTGTTACACCCTGTAAACGCAGTCGGAAAAATCGGAGAGATTTTTCTGACCGCAGGGGTGGTTTTACACGCCCGAAAAGGGCGGGTGAATCCCACGCCTGCATTTTGCGTTTGCGGGGTGTTCTCCCGTAGGGATGACAGCGGCAGGGTATCCTAAAATCACTGTCACCACCGTCACTGCTGTCACCCGCAGGGCAGAGCCGCCAGCTTTACATGGCTTTAAGCGTCAATGACAGTAACAGGGGGGTATCCTAATATCGCTGTCACCACCATCACCGCTGTCACCCGCCCTCCTTGCAAGGGCAATCCGCCTGCCGTCTTTCCTGCGGCTGTACTGGTAGCAGATACGGTTCTCGCTTAAAAATGTGGTGCGGTATTCATTCAGCCATTTCGTAATCACCGTGGGTATGGTTTCCGTTTCCCCCATAGCGGCTAACAGTTCCGTTGCCGTGCCTGCCCATTCTTCCTTATCCCTCATAAAATCCACCAACCGAAAAAGGACATCTGGTATCGTTTCTTTCGCAAGCTGCTCCTGCGTTTTCCGCTCCACAAGCTCCCAACGGCAATCACGGAAACGCAGCGTGTATTCCTGATAAGGCGTGTCCCTGCCCGTCACATACAGCTTGGCGGTGTCAGATGCCCGTTTCTCCTTTTCCAGAACAAAGGTAGCGTCCGCACTCCCCGTTAAGCCTGTCGTCCCAGACACCTTGTTGAACACGTCGCTGTCATTCTGCTTTCGGATGTGGTGTACGACAATGACCGCCAGAGAGTGCCTGTCGGCAAAGTCTTTGATGAGGGAGATGTCCCCATAGTCGCTTGCATAGGCATTGTCTTTTGAAGCTGTACGGACTTTCTGCAAGGTATCAATGACAATGAGCCTGCTGTCTGGGTAATCTTTCAGATAATCTTCAAGCTGCACGATAAGACCGTCTGACAGCTTGCAGCTTGCCACGGCAAAGTGGAGCCGCCCGCTTGCTTCGTCCGTCAAACGGAACAGCCTGTCCTGTATGCGGCAGAACGTGTCCTCAAGGCAGAGGTAAAGCACATCGCCCTCCATTGTCGGCATATCCCATAAAGGGATTCCCTGTGACACGCATAAGCATAGCTTCAGCATGAGCCAGCTCTTGCCTATCTTCTGTGAGCCGCAGAACAGCGACAATCCTGTGGGAATAAGGCTGTCCACCACAAAGGACGGCTTCTCAAGCGGCTCATAAAGGAGCGTTTCGGCGTTGATTGTCTGTAACTTCTGCATGGGTTTCCTCCTTTCGGGCGGTGTTTTTGTTTTCGTTGCACATAGGCGTTGACCTCCTTAAAAATAGATTTACTCCCACGAAAAAAGTGAGAGTATGTAATGCCGCCAATCCCACACAAATAAAAAACAGATTTCTTTTTCGGGCGGTGTCGGTCACGGTTGGAGATACTTCCTCATTTCCGCCTTTACTTTCTCCTTTGCAATCGCAACAGATTTCTGTATTGCCGAAGCGGTGCAATGCTCCATAGCGGCGATTTGGTAAAAATTGAACTCATACTCGTAGTAGAGCAGGAAACGCCGCCTTTGTATCTCTGGCAGGCTCCCAACCGCCTTACAGAGCGTTTCATTCCGTTCTTCCTCAACCATGCGTTCATCAAGGCTCTTAGGCACACGCAACGCCCGTCTGTAAAGGGTTTCGTCCCATACCTCGTTAAACTCCCTGTGCCGCTCGTCCCATTGGAGAAGATTCCTGTTCCTGCGTTCCATCTGCCGAAACTCCATAAAGAACTGTTCCGACACTTCCAACTCGTGGGATTTGCCCTGCCCGTCCTTAAAGCTGATAAAATACCTTGTGCCGCTTTCCGTGGATTCCTCCCGAAGCGTGTATGCCTTAACCCTGTATGCCATCCTGTTGTCCTCCTGCAAAAAATGAGTGAGGGGATTTCCATCCCTCACCCAGTAGCCCGCAGGATGGCAGGCTGTTTTAGAAGCTATAAAATTTTCCGCAGCTTCTTCCGCAGATGGTCTAACCTCGCATAGATGGCACCAGTCGTCAAATGCACAAGCGGGGCAATCTCCTTTGTGGAATACCCCTGCATTTTCAGCAGGACGATTTTCAAGGTACGCCCGTCCACCGTGACTAATACTTGATAGAGATTTTCGCTCTCAATCTCTTCCAGTAACTCCGCAACCGTACCCACTTCCGCCTGCCGCTCCCTGCCTGCCATGTCCTCAAGATATTCCGCAACGTCATTCGTCCATCGGTAAAACCGCCTGTTGGAATTGAAGTCTGCCCTGTCCGCCATGCGTATCTGCTCAATGGTCGCTTCATCAACGCCGCACTCACGCAGCAGCTTTTCCTCCGCTTCTTTCCAGATACGCCATTTCCTGTCCTCCCGTCCGTGGTTGTATGCCATTCTTACTTCCTCCAATCAGAATTGATTGAGAGGGCAGAGAAAAGCCCCCTCATCTTCCCAAAGGAAAAAACAAGGGGGCTGAACGCCTTAAATTTTAATTTTCTATTATCTTTCTTAGTTTTATTAGGATTCTGGCTTTGCGTTTGTTTACAACGCTCTGGGTTATGCCCAACCTCGCCCCGACTTCACGCTCGGAAAGTCCGTCAAAAAAGATTGCCTGTATCAGCTCCTGTTCACTATCCGACAGCAAAGGCAGGGCGGCTTTCAGCCTGTCCACCATGACCGCATTGACAACGGTTTCTGCAATGTCCACCGCTTCATCAGTGATAAAGTCCAGAGGATTCCCCTCGCTGTCCGTAAATCCGTCGAGAGATAGCAGTCTATTCTTTGTATCTAATTTTTGCAGATAACGCCACCGTTCCTTGTCACGGTAGAAGTCTGTGTATTGCTCCCTCACGACTTCAAGCAGACAGCCTTGAATGGGGATAAACAGCTTGTCCATATAGGTCTGGTCGGATTCCCTGCAACGGCAGAACTCCGTGTAGGATAATTCCACATAGCCGCCACTTTCTCTGATATATACCTTTCTTGGTGCATATTTCACCATAAATACCTCCCATCTGAATTTTTGAAATGTAAAAAATCCAGATGGAGAGGCGGAGAACGACACCGCATATCAGAAACAGCCCTACGGCACTTTCCAACAAAAATCGACAAAAGAAAAACCGCAAAGGCTCTGTGACCTTTACGGTTATAGGAAATAGTAATTCTGTTGTATAGAGATTGTACTTCTACTTTCAAGGTGAGAAGTACCGCTGCACTGGCAGAAATTTTTTTAACTGGTTTCCTGCCGTTCTCTGATATGCTATGTATTGATAAATTTTGCTTCGTATGAGCAGATAGATAACTGCCCGAAAAAAGGACATAAAAAAATCCCTCCAAATTTAAAAACAAATTCAGAGGGTAATTTAGGGTATAACAAAATAACCCACCCGAATATCGTTTTTTTTATTTGGTGAGTTTGTTCTTTCAAATACGAAACAAATGCTCATGTACGGTAAAGTATCACAAGAAAATTATGTCGAATTGACAGCCGCCTCCGCTATACCGAATAAGGAAATAAAGAGTCCTCAAATTTTGCGCTACTAAATGAAGACGAGCGGAAGTAATCTCCCGCTCGTCAGTAAACTTAACTATGCCATATCAATCCCGCTTCTTTCCCGCCACCGGCACTAAGAACAGCGCGGGCAACAGCAGGAAAGCGGTACAGACCAGCCCCCAGGGTATGGACACCTGCTGGGCTACCAGCCCCACAATAGGCCCGCCGATGATCTGCCCGAAAGAGTCCAGCTGTCCGCTGGTGGAAAAGACTGTGGCGCGCATTTTCTCATCCACATGGTCGTTCATCCAGGCGGCCAGCACAGGCTCCTTGATGGTGCGCATAAGCCCCGCCAGCAGGAACACCAACAACATGAACCAAAAGCTCCGCCCCACCGCGAAGAGAACCAGGCACAGGATATACCCGGCGCTGGTGGACATGACCACACTGGTTCGGCTGACAGTCCCTTTTTTCTCCATGCGGGCGATGAGCAACTGAGAAGCCAGAATACCTAAGCCGCTGCCGATAAGACTGATAACACCGAACCAAGTGACGCTGTTCAGCGGCCCGATAACGGGTATTACCGTGTCATCCAGAAAATGAGCGGTGGAGAGCCGGTCAAAGCCTTCACTGGCAAGTCCCCCGCATAGTGTGATTGCTAAGAGCGCCAGCAACACAGGTGCGCCTTTCACAAAGCCCAGGTTGAGCTTGAACAGGCAGACAAAGTCTTTAAGCAAGCCCTGCCGTTCCTCAATAGCAGGGGAGAAGTTGGTTTCTGGCATGATGCGAACCAACACCAGCCCCAACAACAAGCACAAACTGCCCCCCAAGATGACAGGCATTTGCAGGTTTATGTTTCCCAGCAGTGTGCCCAGCACCACGCCCAGAACGCCGCCGATTTGCCCCATTTGACTGCCCCGCAGGAACACCTTGTCTATGGGTTTGTCCTCTTCCTCCGAGGCAATCCACGCCTCCAGAGCGCCGGTGATGAAGGTATCACCGCAACCCCAGACAACCTGGGCCAGCAGAACCGGCGCGAACCACGGTAGCGCACCCTCCATCAGAAAGCCCAGGCCGTAGAGGAACATTCCAATCAGCACCGAGCGCCGACGGCTATACAAATCCGCCACCACACCGGTGGGTATCTCGAACAGAAAGCAGGAGGTCTCCTGAACCGTCCCTACCAGGACAAGCTGGAAAGCATCCAGCTGCACCACCTCCAGGTGGTACACGATGGAAAGCACTGTGGACATAGAAACCGCCAGGGAACAGACAAATCGGAACAGCAGGTAGACAGAATATGCCTTTGAATTTTTAGCAAACATGAAGTTACATTCTCCTTTCAAATCTCATTTTATATGACTTTTGCAAGCTGTTAAGCTAACTTGTGGAACATATGCCGAACCTTATCTATACGGCTATTCGGGCGGCGGGGTTGGCAAATAAATTTACCAATAGCTGGCTGGTATCCTTTTAACTCTGTCAAGCAGACTCCCTGCCCATTTGTGAAATAAGTTAAATCGTTCCTGTATTCTTGAATACATCTAGCAGGGATTTCTCCTTTCAGAATGACCTCGTCATTCTTTATCTGAGTACTTACAATATCTGCACAATACCTTGGAGCATCATGATACGCCCGTGAGAGATATTCCTGCGGTGCATAAATTTCAAAGTGGAGATATGGCTCTAATAGTTCTGTCCCTGCTTTTTTTAAAGCCTGCTCCAATACGATAGGGGAAAGCAGCCGAAAGTCTGCGGGGGTACTTACAGGACTATAATACAATCCATATTCAAAACAGATTTTACAGTCTGTCACTTTCCATCCATACAGCCCCTGCTCGCAGCCATAAAGAACCCCCTCCATAACCGCATTTTGGAACGATTGATTTAAATATCCAAGTGAAACTCTGCTTTCATACTGCACTCCGCTTCCAATAGGGAGCGGCTCTATGGACAACCCGACAGAAGCCCAGAAAGGATTTGGCGGGACTTCTATGTGGATGGTATATTCTGCTTTTCTAAGCGGTCTTTCCATATATATAACAGTAGGCTCTTTTATTTCTGCCTCCACATGATATTTTTCCTCAAGGATGGCACAAATGACTTCCATCTGCACATTCCCCAAAAAAGATAACATAATCTCATGTGTAACAGTATCAATGTCAAAATGCAAAAGAGGGTCTGTATCAGCAATCTCTGCGAGGGCATTTAACAGGGCTTCCCTTTGCTCCGGCTTTTGCGGCTCTACCGTTGTCCGAAGTAATGGCATGGGATTATCAATCCATGTTTTGTGAGGCAGGAGTTTTTCATTTCCCAGAATGTCGTTCAGTTTCAAAGTATCATCAGCTAAAATAACAATTTCTCCCGGACAGGCATGGTCAGCCGGGACGATTTCACCATTTGACGGAACACACATCTCTGTGATTTTTATTTTCTCTTTTTCAGATATTCTAATAACATCCCTCAAATGCAATGTTCCGCTATATATACGCACATAAACAAAACGCCGCCTTTTCTCTGAATATTCAATCTTAAAAACCTGCCCGCATAGTTCAGATTGACCTTCAGGCGTTGATGAATAAAACTTACTGGCAATCACTTCTATAAGCTGCCGAATCCCCAGATTGTTTTTAGCGCTTCCGTGATAAACGGGAAATAACGTTCCGTTTTGGAATCTCCTGTTTTCTTCCTGTTCCAGTTCTGACATTTTAAACGGTTTCCCTGACATATATTTCTCTAATAGTTCATCGTTTCCCATAATTACCGCATCCCACTGTTCCATATCGTCATTGTCCGTTACATTTATATGGGGATGCTGCCCAACCTTTTGCTTCACTATAATTTCCGAAGAAAGCTTTGCTTTCATTTCCCGATATACCATTGGCAAATCAATCCCCTCTTGGTCAATTTTATTGATGAAAAAAATTGTCGGAATCTTCATTGTCTGTAGTGCATGAAACAGTATACGGGTCTGTGCCTGTATGCCATCCTTTGCAGAAACTAATAATACTGCTCCGTCTAATACGGATAAAGAACGGTATACTTCCGCCAAAAAATCCATATGGCCTGGCGTATCTATAATGTTGACTTTTACATCCTCCCACTGAAAAGATGTCACTGCTGTCTGGATAGTGATTCCCCTTTGACGCTCCAAATTCATTGTATCTGTCCTTGTTGTGCCTTTATCTACGCTCCCTGGTTCTGCAATTGCACCACTGGTATACAATAAACTCTCCGTTAATGTTGTCTTTCCTGCGTCAACGTGAGCCAGAATGCCTAAGTTAATTATTTTCATGTGATTTTCCTCCTATCAACACCCAAAAAAGGGCATAAAAATACCCAGTGATAAATACTCCTATCACTGGGTAAATAACTCCAATAGCCCCAAAACACTTATATGTTTTCGGGCATATAAAATTACATGATAAAAGTATTCTTAAACTGGGTACAAAAAACTAAGCCCCATATTAAAAGTGAAACGGGACTGCTACTTTTTGTTCCCACTATCAAATTGACAGTTTATTTAAGAATACCTTGCCGCATATTTATTAACTCCTTGTATAATACTGAATCTAATTATATTCCTTAACCCTTTATTTGTCAAGCTGACAAACTAAAGCAGAAAAAGCGGCAGGATTTCCCCCTGCCACTAATCATCTGTTTATGCAAAAATAATTTCCTTTTCCACAATCTCCCTCGCACAAGCCCTTATGTTATTGAGGCATCCTGTCCATTCTAAGGCGTTTTCTGCCTTTAGCTGTTCCGTTATGCCCTGTGCCTGTTTCATACCCTCTATGAGCCTTTCAAAGCGTTCCTGTGCCTGTCTGTTGATGTCGGCAAGGTAGGCGTTTAGCCTGCCGCTTGTAAGAAGATTGGTGTATGTAACTTTACGGTACTGTTTTAGATAATCTAAATGCCGTTGCCCCCAGATGCCTATTGCCTGTTCTTCTTCGGCGGGTACAGTTAAGCACGGTATCAAATAATCCCCTTGCCTTTCGTATTTGCCGCCCAGTTCCTCAAATAATGATTTTGCCATTGTCTGTTACCTCCACATTCTTTTTTATTTTGAATGTCCGCAAAATCCGTCCTACATCTGATGATCGGTCTGTGGAATGGTGTCAGGGATTTTCCTGAAGCATATTTGCAGGCTCTCCTGTTTCTGGAGATAATGAACTGGTATGACGGCATTGTGATAGATCGTCTATGGGTAGGACACAGCAAATTCTGGATCATACCCAAAGCGGAGAATATCCCCTTTGTACAGACATGGAAACAGGTTCTTAAAAAGCGTGGTATTCTGACATTGATATGGATAATCGGAGCAGCAGTTGTTGCCGCACTGGATGTATTGATATTTGGTATTATTGTGAAAGGGTGAATGGTATGTCAAGAAGGGACGAAATCAAATCAGCATATAAAAATCTTGGTAAGGCACATAGCTTTTATGACGGGATGATGACAGGCACAAGCTTTTTCGGCAGGATCATTCTGAAAAATGTCTGGTGCATGACGAAGGAGGATGCTCTTGAATATCAGGCGGCAGCATTTGAAGCAATACCGAAGGATTTTTCGGGCAGCTTGTTGGAAGTCCCTGTTGGAACAGGTGTACTGTCAATGCCTGTCTGGAAAACACTTCCCGATGCAGAAATAACCTGTCTTGACTATTCGGAAAAAATGATGCAGTCTGCACAGGAAAGAGCGGATGAGATGCAGATAAAAAATATCCGCTTTATGCAGGGAGATGTGGGCAAGCTGCCGTTTGAGGATGAGAGCTTTGACTGTGTTGTATCGCTGAATGGCTTTCACGCCTTTCCCGATAAAGAGGCGGCTTACGGTGAATCATATCGTGTGCTGAAAAAGGGCGGTATTTTCTGTGGCTGTTTTTATGTAGAAAGAAGCTGCCCGAAAACGGATAAAATGATACAGCGGTTTTATATCAAAAGCGGCTTTTTCACTCCTCCGTTTGAAAATGCCGCCGGCCTTCAGTCCCGTCTGTCAAGGATGTACAGCACTGCGACAGTCGGGAATGTAAAAAG
Source organism: Pseudoruminococcus sp. (assembly GCF_047012705.1). Taxonomy (NCBI): domain Bacteria; kingdom Bacillati; phylum Bacillota; class Clostridia; order Eubacteriales; family Acutalibacteraceae; genus Pseudoruminococcus; species Pseudoruminococcus sp. The sequence goes on along the minus strand of NZ_JBKXNW010000004.1, from coordinate 223,505 downwards.
CATCGCGTGGTTTCAGTGTATCAAATAAACAGCGAAAGAGTGCATGATAATGGAAAAATACCATATTGAAAGAAACACCGTACAGGAAACACTCATCATTCCTCTTTACGGCAGAAAGGTTTGCAGCGAAAAATTCCCTGAGCTTTTCAGCGATCCGGAGAGCGAGCGCATTATTAATATGCTGGATTACGATTTTTCAGCAAAGTCCAAAAAAATGTACAGCACAGCAGGTCTTTATGGTGCTTTAGAGGTCGCACAGCGCCAGTATGATCTGATGTGCGAGGTGCGTGATCACCTGAAAGAGCATCCGGGGGGCGGCTGTCGTTAATCTTGGCTGTGGTCTGGACGCAACCTTTCGTCAGTTGGATAACGGATCGTGCCGGGGCTATAATCTTGACTTCCCTGATGTGATCAAAATCAGGAATGATCTGCTTCCGGCAGGAGATCGTGAGAAAAACATTCCCTGCGATCTGAATGATACATCCTGGTTCGATGAGATCGACGGTACGAACGGTGCTGTATTTTTTGCCGCAGGAGTATTTTATTATTTCCGGACTGAAGATGCCATACGGCTGTTCGACAAAATGGCGGAGCATTTTCCGGGCGGTGTTTTAGTGTTTGATGCCTGCAATAAGCGTGGTGTTAAGCTGATGCTGAAAACATGGATCAAGGAAGCGGACATCAAGGATGTGGGAGCATATTTTGCGGTAAAGGATGCAGAAAAGGAGCTTCTGCAAAAAAGCAGTCATTTTGCAGAAGTGTCACACAAAAGCTATATGCGTGGATATCGGAATATTGACAAGTCCATCCGACCGCTGTACCGCTTACTCAATACCATGTGTGACCGTCTGATCAATATGCAGATCGTGAAGATAAGATTCAGATAAAAGGGCAAGGATAATGAACAGAGGGTTGAATTTTGACCGAAAAAAACACTGTATGTACCCCAAAGCAATGGGAAAGAAAATCAGAGAGAAGCTGATCACTGACTTCGGAAAAACAGTCGGTGATCAGCTTTGGGAGAAAACAAGACTGAAATACGCAGAGCTGCTGTCGGATGCTCCGTCTATGAAGGGAACACCGCATTCTGCAGGAGCTTATACAGCGATACTGTTCTTCGCCTATTACAGCATTCTGCCGGAAAAGCTATCCATAGAAGCACTCGAACCTTTCACCAATGAATTATTTATGGGCAGCTTTAAAACAATGGGAAAGCTTTTCAATATGAACAGGAAAGCGGATCTTTGCCTGCTTGCCGGAATAATGAAAAGCGTCGGCAAAAAGGATGCGGCATCCATCAGAAAAAATCCTGACGGATTTATCAATGTGCAGACACCATTTGATAAGGAAAACGGAATCATCCGTTACAAATTCACTCAATGCCCCAATGCAGAATTTGCAAAAAAGCACGGCTTTGAAGATATAATGCCCCTGCTTTGCAATACTGACTATTATGGTATGGATCAGCTTCATGCCTGCCTGATACGCACCTCAAATTGCGTAAAGGGGAGCTTTTGCGACTTCTGCATTGTGGCAGATCAGAATCCACTTGCCGACAAATACGAAAGGATACGGGATTCAAGGTATCTCGGTGTATCGGACGAGAGGATATTCTGGTCGGCTTTGCTGGGTACGATCGGGATACCGCTTGAATGTATGAGCTGGTTTGGTATTTATCGTCTGATGTCGGAGCGTTCCCCTCGTCATGCTCATGCCTACCGTGCCGGAATTTTCGGCTGTATGCTTTTCGGTGTATGTGTTCATGTAACCTGCTGTGCGGCTGTGTACCATTATAACAAGATATACAGGCTTCTGCCTGATACAGCTTTTGATGAATTGAAGCACTTTGCCCTCTTGTTTCTTCTGGCGTCAACTGTGCTGTTTATTATCTTTTTCGGTATAGCCATCGGCGTTCAGATCAGTGCCTTTGTAAAAGAAAAAACACCCTATCCGAAATGGTGTTGGATCTTTACTCTCCTGTTCGGAGCGGCAGTAATTGTTATCTGCAAGCTAATAGGTGATTTCCCTCTGACAAACGCACTCTCAACAGGCTGGATCAGTCTGGGAAATATCTGGATGATGGGCGGTCTGCTTGTTATGATGCCAAAAGTGGAGAAAACAGAGTTTGAAATAAAATCGAAATAATCAATCAAAGGAGCTGATCAGATATGAAACCTGATTACAAAAACTGGATGCCAAAAGGTATGGTGCTGGGCTTTTTATGCGGAGCAGTCATTTGCCTGATACTTTTTCTGATATTTGGTCTTTTGCCTATACTGTCGCAAGGAATACCGAAAACGATCCTTTTTATCGTATTTCTGTTATTGACTGTTGTGCTGACAGGTGTGACGATATGGATGTACCTCATGTACAGAGCCTTTTCCTACAACGGAAAAAGGCAGATGTCACGAACTATAATCGAAGGCACAGCCGCATATATCACCATACCAAAAGGCGGAAAAGGGCTTGATGTAGGTTGCGGCAGCGGTGCTTTGACGATTGCGGCAGCAAAAAGAAATCCCGATGCACAGATCATCGGAATTGACCGTTGGGGTAAGGAATATGCGTCCTTCAGCAAAGCTCTGTGTGAAAGCAACGCAAAGGCAGAGAATGCAGCAAATGTACAGTTTCAGCCGGGGAATGCTTTGAAGCTTGACTTTCCTGATGAAAGCTTTGATGCCGTGATGAGCAATTATGTGTATCATAATATTCCGAGTAATGACAGGCAGGCTATTCTCCTTGAAACGCTTCGTGTTCTGAAAAAAGGCGGCTGCTTTGCCATACACGATATAATGTCACAGTCAAAGTACGGCGATATGCAGTCCTTTGTCAAAAAGCTGAAAAGCATGGGCTATGAAAGAGTAGAACTGATCGACACAACAGACGGAAAATTCATGTCACCCTTTGAAGCAAAATGGATGGCACTTTCCGGGTCGGCTATACTGGTGGGGAGAAAATAAAGATATGAAAAAAACAAAAATATTTTTGGAGGGAAAGAAACATTATGGGACTTTTTAAGAACTACATCAATCAGACAAGGAAGCCGGAAGGGTTTCTCGGAAAAATGATGATAAAGGGAATGAATTCCGGTCATGCAAAAATGGCAGACTGGGGTATGAGTTATCTCAAGGTAACCGATCCGAAGGAAATACTGGATATTGGCTGCGGCGGCGGAAGAAATGCGGCAGAGCTTCTCAAAAGATATCCTGATTCTAAGGTTACTGCTATCGACTACTCACCTCTGTCCGTGGAGCAGGCAACGGCTTATAACAAGGAGGCAATATCAGCAGGACGGTGTATTGTACAGCAGGGAGATGTTTCTTCTCTGCCTCTTGACGATGGTATATATGACCTTGCGACGGCATTTGAAACGATTTACTTCTGGCAGGGACTTGAGAAATGCTTTTCGGAGGTTTTCAGAGTATTGAAACCGTCCGGCTGTTTTATGATCGTCAACGAATCCGACGGACTTGATGAAAACAGCAAAAAATACGAGAAAATGATAGATGGCATGAAGCTGTATACCGCTGAGGATATTGAAAAAGCTTTGAAAAGCGCAGACTTTTCAGCAGTAAATACCGACCATCACGAGAGTAAGCCGTGGATTACAGTATTGGCACAAAAATAGTCGGGAGGAAAGAACTGATATGGCAAGAAAGGATTCGGAAAATCAGAAGAAATCAATGGGTGCTATGTTTCGTGGGAGAGCGATATTCAAGCCCCTGAACACAGGAAGAATAGATGAGTATGTGACCTGTGTACGGGAATGGGTAGCCAATATTTTTTTCTATACAAAGAATGGCACAACCATAATGATCGATGCCGGATACAACTATGAACGTCTTGCAGAAAAGATGGAATGGCTTGATATTGATCCTGCATCAATTCAGCATATTCTCATCACTCATCAGGATACAGATCATGTGGGAGCATTGGAGCAGGACAGTGAATTGTTGTTTCGTGACGCAACGGTTTATATCGGAGAGATAGAAAACCGCTATCTGACAGGTGAAGTCAGAAGAAAGGTCTTTCACGGACTGTACAAGCTGCCGATGGTCAAAACAGATAATCGTAAGGTGCTGCTTAAGGACGGAGAGATCATTAACATAGATAGCATCAAGATAGAGTGTATTTTAGTTCCCGGTCACACATGGGGACATATGGTCTATCTGATCGATGACACATACCTCTTTACAGGAGATACGATATGGTTCGGTGCGGACGGCGGTTACAGCTTTTTAGGCACTCTTGCGGAGGATAACAAGCTTTCTGTCAACTCGCTTGAAAAGCTTGAAACAAATATCCGTTCAAGGAATCACCGCATAGTAGTTATAACAGGACATACCGGCTGGACAGATGATCCGGACTTTGCCTTTGCGCACAGACAGGAAATTTGCAAACCCTTTACAAAGCGTTACCATGATCCGAAAGCTCCATACGATGGTTATGATGAAAGCGATGATACAAGGGAAAAAGCCCGGACACAGCTGCTTCTGAAACAAAATGCATAGCTTCTTTGTGAGGTGCAGACTTACATGAATACAGATACATTGACAGGAATTATAATTCCGTTTATAGGAACTGCGGCAGGAGCTGCCTGCGTGTTTTTTATGAAAAAAGAACTGTCACGGATGGTTCAGAGAGCATTGACAGGTTTTGCGGCAGGAGTCATGGTAGCGGCTTCGATATGGAGTCTGCTCATTCCGGCTATGGAGCAGTCAGAGCCAATGGGAAAGCTTGCATTTATTCCTGCTGTCATTGGTTTCTGGGGAGGTGTTTTATTCCTGCTTCTGCTTGATCATATCATTCCGCATCTGCACATGAATGCAACGAAGGCGGAAGGACCCAGAAGCAGACTGGCAAAAACAACAATGATGGTTCTTGCAGTTACACTTCATAACATTCCCGAGGGAATGGCTGTCGGAGTAGTATATGCCGGATTCCTCTCCGGTTCTGCTGAAATAACCGCAGGAGGGGCTTTGGCTTTATCTCTTGGTATAGCGATACAGAATTTTCCGGAGGGCGCGATCATCTCAATGCCGCTTCATGCGCAGGGACGCAGCAAAGGAAAATCTTTTCTCGACGGTGTGCTTTCCGGTGCCGTTGAACCTGTGGGTGCTGTATTGACGATCATGCTTGCGGGTTTTATTGTCCCTGCAATGCCTTATTTGTTAAGCTTTGCGGCAGGAGCTATGATGTATGTTGTAGTGGAGGAGCTGATCCCGGAAATGAGCGAGGGCGAACACTCAAACATTGGCGTGATCATGTTTGCAGTAGGATTTACGCTTATGATGGCTCTTGATGTCGGACTTGGATAATATAATAAAATACGAAAAAGAAAAAATAGAAAGAGGAAAAATTTTATGGCTTCCATAAGAGGAAAAATATGCAGCTTAATGACTGCCACACAAAATGTCAATCCGTCAGCGCATCCGGACGCTGTGAAAAAGATGAAAAAAATGGCAGCTAAATATCTGGATGTAAAGCTGCCTGAGAATTATACATTCGAAAAGAAAATGACCGAAAACGGCACATCGTATCATGTTATACGTAGGAATGACCGCAGAAACACCAGAAAGGTTCTCTTTTATATCCACGGCGGATGCTATATAGCAGGACTTACAAATAACTATCATTCCTTTGTCAGGGATTTTTGCGATATGGAGGAAGGTATTACCGCTGTTCTGCTTGATTATAAAACCGCTCCCGAATACAAGTATCCTGTGCAGCTTGATGAAGCAGTGGATCTCTGGGATGAGCTTACAGAAAGACAGGGATATCGTCCGGAAGATATTATGATTGGAGGAGATTCATCCGGAGGAAATCTTGTTCTTGCTCTGATGCTTAAGATCCGTGACAAAGGAAAAAATATGCCTGCCGGAGCGTTTCTGCTGTCACCGTGGACGGATATGACCATGTCGGGAAACAGTTATATGCAGAATTATCAGAAGGATATAGAGATAGGAGAAAGAAAGGCAGAGCTGACAGAGGAAAAACGACAAATGCTGATGGAGAGCGATATATACAGCTTTATCGGAGATGCCGACAGAAATTCTCCGTATCTGTCACCGCTGTTTGCTTCTTTTGAAGGATTTCCGCCCATGTTTTTTGCAGTCGGTGAAAGCGAGATGCTTCTTGATGATACTCTTGAAGTTGTAAAAAAGCTTAAGGATGCAAATATTTCTGTTATCTGTGAAAGAAAGCCGGATATGTTTCATTCCTATGTCCTGTATAAGAATATGATGCCGGAGAGTAAAGAATCATATCTGAAAATCAAACGATTCGTCAAAGAACAACTTGATCTATGTGTAAAATTATAGTTGGCAACAGGCTATAATATCAATGGTGAACGGAAAAACTGCCGCATTCAGGGTTCAGCGTCACGCTGGCAACTTGATATAATGGACAAACAGATATTGACATTTATAAAATAAAGTTATATACTTTTAACCAGATTAGTTCAATCTAACAAACTTTATATGAATAGGGATGATATCCGATGAAGCAGCACAAATTCTGGGCAATCGCAGCTTTTGCTTGTATGTTGATGGCGATCATCACAGGTTATACACATAAATAAGGAGGACAAAATCATGACAACTTTAAGCAAATCACTTCTGTTATTCTTCGGAGGGGTATTGTTCGGCACAGCAGGAATAAAGATACTTTCAAGCAGAGATGCCAAAAAGGTTTATACTCATTGCACTGCCGCTACTCTCAGAGCAAAGGATTGTGTGGCAAAAACAGCCACAACGATACAGGAAAATGCCGAGGATATTTTGGCAGAGGCAAAGCAGATCAATGCAGAGCGTGAAAAGGAAGACACAGCGATCTGCGGTAATAAACCGGAAGAAGAATCCGACAATGACGCAGAATAATGCCCCTGCATTTGTGGTGATCCAAAATGAAATATCAGATAAAACATGAAATACAGGGGCGTATCCGGCTTCATATCCTGCAAAAAATCACTTTGACAGAACTGGACAAACTTTATTGCAGCTTGTCTGAAAAACACTTTATCAAACGCTGTAAGGTGTATGCTCCTACCAACGATCTTATGCTGGAATACACCTGCGGCAGAAAAAATATCCTGCGTTTTCTGACAGAATTATATCTGGGTGATATTATTGTTCCGGAAAGCTCTCTTGCGGCAGTAACTGCTTCGAGAGAGCTTAATGCCGAATACAAAAGCAAACTCATTCGGAAAGCTGCTGCTCATGCTATAAACAAATTATTGCTGCCGTTCAGGCTTCGTGTTATCATTTTAACATTAAAAACAGCTTGCTTTGTGTGGAAAGCTATTTCGTGTCTTGCTAAAGGCAAATTGGAAGTCCCTGTTTTAGATGCAGCGGCAATTACAGTTTCTATGCTCAGGCGGGACTATAAGACAGCAGGCTCTGTTATGTTTCTTCTGGATATCGGAGAAATATTGGAGGATTGGACACACAAAAAATCCGTCAGTGATTTAGCAGGCAGTATGTCGTTGAATGTAGGAAAAGTCTGGCTGAAAACGGAAGATCAGTCCGTTCTGATAAATGCCTCCGAAATAAAGGAGGGAAATGAGATCATTATCCGGACAGGAAGTATGATACCCTTTGACGGAGTTGTCACATCCGGAGAAGCTATGGTCAATCAGGCTTCTATGACCGGAGAAAGCACTCCCCTTCTTAAAAACACAGACAGCACCGTATATGCCGGAACAGTCGTTGAGGAAGGTGAGCTTACGATCTGTGTAAAAAGTGCAGCCGGCTCTACAAGATACGAAAAAATCGTGTCTATGATAGAGGATACGGAAAAGCTGAAATCAGAAGTCGAAAGCAAGGCAGAGCATCTTGCCGACAGGCTTGTACCGTATACATTTGCAGGGACACTGCTTGTCTGGCTTATCACAAGAAATATAACAAAAGCCTTATCTGTTCTTATGGTGGATTTTTCCTGTGCATTAAAGCTTGCAATGCCCGTTACGGTTCTGTCGGCTATAAGAGAAGCCAACAATTACGGCATAACCGTAAAGGGAGGAAAGTTTCTCGAAAAAATGGCACTTGCTGATACGATAGTATTTGATAAAACCGGAACGCTGACAAAGGCAGTTCCTACGGTCAGAAAGGTCGTTTCCCTCTGCGATATGAGCGAGGACGAGCTGCTGAGAATCGCCGCTTGCCTTGAAGAGCATTTTCCGCACTCTATGGCAAATGCAGTTGTTAGTGCAGCAAAGGATAAAAACCTTATCCACGATGAAATGCACACGAAGGTCGAATATGTTGTTGCACACGGTATAAAATCCACCATTGACGGCAAAACCGTGCTGATAGGCAGCTATCATTTCATATTTGAGGATATGGGTGTTGCTGTACCTTTAGGTGAAGAACAGAAGCTGCTGTCAATTTCTATGGAGTATTCCAGATTATATATGGCAATAGACGATTATCTTGCGGCGGTGATCTGTATTGAGGATCCTTTGCGTGAGGAAGCTGCAAATGTGGTAAGTGAACTGGGGAAGTGCGGCTTCACAAACATCGTAATGATGACAGGCGACAGCAAACACACAGCTAAAGCAATAGCCGAAAAAGTCGGTGTCGATTCTTTTTATGCGGAAACTCTTCCGGAAGAAAAAGCCGGGTTTATACTTCGGGAAAAAGCAAAAGGCAATACGGTTGTGATGGTCGGGGACGGCATCAATGATTCCCCTGCTCTGTCGTCTGCTGATGTGGGTATTGCGATTTCAAACGGGGCGGCTATTGCAAGAGAAATAGCCGATATTACAATTTCAGAAGATAACTTAAATGGAATCATCACCGCAAGAAAGCTCGCCTTAGCTATGATGAAGCGCATCGAAAGAAATTACCGCTCCATTCTGGCTATTAACGGCGCATTGATCGCTCTCGGTGTAACAGGAATTGCACAGCCTACGCTCACAGCTACGATACATAATGCTTCTACGATAGGTATCGGGCTGATGAGTACAAAAAAGCTGCTACAAGATTGACCATCTCCAAATCCTTGAACGAACCCCTATATAATTACACGAACCTCCTTTTAGTTCGTTCATTTATGCACCCAAACCATAAGCAACTTTTAACAGCCACCCGGACATCAACAGATACAAACATAACCAAATGAAAAAAGGCTTGAAAACAAGCGGTTTACGCTGATTTCAAGTCTTTCTTTTGTATCAATCCCGCTACTGTTTTGTCATAAACGCGGCAGTTATCAAACGGCTTCAAAATGGAGACGAGGGTTTTTACTACGCTGGACGGCGTATAGAACTCACCGCCTTTTTGCCCCTCAACTGCAGCAAACTGCGCAATACAGTATTCGTATGTGCGGCCAAGCAGATCCTTACTGCCGTCCGTGTCGCTCATATCCATATTCGTAAAGAGGTCAACAACGTTACCAAGAACGCGTTTATCGAGATCCGGATTTCCGTAATTCTTCGGAAGAACATTTTTCAGCTTCTTATTATCGGCCTCAATAGCACGCATAGCATCGTCAATAACTGTACCAATTTCAGGAGTATGAGCAGCTGTCGCAATTGTTGCCCAACGAGCCTTTTCGGGGACAAAGAAGATATTCTCCTCTTCATAAGCGTCAGGATCATCCTCGAATCCATCGCCTTCCGCTAAGAGCTCCTGATAGCGTTTATCAAATGCGCTGGAAATGTAGCGCAGGAAAATCAGACCAACAATAACTTTTCTATAATCAGCAGCAGGAATGTGACCCCAAAGGACGCATGCTGCATCCCAAATCTGTTTCTCAAATCCGATGTTGGCGTTGTTTTTCTCAGCCATGAATGTTTCCTCCATCCGTATCTTTTAAGAATATCATAATTAAGCCATCAGGATTATTCATCTACGAACTCCATGATGTCATCCAAAGAGCAATCAAGGGCTTTGCATATTCGCCCCAAAACATCCGTTGTAACGTTATCGCCGTGCGTAAGCTTGTTTATTACATAGTGACTCACACCAGCCATTTCTTCGAGATCCTTCTTTTTCAAATCTCGATCAATAAGTAGCTTCCAAAGTTTTTTGTAGCTTACATTCATAATCATGACCTCTCTGATTTCATTCAGTAAACTGCTAGTGCTTATTATATCACTCCAAGTCCGGTTTTTCAATCATTTGTTATCGTTCAAGAACATTTATCTAAAATATTTGAGCCGCCTATCTGGTTGATCATTATCGATAGATAGGCGGCTCTTTTTAGCCTTTTTAATCTGAGTTGCTATTATCATTATTTTTTGGTACTGGAATATGGTCTATTTTGTAATGTGAGCCAGAGGGTACATCTACCACAATCACTCCTGTGGGATTATCTCCTATTTCTACAGAAGAAACCTGATCTCGAGTAAAGCCGTACTTTTTAAGAAGCTCATCAAATCCTTTATCACGCATCCTCCTATATTCATCCAAGTCATGAAAATAACAGGTATCAAGTAATCTGCTGTACTTTAATGCATGTTCTGAATCTAACGTGCCACGCAGCCCCCCCGTTGCTTCAATGAAGGCTCTTCTATCAGGATAGCGAAGTCCTATACGCTCATATTCTTCAGTATCATCGCTAATACAAAGGTATAAAAGATCTAGAACGGGAACAAACATATCGCTTTTGCCCCGGATTGCAATATCTCGTATGACTTGTTGAACCATAGGATGTATCTTTGTTCGTTTTTCGTCCTCGACTACCGCCTTTAAGATTCGAGGATTCTTGTATCGTGTAAGCGAAAACACATATACTTCCGACAAGAATTTTACCAGAGTCTCTTTAGTGTTTAAGATTTCGAACTCGTCCTTATACACCTGCGGAATCGTTTCATCAGTCTTAATTATCTGCCACAGATCATAAAGCACATCCGCTTCACATCCCTTAACGAGGGTCGGCATTAGATACTCACCAAAATGCTGTTCGACTCTTTCTGCTACATTAGCCTTTAGGTATGCACTAACAATACCGGCATTTATGCTTTTTCTATTCTGGCTATTACGGTATCGGGAAAGCATAGCGGAGGTTACTCCACCTGTATCGCGCACAATACCTTCCAGCAAGCGATCTACGTCGGCATCATCCAGTCCCGCTGCGAGTAGGATATATTTATCAAAAAAATCCATAGTCATAGTTTCGACAGGTTCATTGATAGTACTGAATCTGTCGATTATTTTTTCCTGTATTCCGGAAACATCCGCGCAGTAGGGGTAAATGGTCTTTTCGAATGTGCCGTAAGATAATTCGGACTTCACCTTCACGTGTATCACTCCAATTTAGTCAATAGTTAGTCAAGTCATAGGAAAACCGCTTGCATATAAACGGAGAAAAATTTTTGATACCCTATGCCCAAGAAGAAAAGTTAGAGATGCTACACCTCTAAAAACGCTTATATTATAGCATTTTTCTCGCTTTACTTCAATCCACTAAAGGATGCGTCGACCCATCAAAGATCAAATTCTTGGTCTTTAAACCAGAGGAGCCTCGGCCCCGAGGCTTCTCTCCATTCTTCAAAAAAGGAGGATTTATCATGAACCTTATGAACCTGCTCGCTACGGCTTATGGTAGCCGCACTTACACACTTTCAGAATTCAAGATGAACATGGAAACTTCAGATCGCTCCTTGAAGCGAGAAATCGACAGCTGCCCCGACGGACGGGTTGTTCGCCGCACCCTGGAGCTTCCTTCTCGCTGTACGCCTCGTCGCGCTGATCTTTGTTTCGTTGGGCATGAAGGCCAGTATGCCATGATGGTAGACACTAACGTCTACTACTACGGCACTGACCCTAATCTCTACCAGCTTTTTCGTGATCGCATGATCATCTTCGACAGCTGGTATGATCTCGTTCATTTCTGGCACTGGCTTCCTTACGTGGATTAGGGAGGTGATTCTATGATCCACTATGATGGCAATCACCCGCTCACTATCCCTCAGATGAAACAACTCTTCGCGGAGCATAGCGCAGAGATCCAGAAGGAAGCAGATCTCTGTTCATCAGACGTGTTTCCTCAACTCCGCATTTCGCTCCCGGGCTGTTTTCCTATGGATGAGGAAGTGTATCTAAGGTTTTTAAGAACGGACTATGGTTATGCGCTCCAGTTCTCAGAAGAAGTTCTCTATGCAGGAAGAAGCCATAAGCTCAACCAACTTTCCCTTGGTAATCCTGTCCCTTTTGATTCCTGGCCTGAGCTTGAGCAGTTTATTTCTAACCTTCCAAATGACTTCGGAGATAGTGAGGACTATTCCTCGAATGGCTCCCAGTACGTTATCAGCTCGGACGGACATGCTATTGAGCAAGACTACGCCGACACTGTTCGTCTGGAGGATCTAATAGATAAACTCAAAATTCAACTCCCGGAACACAGTTTTTCTCATCCCAACGAGTCCACGATACTCGAGGAACTTCGCAAAAACATCCGTGGTCAGCCCATGGCCACTGCGACCATTGCCCATCTGGTACATGCTCATTTGTGTAAGAAAGATCCACAGCGTCCGCTGTCTTTTCTTCTTCATGGACAGCCGGGAACAGGTAAAACCGAATCCGCCAAGGTACTAGCTAGGATTCTCGAAAGATACTGCGCCCCAGAGTATGGCTACTCTATGACCCAGCTCAACACCTTTACCGAAAGTCACACCATCTCACGACTGCTTGGTGCCGAACCCGGCTACGTGGGTTACGAGGAAAAAGGTGTGTTTGAGACCGTCGTAGATAACCCGTATATGGTCTACTGCTTCGATGAGATCGAGAAAGCCCACCCGGTAATCTTAAAAGCATTCATGTCTATCTTGGATGACGGTGTTCTAGCCTCCCGTAAGGAGCTGGATGATGGTTCCCGTGAGTTCAACTTCAAGCACTGTATCTTTGTCTTTACTTCCAACCTGAAGCTGAACAGCTCCACTCCGAAGATTGGTTTCTGTGCAGATTCCGAAATTAAAGACATCTCCGCCTCAAAGAAAGGTATCGCCGTGTCCTATGAGGCGAAGTCAAAAGCAGCCGATCCGGAGTTGGTTCAGGCTATCTACTCCAACAATGAGAAAGCTCGTGCCGCCTTTGTCCGTACCGGCGTTCTTACAGAGATTGCATCCCGTTTCGGCTGTTTTGTAGAATTCCAACCTCTGTCTGAAACCGCTAAGCTGGAGATCCTGGCCAGAACTGTACTGCATATAGGCTTCGAGTACGGCGTCAAACTCTCAAAGATAGACAATGCAATCATGCAAGGACTCGTTAACTCCGTTTCCGCAGAAAACGGCCTCACAGTGCGATCTTTCCGGACGGTTATAGAAGGATACCTCGCCAGCGCTTTTGCGGCGACAGCGGGCCTTTCTGACGGCGACAGCGGCACTTACCGGCTGGGCGGGACACTGGCAAATCCAGTACTGAAACAAGTGTAAAAATGCCATTTTGAAACCATAAAACACGGTATATGTCAATAAAACAACAGTGCCGACGGACCTACAAAAAATGAGGCTTCTACCTCTGTTAGCATGGTTCCGGTCGCTCCAATAGTTTGATCAAAAACCCATTTGGAAAATTTGCAAAATATGTTTTAATGCCCGGCAAGAGGGGCGCACATTAACACAACACGAAAAGGAGGAAAATTTGTCTATGGCAAAGTACCAAACCATCCTCGCTGATCCGCCTTGGGATAAAAACCAGAAGGGTCGGCTCGGAGCCATCAATCATTATGATCTGATGCCTCTCGATCGAATCAAGGACATGCCTATCGCAGACTTCTGCGAAGACAATGCACATTTATGGCTCTGGGTTCCCAACGGACTCATCCCGGAAGGACTCGAAGTCATGAAGTCCTGGGGCTTTACCTACCGCTCACCGTTCTACTGGATCAAACCTCGCCTTGGTCTCGGAACCTATTTAAGAAATGCGAGCGAGGTCGTTCTGTTTGGGACGCGCGGAAAAGCACCAGTAAAGTTTAAGGCTCAGCCGAACTGGGTGTTTGCACCACTCCAAGATCATTCGCATAAACCCGAAGAACAATACGCCATTATTGAGCGTGTTTCTCCGGGACCGTATCTCGAACTGTTTGCCCGTCGCCGTCAGCCCGGATGGGACGCATGGGGCAACGAGATAGATTCAGATATCATCATTCCGGATTATCCCGTTCCAAAATATTCAAATAAAGTTACGGAGGGAGCGTGATGATAAATGAACTATCAACCAAAACATTGGCTCGAAAGACTCTTGGAAGCCGCGATCATCATCGCGCTGTCGGCTTTTCTCATCAGGCTTGCCGCCTGTTACATTGTCGAAGCATTACCAGTAATCGTAATTATTGGTACGCTAGTAATAGCAGGAGTCGTTGCATACCGCATTTGGAAACAAAAGCACGACTCAAACTGGTAAGAAAGGAGGGCTACCATGGCTAAACACTCTATCAACAAACTTGCATGGAGGGAAGTGGTCTGGCAGCGTCCGTATGAGCTGGATCAGATATATGAGCTCTTAGCTCACTTAGCTGTAACAACGCCCCGTGGCTCAGTAATTTGGGAATCGCGAAGCCACGGAGGTTACGTCAAACACTTTGTCGGTGCTGACATTAGATATATTAGCAAAATTGAAAACGTAATCAAGGTGCATGGAGACATTCAGCTCTATCCTACCGAAGATCATATCCGTCAGCCCGTAAGTACAGTTAAGCAACTTACTGTATCACATCCAGGCTTATCGCTTAATACTGAAGTCACTTCCGCTACAATCCGTGCCAGCCTTGCCGCTCTTGCGAATGTTCACGGCGAAGAAGAATCTGTCGTACAAATCTTACTCGGCGCGTCATTCATGCCGAAGTCGACGCCGAAGAACATTCCCGATCCGCACGCTTCATGGTTACATACCGCATTATTTGGTGTTCAGGATGCCTCGCAGGAAACCCGTAAATCCATCAAGGAAAAGAACGAGCAGCATTGTTTCGAAGCCTGCATCAGGATTGGTGTTTCGGGCGAGCATACAGAAGGTCGACTCTACTCCATCTTGAGTGCTTTGCGTACTTTAGAATCGGCCGGCGTTCACATTCGCCTAAAACCGGACACGCCAGACAGCCTCAATGTCGTCAACATTCCATGGCATTTTCCACTCAGGCTTTCCGTCAAAGAACTTGCCGCCTTCATGCTCTTGCCCTACGGCGAGGATGAATTTCCCGGCACAAACGGACTGCACCCGAAGCTCACATTGCCGCCGAAATGGTATCGTGAACCCACTAACGATATCCATGGTCGCACCTTCGCTCGTAGCAGGATAAATATCGGGAGTCAGAAACTTTCGATCAGTCGTCAGGATAGCTTGGAGCACACTATTATCCTCGGCCCGACCGGTTCAGGTAAAAGCACCGTCATGGAACATCTTATTCTTGCAGATATCAATGCCGGTCGCAGCGTCTTAGTTATTGATCCGAAAGCTGATCTCGTAAACAGCATTCTCGAACGTGTTCCTGAAGGTCGTATAAAAGATGTCGTCGTAATCTCACCGGCAGATCTGTGTCCGGTTGGCTTCAATCCATTGTCTCTACCTGGAGATCCCACTCTCATTGCAGATTCAATTCTTGCAGTATTTAAAGAAATCTTTGCAGAGAACTGGGGCATCCGGACGCAGGACGTGCTGAGCGCATCACTACTCACACTTATGCAGACTAAAGGCGCATCTTTGCTCTGGCTGCCAGCACTTCTGACCGACGAAAAGTTCCGCCATAGCATTACGGACAAACTTACGGATGAGATCGTCTTAAAGCCTTTCTGGAAGAACTATGATGCAATGAAGGACTCTGAGCGCAAGCAGGAAATCGCACCGGTCTTAAACAAGATGAGACAGTTTCTGTATCGTCCGGGGCTCCGCAGTGTACTCGGACAAAGCAATCCAAAGTTCCAGCTAACAGACCTGTTGTATAAACGCAAAATTGTTCTGGTCCCGCTTAACAAGGGTACGGTCGGTGCGGAATCCGCTCGGCTTCTTGGCTCCCTTATTGTCGGCCTCACTTGGACACTGGCCTTGTCCAGAGCAAGTATTCCACCAGAAAAACGTCATGTCATTTCTATGTATATCGACGAGCTCCAAGACTACTTGGCTCTGCCAACCGATCTTTCTGACGCGCTCGCGCAGGCCAGAGGTCTGGGAGTCGGCATCACTATGGCGCACCAGTATCGCAACCAACTTCCACCCGATCTTCGAGCTGGTATCGATGCAAATGCCAGGAACAAAATTGCCTTTGGTCTTAACGCTGGCGACGCAAAAGAACTGGCAGCTCAGGCCCCAGAGCTCGACGCACTGGACTTTATGACCTTACCTCGCTATGAGATTTATACGAATTTTATGTCCGAGGGCAAGGCCACCGGATGGATTCGTGGAGTCACTTCAAAGCTTCCTCGAAGCCTTCGTGACCCAGCCGAACTTAGAGCTTTATGTCAGGCAACCTATGGCGTACCGGCGGAAACTGTTGATCGGGATTTCCTTAAACTACTCAAAAATACCGAGGCCGAACCACCGTCAGACTTCGATGATTCCGCTATTGGTCGGAGGAAACTATGAGTTCCGGTCGCCCGACCGACCGCATCGTTCAAACGACCCCTGAAAGCCGCCGTTTTCCGGCAAACATGAGCTTTAACGGAAAAGACGATTACCGCATTCTAGCGGAATCTCTCCCCATCCCGGAGGAGGCAACTCCCGGCAGGCGCAGTAAGAATCAACTGCTGGAGCTCATCGACCACTTAAGCGAACGAGACTTTGAGATCCTGATCTCTCTTCGTCAAGCTAAGTACCTGATGACCGGACAGATCCAACGCCTACATATCCCTGAGGCTTCTACTCCATCTGCCGCCATGCGCGCTACCACAAAGAACATGAGTAAACTGAAAGGTCATGGACTAGTAGCAACTTTTAAGCGCCGCATCGGTGGCATCCACGCCGGGTCAGCATCTTATGTTTGGCATCTCACTGAGGCAGGTTATCGTCTACTTGATCTCAGGAGTTATGCCTACACCGTCGGTCGAGCTAAACGCCATCTTGAACCATCCTACATCCACATGAAGCACACAATCGCTATCGCAGAAACCTATGTGCAATTAGTTGAAATCTCTCGCAGGAACAAAAGTCTTGTGCTGAACACTGTGGAATGGGAACCGGATTGTTGGCGTCCATTTACGGACAGCGGGCACGACCTTCAGATGAAACCGGACCTCTTTGTCGTTACATATAACGGCGGTTACGAGGACAGATGGTTCATTGAAATGGATTTGAACACTGAAGCTTTGCCGGTCGTGATAGACAAATGCGCTCGCTATCATCAGTACTTTCGTACTGGCATCGAACAGCGGCAGCATGAAGTCTTTCCGATCACGGTCTGGATTGTTCCAGACGAGAACCGCAAGCAAAAGATCCTAGACGGCCTTACTGAACGTTTCATGAAAGCTCCGAAGCTGTTCGTCGTGATCACTCCAGACGAATTCGAACACCTGGTAACTCATGGTGCTTCCAAAAAGCAACTACATTAACTCTAATCGAAAGGACTATATGACTAAGAAGACCTATATACCCTCATATTTTTTCGATGGCATCGATGAAGCTACACTTAAGTTCCATGCCTGCTATGAGGATATCAAAACACTTCTCGATAAAGCCGAGGAACAAAGCCCGGAGGCAAAGCAATTGATTCGTGATGAGATTGCTTTCTACCTCGCCAACTTCTTGTATCTCTATCACCGGGATGCATTCTCTAAAGACAAAGAATAGGAGGAAGACTTATGGCCGCAGCAAACGACTTAAAGAACATGGCAAAACAGACTCTGGAGAAGAACAAAATCTTCTTCGATGAAGCGGTTTCCAAAATGGAGGATCTGAGATTCTATGCCAGCCGCTTCGGCGGGTCCTGCGACGATCTCCTGTTAAAGCAGATCGATCTATATATCTCAGAACTCCAGCAGCTCAAAAAATCCATTTCTGGAACTACCGCAAACGAACACTAACCGATGCGCCCCTCTATATCAGACCTAAGCTGCTCTGGTTTAAAGGTCTGGCACATGTAAGCCAGCTGTGTAGGACTTCATGATGCATGGCACGTCCGCTCTTTGTATTTTATTAACTTTAATCCGAAAGGATATTTATGATCGAACAAAAGAAACAGTTCTCTCTCGAAGAATTCAAAAGCGATAAAAAGCTAACGATGCGAATGCTTAAAACCGACGTCTGGGCTATTACAAAACTCATCCATATTGCCAGAGAAAACAGTCCGACTGAAGAACTTGAGCTTCGCCGGGAGATACGTCCGATTGCCGTAGAGCTGCTGTATCAAGTCATTGGCACACCAAAAACCTTTGATGAGGTACTCAGTGAAATAGATAAACAGGAGGACGGAAATGACGACTGAAATTGACTGGAACCTGATTGAGCTCACCGAAATCTATGAGTCATTCGATGCGGCACTCAAACTTCTTGACGAAGACACTGAGCGTGTCATGCGGCTTATAGACGCGGCTATTGAGCACGGAGCAACACCGGAAAGCATGACGGAGCCGGTTAAAGAATTCGCCATAGGACTGCAAATCTGCTGTGAAAAAATAAATAAGCTCAAAGATCAAAAGAAAAACAAAACACAAAAAACTTGACGGTTCTATGCATTAGCAAGAATTACATAGTCTGGCTTACATGTTCCAGACCTTTAAGCCAGAACATTAACAACGGAAAGTAGGATAACGTGAACAAAGAAGAAACTCGAGGTCGGAAAATGCGTTCAGATAATGTTCGCGTTATCCCCGAGTTCCGCGAACAGATAGATATAGACAAACTCTGTCAGGCACTCATTGAGATTGCAAAAAGCCTCGCCCCAGAGAAACAGTCTGATCAGGAAAAAGAAACAGATCCATCAGACCCAGAATAAAAACTTCATCAGCTTCTCGTTCTGGAACCAATCATATAGCATACCGCCCTGGTTGGTTCCTTGCGAGAATCTGGTACACAGATTCATCGCCGTTACAGGCGGTCGAACCTTAAAGAGAGACAACCCGAAAGGAGGATTTACCCCAAGTCTCTCATCACGGCAGTTTAACTGTCGCATCAAATAGTAGTTCGTGGCCTATGCCGCGAAAGCACCTTAAAATCACCCCTTTTTCTCAGGCTTGGTACACGCAGAAAGAACTCTGCGTGTACCGCAGAGCCTCTTTCAGAATCGTGTACAACACATCAATTTTGAAGGAGGTTCAAAGCAGAATGTTATCCAGTAAATTCGGTATCGAAATTGAATTTACCGGGATCACTCGTTCAAAAGCTGCGGAGGTGGTGTCAAATTATCTCGGAGGAGAGGCTACTCTCGCCGGGGATTATTACGACACTCACATTATCAAAGCTCCGGACGGGCGCACCTGGAAAGTCATGTTCGATAGCAGTATCACTTGTCGTCACCGCGTCAATGGTACGAACATTCCGTGCAGCTCACTGTATGCATGTGAGCTCGTCAGCCCAATTCTTACTTATCGTGAAGATATTGGATCCCTGCAGGACATTGTACGTCGCCTGCGTAAAGCTGGCGGCCTCACAAACAATTCCTGTGGTATCCATATCCATCTCGATGGTTCTGCACACACTCCGAGATCCATCCGTAATTTCATTAACCTCATCGCCAGCCGCAATGATCTGTTCTATAAAGCACTTCAAATTGAGGATGAGCGTATGCGGTATTGCAAAAAGATGGATGCCTACTTGGTAGAACGCATGAACCAAAAGAAACCACGAACATTCGCACAGCTTGAAGAGATTTGGTACGCCGGTTATGGCGGAAACCGTAATGGTCACTACCATGACAGCCGTTACCATTTTCTCAATCTGCATTGTTTCTTTCATGGAAACCACACGATTGAACTTCGCGGTTTTAACAGCGCGCTCCATGCCGGTAAAGTCCGTGCATACATCGTATTTGCCTTGGCTATGAACCATCAGGCACTTACACAAAAAAGCGCCAGTTACCGCAAAGTACAGGAGGAGAACGAAAAATTCGCCATGCGAGTCTATCTGAATCGGATTGGCTTCATCGGTGAAGAATTCAAATCCTGTCGTAAGCATCTCTATGAACATCTCGACGGCAACGCCGCTTGGCGTTATGGCTCAAAAGAAAACTGTCATAGCCGTCGCAAGAAACCCGCAACTGAAGCACAGGAAGGAGGCAGTTATGCCGAAGATTGATTATGAAACTAAGAAAGCAGAAGCTATTCGCTGGATGAACATCCTCGGCATTAACCCGGATGTTATTCAAAAGTTTAAAGATCAAGGTATTGTTTCAGCCTGCTCTGGTATCTCGGGAGCTTTTGTTCCTCTTGATGATCCCGAACTGTTGGAAGAAATTCATCGTTTTGAGCAGGAATGGGACAATCTTGTTTATTTCGTCGTCCGCACGCCTTCAACCTATGGGCAGCTGGACTCTCTTCTTTTCATGGACAACTATTCTGACGAATGGGAGTTTGCAAGAGAAGAACTTAAAGACTGGTACGTAATGACCTTGACTTTAAATCGAGATTATCCCAGCTGTTCAGATATGGGAAGCATCGTAGTTGAGCGTTCAAAAAACGGCGGTCTGATCCGCCGCGGATAAGGAGGAAATGCTATGTGTAAACATGCTGGACTATATGTCGCTTATGGATCGAATATGAACATCGAACAGATGGCTCGCCGCTGCCCGACGGCAAAAGTTGTTTCGAGCGGTTGGCTCGAAGGCTACAGACTCCGCTTTAGAGGCGGCTCGTATGGCTCTGTGGCCACCGTGGAACCTTCTCCCGACGATTTGGTACCAATCCTTATCTGGGAGCTCAAGTCGCAAGACGAGGCGAATCTGGACCTCTATGAGGGCTATCCTCGGCTTTACCGGAAAGAGACACTTCGTATTAAGCTCGGCAGGAAAAAGCACCCGGCCATGATCTATATCATGAACGGAGAACAGCACCCATACGGATACCCGTCACAGTCATACTTTGACACCATCCGTGAAGGATATGTTTCCGCCGGCTTCGATCCTAAACTGCTTCACCAAGCAGTCGCGGAAAACATGAAAGGAGAAAGAATCTATGGATAATACACCCGATAACAAACTGTTCAATGCCCGGATCAATGTCATCCCATTTACCGAAATGCCCGAGTTGGAGGCTATGTTCTCTCTAATGGACGAGAGCTATCCCAAGTTCCTGGCACTGTCACTTGAATGTTTCACGAGCTTTTTCTGCGCCATTATCCACTCTTGGTGTGACGACCATCACATGGACGTCCGCCGCGTGATTAATATGATGCAGATCGCAATCTATAGCGAAATTGATCGAGAAAACGCTGAAAAAATCAGAAAGGAGATTTTCTAACATGATGACTAAAAAGATCAAAGAACAGATTCTGGCTATCCGGGATTCCGGTGAAACCAACATGCTTGATACCCGTGCCGTACAGTGGATCGCCAATCGCGAGAACTACTTCGAACTCGTCATCTATATCGAGGAGAACAGCCGTGAGTACTGGAATTTCATTATGACCGGTGAAGCTCCGATGGAGGATGATGACGATGGCATGGATTGAACTATTTAAGAGAGACTCTCTCCTAAACATCCGCAGGTTCTATGTTCCCGACGAAGCCGATACAAACGCTCTTTACCGGACATATAGGCGCAACGGCGGAATCCGCAATTTCTGCAGATTCGTACTTGCATCTATTCGGGATCAGAGCGATGAATACGTTAGCTTCGAGGATGATAACCTCGGTTCAAGTTGAAAGGAGGCAAAACATGTGGTCAGAAGGCATTATCGGCATACCGAAAGATGTCATGGGTAAACCAGTCTTCGTGCACTATTGGGTTAAACATTATAAAAACCCTAGCAAGTACGGCATTAATAATGGGCGCATCTCAAAAGTAATGATGAAGATCAACGATGAGATCGTATGTAATTATGATCGCGGCTGGGATATTCGCCCGACACATAAAGCTGCTGAAATTGCGTTGGAAATCTTACTCTATGAAATAGATGGGAGGGATAAAGAATGAAAGGCTTCATTGATGAAGGCCCGTCCATTCGTATCTACTACGATTTGGAAGGTCAACGTCGCAAAGACTTAGTCAAAGCACTTGGCGAGATTCTACTTTGGGAACCGAAATATCTCGGAGCCCCCACTTTCAGCTATCAGGTCGGCAATTATATTGTCACCCAAATTGGTGCGATTATTTGCCCTGAGTGCTGTACAAAAGAAATCGCCCAGCAGATTATGCTGAAACTTAGAGAACGCGGCTTTGAACATACTGGCACCAATTTGATGCTTTATGTTGTGTCGCTGCCTCGTTCCATGTTCGATGATAAATCTCTCGCCCGTCTTCGCAATCTCGTTAAATCCAAGGAAACCATCCTGAAGACTGCTCTCGGAGCAAGGGACCTTCAGATCGAAACGACCGATGAAAAGGTCTATTTCCCTTGGTTTACACTCAGCGGAGCAGACGGAGAAGCCGATGCTTACAACAAGCTCATCGCGGCTCTTGGCAAAGCAGCTCGTGAACAGAAACGTATTTCTCCAACCGAAAAACCTCAAGAAAACTTGAAATATGCCATGCGCCTGTTTCTGGTTCGTCTCGGATTCGTTGGAAATGAGTATAAGCGGGCCAGAAAGATTCTCTTACGGGAACTGTCTGGTAATTGCAGCTGGAAAAGTGGCCATGCGCCAGAAAGGACAACGCCTGATGAAATGGGGGTGGAAACAAATGAGGAATAACAATATTCCGGATCGTGCAACGATTGAAAACTTACGCGGCAGGTATCCGAAAGGAACTCGCGTAGAATTGATCTACATGGACGATCCGTACTCAACGCTCAAAACGGGCGATCAAGGTACCGTCATCTTCGTTGATGATATCGGTACTATCCACGTTGCCTGGGATTGCGGTTCCAGCCTTGGAGTCGCATATCGGGTAGATCATATAAGGAAACTGTGACCTCAACTATAAAGCCAGCCCCGGCTGGGACTGGCTTTTTTCATGACAAACCCGAACAAGATAATAAACTATTAATTCTCCGCAGAATGACTGGCTTTCTCTCGAGAAGAGAGCTATCATGCGATGACGACCTATGAAAGGAGGTAACGTTCTATGAGCAATTCAACTATGCTAGATACCGCACAGGCTCTCATGGGCTCCATGACGCCAAAATTTGCTGTATCCTATCTCCGCGTATCTACTCGCGGACAAGCTGAACGTGGCGGCGGCCACGACGAAGGTTTTTCGATCCCGGCGCAACGTGAAGCAAATAAAAAGAAGGCTGCTACATTAGGCGCAATAGTCGGCAAGGAATTTGTCGATCGTGGCGCATCCGCCAAATCCGCTGATCGTCCGCAGCTTCAGGCGATGCTTGAATATGTCAAAGAAAATGCCGATCGCGTTGATTACGTAATCGTACATAAGGTCGATCGTCTCGCACGCAATCGTGACGACGACAGCGACATTATGCGCGTATTGCGTGAGTGCGGCGTTCAACTCGTATCTGCATCAGAAAGCATCGATGATACTCCAGCTGGCATGCTACTTCATGGCATCATGAGTTCCATCGCTGAATTCTATTCACAAAATCTAGCAACTGAAGTCAAGAAAGGCATGGGTGAAAAAATTAAGAGTGGCGGCACAGTCGGACGTGCTCCGATTGGATATCAAAACGTTCGCTATGTCGATGATAAAGGCCGTGAGGAGCGAACGGTTATCACAGATCCAGAACGCGCCCCACTCATTAAGTTAGCATTTGAACAATATGCAACTGGAGAATGGACGGTCGCTGATTTGGCTGATCACTTAGCTGCTTGCGGGCTAAATACCAGGGCAACCCCCAAAATCCCATCACAGCCCGTAAACCTTAAAACGCTACACAAGGTTCTAGTTAATCCGTATTACAAAGGGGTTATAAAATATAAAGGCATTGAATACCAGGGTAGTCACGAGGCTCTCGTAAGCGAAGAAACATGGGATAAAGTCCAGTCAATTCTCGCTTCGAGACTAAATGGTGAGCGAAACTTAAAACATCCTCACTTCCTAAAAGGCAGTGTTTACTGCGCCTATTGTGGGGAGCGAATGCTTGTAACAAACGTAACAAAAAAGAATGGGATGGTGTATCCGTATTTCTACTGTGCCGGTCGCCATAGCGGTCGCAGAAAGGATTGCAAAACTCACTCCGTATTAATAAGTGTTGTCGAGAAGGAAATTGAAAAGATTTATGATTCGTACCAACTACCGTCATGTGTACGTGAGATATTAGAATCGCGGATTCAGGAAGTCATTGCTAAAGAAAAAGAAAAATACGACAAAGAGCTAGATGGCCTGAAAGGCCAAAAGGCTCAGCTAGAGAACAAACGAAAGAAACTACTTGAGGCTCATTATAGCGATGCAATTCCGCTCGATCTGCTTAAATCGGAACAACAGAAAATCGCAAAGGAGCTTGCAGCTATCGACCATGAGCTCAAAATGCATAATATGACATTTAAGCAGATCAGGAACAATCTCAAATTAACGCTTGATATTGTCGAGAATTGTGGGGAGGCATATCGCAACGCAAGTCACACTATTAAGAGATTAATGAATCAGGCAATCTTCGAAAAATTTTACATAATCAGCAATGACGAAGTTGATCTGGATATAGAATTCTCATTTAGACCTCCTTTCGACAAGCTCCTGGAACCAATCAAGGACGATATTGCCCGAATCAACAAGAACAAATCTTCGAACAGAATTGGCAATTTTTTAACTATAGCAAAAGGCCACATCCAAGAATTTCTTGAATGTGGCCTTTCTGACGTTGAAAATCCATCAAATATGTCAACTTACTCAAACGATGGATATTTTTTTAGGCATAATAGTTTGAGTAAGGTACTTTTGGTGGACCTATCGCAACTTTATTCAAACCCCTTTTTACAGATAAAGAAGTTCAAAGAAAAGCTTAATCCACTTAGTTTTGGCGCTAATTCAGGCGATTCTGTCAAAAAATCAAACCTGCCAACTGCAGATAATATATCACCAAAACGCCAAAATGTCTATGGCGAGACCGAAGTATGCCGTATCCGCCAAAAGCAAAAGACTCTATCGAAGATTGAAGTCCAAACGGTATGTAAGAGATATCAGTCAGGAGACTCCGTATATAAGCTAGCTAAAGACTTTGAGTGCCATAGAAGTACCATAAGTGCAGTATTAAAACGTAATGGCGTAGAAGTAACTCATCTAGCATCCAAAAAGCCAGAACTTGTCAAAAAAGTAGTTGAATTATATGCTGAAATGAAAACGCCGAAGGAAGTCGGAGCAATTGTAGGCATCAACGAGGGAACGGTTCGACAAATCCTTAAAGATAATAATGTTTATATCCGGAGGAGCTGGGAGTATCAAAAGAAGTAATCAACCACTAGTAAAACACCTCATGTTATAATGGCAATATGGCCACGCAATCCAATAAAAAGCTGGAAGCAAATGAAGATAACTATGAAGATCTTCCTGTATCATTTGAGGAAATAAAACCGACATCATTCAAAAAAAGTCAAAAAATAGAAGAAACCGTAGATACAGAAGCCTCCATTAAACCAAAAAAGAAAAGTCTCGACGATCGCTTTTCATTTCCTAAGGGCCTAGGTGAATTGTTGGGCGGATTTGCAGTTACCATGATTGGATTTGCTATTGGCGGAAGTTCACCTACAAACGTATTGGCATTGCTAGGATTGCTCAGCATGGCGAAAGGCATTATAACGCTACTTGGTGCATCTGCCATCTATATTTACAAAAAAGCTAAAACGCCTCTCAGCTTACCCGAAAGCACTCCTGATAAGGCAGATAGCAAGAAATGCCAAAACTGCAAAAAAGCAATAAGTAACGACGACAAATTCTGCCCAAAATGCGGCGCACGACAGTGAGCTCAACAATTTAAGCTGACATAAAAAAAGAAAACCATTTCCTTTCCTAACAAAGAAACTCGCTACCAAGCGAGCTTCTTTTGTTACATTTTCTTCATTTTCCTAATCAACTTATATCGTCCCCATATCGCATCAACCCACCATACAATTTTCTCGATCATGATAGATCTCCTGTTTAGTTTACCGACAAACGATAACGCGAATCGAGAAACAAAGAAAGCATGAATTCAATATTTTTATTATTAGGCTGACACGCCTAGATACCGCTCTGCGACAGAATTAAGCTGTGTGGATATCTCCGAGAAATCACAATTAAGATCCAGCGTACCGACGCTTATCGTGTTACCGGTCATCTTATAGGTTCCGTTAGGCTGAGTCATCTCATCCGTCTTAGCATACAGAAGCATACCAGAAACAGCCTTCTCGGGATCATTCAATTCTGCAGTCTTGTTTTTCACGTAAGTGAAAATCTGATATAGGTTTCCGGAATGAACCGAATATGCATCGTACTGCACCTGCATGTTGTGAGCATAATACTTCGCATCAATAATCAAAACTTTATTGCCATACTCGAGCATGACATCGCTCTGCATGATAGGTAACATTTCGAGCACGCCATCATCTACGATCCACGGAATTTGCGATGCGCTAGCTTTTATCTGTGGGTACTCTTTTTTGAAGTACTCCAATATAAATTTCTCATACAGCCGGCACATCCGCTGCTCATCGATAAAATCCATCAGCTTAACGGAGCCATCAGAATTCGTCTGGAGCAGCCCCTTTATTACTAAATAACAGATCGAGATAAGCATTCGATATGTCTGGTTATTTCGGTTATATTGCTGGTTCCAATTAATCAGATGTGGATCAAGCGTATCCACCTCACCGAAGAAAACCAACAGCTTCTTGAGCTCCTTCTTTCTAACTCTCGAGATATCCGAACGAATCAAGAGCTCCATTGTAGTCTTGATTATTCGGTTCATATAGGAATTCGTAGAGAACTCGTCGTAAGTGCAGACCATCTGACGTTTGAGCATAGTACGAGCCTTGACGGATTCCGTAATCTCAATCCGCCCACGCAAAGCAGACAACTGCTCAGAATGCTCTATGTATTCTCGCCCCAAGCCTTGTTTTAACTGTTTCGATACACCCTTGGCAAGAATAGCCGCACAGAGATCAGCTACATTTTCGAATTCTTCGGTCTCTATACTCTTGAAGCCTTGCTCATTTAACACCTGAAAGGCATATGAGAGCATATAGAAGATGTTTTTAATCGGTATCAATTAATAGCACTC
This sequence comes from Pseudoruminococcus sp., assembly GCF_047012705.1. Lineage (NCBI taxonomy): Bacteria > Bacillati > Bacillota > Clostridia > Eubacteriales > Acutalibacteraceae > Pseudoruminococcus > Pseudoruminococcus sp. The sequence continues at coordinate 196,338 of NZ_JBKXNW010000004.1, read as the reverse complement.
CTTAGGTGATTGACCCAGCTCTTTACTTTTGTCGGCTCATCAAACCAGTACTCTTTAAGTAGCGGAATAAGTTCAAACTCTACGATTTCAGACAGAGCCTGATCGGTAACTTCCTTTAGATTGCAGAAATAACTGTGCCCAATGCAGAAGCCCTCACCAAGAGATTCGTCGGCTGCAATAGCCTCATTGAGAGTCTGCACGGTGGCAATTAATCGATCGAATTTCAAGTTTGATAGACCTTCCTGATAATCCCTAAATCCTTTAGTCTCAAATCCAGGCTTCATCTCATAAAATGCAAAACGGCGACGAAGTGCATAGTCCAGCATCGCAAGGCTACGGTCGGCAGTGTTCATCATGCCGATGATATACACGTTTTCAGGAACCGAGAACTTCTCATTAGAGTATAGAAGCTGAAGACCGATGCCGCGCTTGTCGTTTTCAATCAGCATAAACAGCTCGCCGAAGATTTTACTCAAATTACCACGATTGATTTCGTCAATGATAAAGAAGTAATCATTATCGCTATCGACTTCCGCTTTCTTGCAGAAGTTATAGAATGCGCCAGCTTTACGCTCAAAACCGTTTTCCGTCGGACGATAGCCCATAATGAAATCTTCATAGGAATAGCTCTGATGGAACTGAACCATCATTACGCGCTCTTTATCTTTCACGCCCATGATGGAATAAGCAAGTCGTTGAGCCGCATAGGTTTTACCGACGCCCGGCGCTCCTTGCAGTATCACGTTCTTTTTGTGCGCAACGAGGGAAACGAGCGTATCATAATCCGCTTTGCTCATATAGACGTCTTCGAGGAACTGGTCAGCATCATATGCCGGATAACTTACTTCCTTTTCCTCAACGTCATCATCTACTTCGCTCTCGAACAGTGCATTGAGCTTTTCTACATACTCACTGTATTGGGTAATATCCGTCAGCGTCTTCATGACGGCCTGACCAGGGTGTTGCCATTCGCCTTTATGTGTCCATTTCACCTTGCGGACATTCCTGAAATCCGATTGACTCTCGTCATAATAATAGTCAGAGTCAACGACGCCGCGACCTACTACCAGATGCATGCCTTTCTTTACAAATACAATGTCCCCCGGCTTCATCTCATTTGCGAATTGCCAAGTAGCATGAGCAGCATTCTTGTAAGACAGGCTCGGATCGAAACGATCCTTCATGGTCTGTTTCATCTGTTCCTTACTGGAATAGTCCTTCAGATTACCGATATCCCAGCCAATCGCCATGATACCGGCTTCATAGAACTGATTCCAATAGGCTGCTCCATCGCCCGGCGAATAAATCCAGTAATGGGTAGTTTCCACATCTTCATCTGCAACTGCCGCACCTTTTTCGCTTTCCGCTTTAGCCGCAGCTCGCTGCTCCTCATTCACCTCTTCAGAGTAGCGCCATGCCTCAAAACTCAAGTCCTTGAAGTCTTTAAGGCTAGAGGCTTCACTCTGTAAGTAATTGCGGAGTTTTTCTACAATATCGAAGTACTTACTTGCAGCAATCTTCGCCTCAATTGCTGGAAGCCCCTGTACGACATCTGCCGGAATCTTACCAGATCGATAGATATACCATTCATTCCGGCTATCCAAATTCAGGAAGGAGTTTGGAGCAATCCAGTACAATCCCATCGTGATCTTACTATTACCATTGCCCTTCTTGTTAATAGCAAGATCAAAGAAGCGGGATACGGTCTCTCTATTTTCCGGAGTCGGATTACTAGAATAAACTAATGCAGCCTCAAACAGACCCCACAGGTCAGGGATGTCATTCTCTCCGCGATCAGGGAGAAAATAATAGAATGTTGCATTCTGAGGATTAAGGACAGGAATACTGTCAAAAGCTGTTGGAACAGGCTCTTTAATATCGAACAGGGAAGCAATCGCTTGTAAAATAGCAAGACGGTTAGCGTCCGTAAGTTTCTTGTTAAAGAGGCCAAAGAAAGTAAACGGATCAATATCTACTATCTGATTATCTTTTTCGAGGGTAGGAAGATTAATCCCTGTCATCTCATAAATCTTCCGAATCTGTTCGACTAACGCAGGACGGTTGTCCTTGTATTGCAATAGCTTTCCGGCCAGCTCCTTATAAAAGTCGACCCAATCAAATGTTCCAATGTTATCCATTATCAAACTCTCCCTCATTCGTCGATGAATTCTATCGGATATAATCCATCTAATGCTTATTTTATAGTATATCAGTTTGAGTCAACCATGTATAGTTAACGAACACTTGGGAACAGCGTAAGTTGGGTGACATCGGCTCAGTCGCAATGTGCAGAAGGATTTTCAAACATCAGACTTCAGAGTCTGGTGAAATTCCATTTTTCAAAATCGGAACATTTGGCGGTGAACCGGATGCTTTCATTACTCGTGAGCTCTTCGAAGAGTTTAAGGCGAAATATCCGTATCCAGATAAAGGAGATATCCTGATTTCGGCATCCGGCAGCATAGGCAGAACCGTTGAATTTACTGGGGAAAATGAGTATTTTCAGGATTCCAACATCGTCTGGCTAAAGCACGATAAGAGCATCATCAATCCATTTCTTAGACACCTCTACTCGGTAGTAGAATGGGCCGGGATTGAAGGCAGTACTATTAAGAGGCTTTACAATGACAACATCTTGAAGACCGAGGTAATGCTCCCATCCGTGCAGGAACAGACGAAAATTGCAGAGATGCTTGATGGAATCGACAGCCTTATCACCCTTCATCAGCGTAAGCGGTGAATAACTAATTTAGGGTCGCCATCGACTTCATTACAAGGTCGATATCCTGATTCTCGAGTTCCTGAATAATATGCAAGTAAGTCTTCTGCGTTGTAGTCATACTTGCATGCCCCAACCTTCGGGCAACACTGGCTATTGAAACACCCGCGAATAGCAGCAGTGATGCGTGCGTATGACGCAAACCATGTACAGATATCACTGGAAGCCCCATTGTGGAGCAATGGCGTTCGAGGATCCCATTTACTGTAGAATTATAGACATCCTTATCATCGCAGACAAAAATCGGCTTATCTTTCGGTAAGCCGCGCACGAGTTCTGAAAACTGAATAACTGTCTGCCAATCGATCTGTATTTTCCTAACTGACGACTTATTCTTCGTCGGTAGAAATCCGCCAGACCCCTTATAGTCCCATGTCTTATTGATCGTGAGCGTCTGATGCGCGAAATCAAAATCCTCCGGCGTCAGAGCAAGTGCTTCCGAGAAACGCATTCCCGTTTTCGCGACGAGGAGGATAAAATAATCCCAGTTAATACTGTCTTTTAAACTAAGGCCGGACAGTAAGGTATGAAGTTCGTACTGGTTTAAATACTTGATCTTCTTTGGAGTCGGAGCTTTACCCTTAATGATCGCTTTCCTCGTAGGATCGCGTTCGATAAGTCCCTCATCAACGGCATCAAGAATCGCACCTTTGATGAGATGATGAAAGTCCATCGTAGTCTGCCGCTCATGTTTCTCGGCATACGCATTGATGATTTCCTGATACCTAATCCGATCAAGATCACCCAGCTTCAAATCTGGAGCCAGCTTGCAGATCCATGAATGTGCCATATTGTATTTGTTGAGCGTAATTGGCCTAACCGCTCCCTCTTTGTAAACTTTGACCCATTCAGCATAAAAATCACAGAACAGGTCGTCTGACGACTGTTTTTTCGACATATTACTTGTCCTCCTTGCACAAAAAATACGCCTACGCTGATGAAAAGCAAAACATAAGGGTAATAGGCCGCAATATTATACAAACATCTTTTGCAGCAAGGAATTCTTAAGATCTTTCAATTTATCGCACTTACGCTGATGAAGGGTGATAAGGGCGTCGATTGAAGCGAAGTAATCGCCGATTTTGTTTTGTTCATCAATATCTTGTGGCACCATTAGCTCTGCGCCATTGACTACATCGGAGTTAATTGACTCAAATGTCGACCCGGCTGCAAGTTTCTTCCAGTAACCATCCGAGTCCATTTTTACGAGCGACTGATATATGAACTCATTGCCTTTAATACCGGCAACACCACGTCCAAGAACCACATTATAAGAGGTCTTTCCCATAGAACCGGCAGGTGCGCGGACACTCATAATCAAGTCTCCAGCCTCTGCGGTCTTCGTTTTCTGTGTCGTCCAAATTCTTGGAGAAACCCATCCATCCTTTAAGTCGGCATTGCCTTGAACCAAAATATAATCGGACGGTGTATCACTATATGTAGAGCCGTCAGGAGACTGCCCCATAGTCACTTGGCAAACATCACCTAGCTTACGCTGTTCCCAAGCGTCAGTAAAACCAGTAAATCGAATTTCCGGAACATTAGCACCATCACGCGGAAACATTTTTTCAAGCATAGACTTTTTGACATTTTTCAGTCGGTCATACTTTCGCTGATAGAGATTTATAAGGCAATCGATTGAATTCAAGAAATTTGCAATGTCTATTTGTTCCTTCACTTCAGACGGTGCAACTAATGAATATGCCAATATATCTTTATTACTAATATTCTTCTGCGCTGCGCCTTGTCCAGCCTCAATCATGGCCTTTTCAAAAATCGGGTTTCTGAGAGCATGGAACAGATAATCAGGAGTTATATTGGACTGATTCGGTATAACTTTCCCGACACGCTGATTGAGTAATCCACTAGTATTCGACATTTTTGACACACGCCCAACATTCCCTGTCAAAGAAACAAGAATGTCCTCCTCATGTAGAAGATACCCATTAGGAGATTCACATGAGATATGATTCCCAATAGTATCATCGATATATACTTCTCCAGAAACGTTTGCAATCGTCACAACGAGATAATCACCATCGTCCGCATATTCGGATGACTTCCATGCATTGCCACCTAAGACACTCGCAACATCGCCCACGCTACATCGGTTCCAAGCGCTAGAAAAACCCTCAAAGCGAATTTCAGGAACTAACGTTTGAGGGCTTGTCATATACTACTTTATTGTAGCATACGGCAAGCCCTCTTTTAGATTATTGCCAGGGAAGACGTTTAATCTACATCGAAACCACCGCTTGAAATGAATAGCCTCAGAATCTTGTCAATCATCGCCGGCACGCGAAATGCCTTAATCGGCTTACCTTCCGCTTCTTCGAAATATGCTTTGGCAACATCTCTATCGACAGAGTCTTTCAGCCGGTCAAAGCGTCCAAAGGCATTCAATTCATCCATCGACACACCACGATCCATAAAATCACGGAGCATCACTTCATCGACGCCAATAGCTACCGCGAAACGATGAATCCTGTCATTGTGCGCTTCAGACTGGTATTGGTTAATATAGTCAATTAATGTCTTGTCATCTTCGACAACAATATTTCCTTGCTGAACATCCGTGAGGAAGATCCGCGCATACTTCTGCTGTTCTTGCGAAAGCACAGCAAATGACTTGCGCAGTTCCTGCAATGCGGCGGTTGCCTCTACGCCGTCCTGCAATTGTTTGAGGTATTTACGGAAACGTGTTTCCATGTAGTTACGGTCAATAGCTCCGGTATTGATCTCCGTAAGATGGGGGTCAATCTCATAAGGCAGATCTTCTCCGGTATCACCGCCCGGTTCGTCACCAGGGACAAAGAGTTCCTTGTAACGAAGTGCCATAGATAGGAATGCCGTCTCGTCAACATTAACTCTGATCTTTTCAGTTTTTCCATCTTCGGTTTCGACCTTATATTCAAGATTATCCCAAGTGAATCCCTGAATAGACGCCGATTCCAAATACGTATTGAATTCCTTGAATAGCTTCGCAAACTGTCCACGCGCAGCCTTGTCGTCCGGTAGCTTCTCAAAATCATCTAATCCAGAAGATTTGAACAGAGAAACGATATCGTCATAAACGCCATTCATCTTTTTGAGGTTATCTCCAAGTTTGCTGACGAATATACCATATGGACGGTCACCGGAATATAGCTTAAACGCCTCCTCCACATTCCGCTCCATTGTATGCGGCTTTCTATAATAACGAATGATGCCGAATGGCTTTTCTGCTGGATCAAACAGGCGGTTAGTACGTGAAAATGCCTGAATTAATCCCTCATAGCGGAGAACTTTGTCTAAATAAAGTGTGTTCACCCACTTTGAGTCAAAGCCTGTTAGCATCTGATCTACGACAATCAAAAGATCAATCTGTTTCGAGCGATCTTTTACTATGCCGGTATATGGAGACTTATGTGCCAGCCGCAAAGATAAGTCTTTCTTATAGGCCGTAAAGGTTGGAATCGTAAAGGTCGTTCCATAAGTAGCATTGTAATCGGTCAGTATCTCAACAAGGCCATCTTCTTTGAAAATTGCGCCCGGATTGTTGTCTATATTCGGGTCAAACAGCGGAGCGACCTTCAGCTCCGGAGCAATCTGCCTGAACATACGATAATATTTGATTGCCTCCGGAATGCTACTCGTTGCAAAAATAGCATGGAATTTTCCGTTATGACTCAACCGAATCCAGTTACTACGTATATCTTCAATTACGGCTTTCCGATGTTCGTCGCGATCATATTGCGCTTTTGGCAAATCATCCTCTATGCCACGGACATACTTGCCGTCATCTCCACGATATCCAGCCATTGGAACCTTCGTCGGATCCGTATAGGTATAGTAGATTTCTTCTTTCTTGGGGTCAGAAAAGACTTCTGCTACTGTTTCTGCTTTAGCCTTATCCAATGCTACAGCTTCACGAAGCTCCTTATCCGCATAGGTCATGACCATGGTCGGGTCGAATCCAAGAACATTCTTGTCACGAATGCCGTCAGCAATCGAATAGCGATGAAGCTCGTTACCAAAGACGTCCGTTGTAGTGTTCATTTTCTTCTTGTTTTCGTCATGGATTGGCGTACCGGTAAAACCAAAGAACATCGCGTTCGGGAATGTATTCTTGATATTAAGTAACATATCGCCAAAAGTATCGCGATGGCATTCATCGACAATGAATACAAGACGCTTTCGATTAATGATTTCAATATCCTTAGCTTTGTAACCGCCTTCCTCCATAACGCGGCTCATCTTCTGGATGGAAGTTACGATCAGAGTATTTGCTGGATCGCTACTTTTCAGCTTCGTAACCAGCACACCGGTATTTTCCGTGGCCTGCACGGAATCCGAGTCGTCAGCAAAACCGCGATACTCCTGAAGCGACTGCGTACCAAGCTCAATACGATCCATCAGGAATACGACCTTGTCCGCATCACCGGAATTTGCAATGAGCTGTGCAGACTTAAAGGACGTCATCGTCTTTCCGGAGCCGGTCGTATGCCAGATATATCCACCACGCTGACCAGGTTCCGACCATTTACGCTTTGCAACGGCCTGAGAAATCGCAGATGCAGCATAATACTGGTAGCTGCGCATAACCTTCAGTGTCTCATCGGTATTATCCGCCACGGTATAGAAACCAATCATCTGATGCGCCATTGGAATAGACAGCAAATTTGCTGCAATTTTATCCCATTCATTGACAGGCTCATTATTAAAATCTGCCCAGTGGAAATAATAATCCTGATTAAACTTTCCGTCAGGGCCAGGATTCGCAAAGTAGATTGTTTCCTCCGGCGTCATAGCGACAAAGATCTGGACGAGCGAGAACAAGCCAGTAAACACACCTTCGTGGGCGTATTTTTCAATCTGGTAGCATGCCTGACTGACCGGAATGCCGCTCTTTTTGAGCTCTACATGAATAACTGGCATACCGTTAATCAGCAATACAAAATCCCCACGACGGCTATTCAAAATCGGATTCTTAGCAGGGAAAACTGGCTGTTCCGCAATCTGATAGCGACTCTGACCTCCGGCAATCTCTTGACGATCATATATCTTCAAGCTCACCTCATGGCCAAAGTGTAATTGATCAGCAGGATTATCACGCTTTACAATAACGGTTTTGCCATTAATGAAGCCATTCAGCTTGACCGGTGTGCGCAGATTCTTTATTTGCTCCATAATCTGCTGCATTTCGCCATCCGTAAGCGGGGCATCATTCAAACGGTCTTGACTGTTGTTATTCTCGAAAAGAATGTCCGCCCAGTTTCGGATTAGGTCTTTTTCTGTTTTATAGCGCAAAATCTCGGGCTGACCAGTGGCATGGTTCACCCAGCCAGCGTTAGCCAGTCTCTGAATCAATGCGTTTTCAAAATCTAATTCCGATTCAAATACCATATTGCTCCTACTCCTATTATACAAACATCTTCTCAAGCATAGATTTCTTTATCTGTTTGAGCTTTTCATACTTACGCTGATGAAGGGTGATAAGGTTGTCGAGTTTCTTGAAATAGTCTCCAATAATATCTTGCTCATCCGAAGACGGAACCATAAACTCCATTTTCGAGAACATGTATCCAGTAATCTGATTAATCGTGGCACCCATGTTCATCTCGACTTCTTTGTCAAATCGGGGCGTATTTAGTAAGGCATTCAAAAATGAAGGATGCTCCGAACGGATTCCCGTCATGAACGCTCCAATGACCGTATTAGGCTTAAACCCCTTTATTTCAGCGTGTTTTCCAATTAGAGCACGCGATCCGTTTCGAACAACAACGATAATATCTCCGTCTCGAACATTTTCGGAATTAACAACTGTTGGGTTGACATAGACGTTGTCCGCATCGACAACTTCGCCGTCTTTTACATTCGAGGATCTAAGGACAAGAGTCCCAGCTGGACGGATGTCCGCCGGTGAATATGTCAGGCCGCTGAAAAATGAAACGAATTCGTCAAGCTTACGCTGTTCCCAAGCGTCAGTAAAACCAGCAAATCTAATTTCCGGGACATCATGGCCATCACGCGGAAACATTTTTTCAAGCATAGACTTTTTGACATTTTTCAGGCGATCATACTTACGCTGATGAAGGGTGATAAGGTTATCAATTTGGTCGAAGAATGCAGATATAGCCTCCCGTTCTTTCTCACTCGTTGGCAATGAAATAGTGATTTCGGCCATGACGTTATTCATGAGTTTAGGGTTGCCAACATAAGAAACATGACCTTTCGCTACATTATTCAACGCTTCTGCAATCATTTGGTTTGGCGTAACCTTATCGGCCAACAAAACGCCACAAACATTGGTGCAATAGAACTTTCCGCTCCTGTAGTTGACTGTTCCGGCATTTGCGCCGTCAGTCGTCCACGTAATCGCATCCTCATACAAATAATCTTTATAGTAGCCCATCAGGCCATTATCTTTTGTCTGAGATGAATATACGGGGTAAGGTTTAGCATCGGATGGATTCTCGTCTGTTAACGGCGCAGCAAGTACATATCCACGCGTAATTTTGAACATCTCTGCAACCTTACGCTGTTCCCAAGGGTCAGTGAATCCGGCAAAGCGAATCTCAGGAATGTTTTTATTTTCAGCCATCATTTTCACCCCCTCAGCAGGTTTTTGAGCTCAGCTAATCCCTTCATGTCAAACTCGGAGCCAGTCAAATTATCAAGCATGGAACTAAATTCCTTTTCTGTACGCTCTATTTCAGACTCCAGATCGTTGAGGGTGGTAGCATATTTCTGAGCCAAATCCGCAACCTTCTTCGCCATTGCATCTACGACCGCCTTTGGCAGACCATTTAGCGCATTCACAAGCGGGGTTATCCATTTATGCTCCAGCAAAGTGAGTACCTGTTCATCGGTAAGCGATTCAATGGTTTCTTTCGTCTTCTGATGAAGTTGCGTGCCCTCATCTTTAATCTGCTTCTTGAGCGTTTTCTCCTCGTCGTTCATAGCCGCAACTTTTTTCAGAACAGCTAAGACTTCCGGTTCTACCTCTTTCGCTTTAATAGCCTTCTTTACTTCCGGCCATACAAAAGCGGTCTTATCTTCATTGACGAATTCGGCCTCTTTATCCTCTTCCGAAAGACCATCAAGCTCTTCTTCATAAGAGGATGCTATCTCGGTAAGTCTATCCTCATGAGCCTTTAATGCAGCCAACTCTGCATATAGGAATTCTTTCTGTGCCAGTTCAAAAGGAATAATGCGGCCAACCCAGCCTTCCTGAACTTCCTCCTCAGTACCGCCTTTTTTCTTCAATACCATGTTCGGATCTACGGCTTTTGTAGCCGAAAAACCATCACGTTGAATTGTTTCAAGGTCGGAAGAGATAACTGACCAAGAACCATCAAGCAACTGATAAGCCTCATATCTGTCTACAAGCGGGACAGTCGCAAGTCTACCAAAGATATTGCTACTGATTTCTTCCTCATTCGTCGTTATCTCCATACTATGTAGATTATTGATTATCTTCTCGCGCAGATATTTAGAAAAGTCACCGAAAACACCACTAAATCCATCCGTAAATGCTTTCACGTCGCCACTGTTCTTAATCGCAGCCGCGACATCATCAACCGCAAGTGTAGAATAAGGAGTTCCGTCAGAATGGAAAATCTCTTTACGAAGATTTGGAAATGCCTCCCAATACTCATGAAGCGCATCAATTTCGGCATTAGGAATACCACCGGACATAGTCGCGAGAATATCCCAGGACTCTGCAGCTTCAGAGGAATCAACATAGCGCGGGATGTTTAAGTTGTAATCATTCTGGCGAATCTCATCACGGGTAACCACACGAGAAAACTTCTCAACGCTCTTGCGCTGAGTGACAACATCAACGATGCGCTTGATATCCGATGCGCGAAGCTTGTTGTTCTTACCGACTTTCTCGAAGTGCTTTGAAGCATCAACAATAAGAACATCCGTATTCGTGCGCTTCTGCTTCAGTACCATAATAATCGTCGGGATACCGGTGCCGAAGAAAATGTTAGCAGGAAGGCCAATGATGGCATCGATATTGTTCTTCTCAATCAAGTTGCGACGAATATCGCCTTCCTCACCTCCACGGAATAAAACACCGTGAGGTAAGACAATCGTCATGATGCCATCCGGTTTAAGATGAAACAGGTCGTGGAGCAAGAATGCGTAATCTGCTTTACTCTTAGGAGCCATGCCATAATTGGCATAACGAGGATCATGCTTCTTATCCTCAGTCGGCTCCCAATGCTGAGAATACGGCGGATTCGAGACTACAGCGTCAACGTACAGTGGGGAATAAACATGCTCTTCATCAAAGAACGGCCAGTCCTCTTCGAGCGTGTCGCCATTACGCGTTACGATATTGTCCGGAAGAATACCACGCATGACCAAGTTCATACGGGTAAGGTTATAGGTGTTTTCTTTAAGCTCCTGAGCATAATACTTGATATTGTCCTTGCTTCCCATATGCTTTGCGGCGCTCTGACCAATATTGATAAGCAACGAGCCTGAACCGCTCGTCGGGTCGTAAATCTCAATTTTGTCGCGATCGCTAAGATGATCCGCCACGATCTCGGACATTAGCAGGGAGACCTCGTGCGGGGTATAGAACTCACCGGCCTTTTTACCAGCATTAGCCGCAAAGTTGCTAATCAAATATTCATAGATAAAACCAAGAACGTCATAATCCTCTTTGCCATCCATTGGAATATCTTTAATAAGCTGAAGTAAATTGCTGATTGCTTTGGTTCGTGCTCCGGAGGTATCACCAAGCTTTGTAAGTCCAGTATCAAGAGTATCGAAAATCTTCTCGAAGACCTTTTTATGCTTTGGATCAATCAAGCGATTAAAGGCGGAAAGGGCATCAGTAACATTAGAAACATCAAAGTCTTTGCCTTTATGGAGCCAAGTAGAGAAAAGATTATCGTAGGAAATGAAGTAGCCAAGCTGACGACGGCAGTATCCAACTGTATCAGCATCTTCCTCTGTAAGCTCTTTTAGGTCTTCGGCCTCCCAGCCATCCTTTCGGAGAAGCTGTTCCTCTTTGTCCGACAGGAACTTATAGAAAATAAAACCAAGAATATAATCTTTATACTCATTAGCCTCAATTTTAGAACGGAGCTTATTAGCGGACTCCCAAATTTTCGAAGCAAGCTGTTGCTTATTCATGAACCATTTTCCTTTCAATCACTGTATTTAGTATAGCATTAAGAGAGACAGGCTCCGGCCTAATCATCTACAAACTCCATGATGTCATCTAACGAACAATCAAGGGCCTTACATATTCGCCCCAAAACATCCGTCGTAACGTTATCACCGTGCGTAAGCTTGTTTATTACATAGTGACTTACACCGGCCATTTCTTCGAGATCTTTCTTTTTCAAATCTCGATCTATAAGTAGCTTCCATAGCTTTTTGTAGCTTACATTCATAATCATGACCTCTCTGATTCTTCTCAGTAAACTGCTAACGTTTATTATATCACTTCGAGTCCGGATTTTCAATTATTTGTTATCGTTCGAGAACATTAGTTGCCAAAATTTTGCCACAACCAAGGTCGGTTGTGGCATTTTGCTTTTTATCTGCTTTTCGTCTCTCGTCGATTTCCTTTAAGATCCTCATCTGACACATTGTTTATGAAAGAAATCTTCCAAGAATCTGCTTTGCCGTAGCGTGCGTAATTGACAATAAGTTCACTTTTTAGGTCATATCGCTCCAGCATCTTTTCTGCCGCTACCCCAGTCTCTTGGATAAAGTAAGACAATTCGCCAAGGTACGCTCTGTATCGAATATCATCGTATTTTTTTCGAAGATCAGCGCTTAGCTGTTCCCGATCCACAAATTCATGCACTGTTTTCCAAAATGAGACCATATTCCATTGCAACTTCCTATATTCCGGTCCCATATCTTGCTTCTCTGATATCTCACGGGCAAGCATATTAACCATCTCTTCAAACGGCGCAATCTGAAAACCGTTTTCGCACACTAGCTGAATATATGTAGCCATCTCAGGTAGTAAGTCATCATTCTCATACATAAACCGACTAGGCACTACACTAAATGGCATAGTCTGACGAAGTACTGCAACGAGATAGGCTTTTGATATAAATGCCGCAAACTCATCCTTCTGTTTGTAGAGCTCCCAAAGTTTATAGTAATCCTCACCGGGTAAAGTAAGATCTCTCTCAATTATTCCAAATAAGTCATCCTTAAGGACTCTTCGATTTTCTAACGAAAGAATTGGTAAAAGATTTCTTTCAAAGAATAACCTAATTCTCCCTTCCACGCCATCTTTTAGATAGATATCAATAATCGACTGCGCTATTTCTTTACCGTCGCGCATGTGCGAAAGCATAGCTTTGGTATTATCTACAGTTCGGCCATAAGAAAATGCTAGCCAGTCCTCATCAGAGTACCCCGCACGAAGCAGGACATACATATCAAAGATACTTCTGTAATGTGCACTCTTACGTCGTTCATTGCCATACTCATCTTTATAACTAATATACCCATGACACCTAGGTCTTACGGTATGCTCGAACGCTTCAAATGTCAGTTTTCTGAAATCCTCCGGCTTCTTATCCTTTGCCATTTCATATTGCCACCCTTCGTACAACTTTCTAACAACTTTTTCGGCAATTCCACCGCAACATTTCTGGCAACTATGTATCAACCCTGTTTTGTGACAGCTATGAGAGAATATGCCCAGAAAGAAAAGCCAGAGGTTAAGAGCCTCGAAAGTGCCTATATTATAGCATTTTTCTCGCTTTTCTTCAATCCACTAGAGAGGAGGTGAATACGTATGACGAAGTTCTATCTGTCTATTCCTGAAGGAACATTTCAGGGTGGCCGTGAAGGTCAGGAGCTTCCAGCCGGCACTTTCTGCGGCGGTCGCGAAGGTCAGGAACTCCCGGCTGGCACTTTCTGCTAAACCTAACCAGCCAATCTCTTCGGGGCTCTGTTCTTGATCCCCAACTGAGGGAGTCTCAGTTTCGACTCGAGACTCCCTCCCACTCTTCGAAAGGAGGAAATGCATGCTACGCATTCCGAGGCTACTACGCCAGAGACGCCCGTATGAGCGACTACAGTATCGGAGCAGTGACGACTCTCTGACCTTTGATTTTGTGTTCTGGCATCTTTCGCAGGATGAAGGATGGCGGATCTACATAATCAATAAGATAGACTACGGCTCCCATGACCACAGCTCGCATTACGCGCATTGGTTACACGACTTCCGAGATACATACCCGTACATCTGCTGGGCAGGGACAATCGAAACCTTCGATCAGGCTAAAGCCGTTGCTTCTCTCTGGGCAGACGCCACGGCGCTATATGTCAAGCCAGATGAGTACAGAAGTTTCAATCAAATCGTATCTGATCTAAAAAACTGAAAGGAGCAACACATGTTTAAAATAATCCCATTCATAAAACCCAAGCCGCCTAAACCGCCGATTCCGCCTTGTCTTTGCATTACGGACGAAGTAGCCAATCGGATCGAAATAACCATTGGCAGTCTTCCTGCAGAAACCGGTGGCTTCCTCGGGACGAGCGACGGCAAAACTATTGATCATTTCTACTTCGACCACACTGCAGAGACCTCAGCAGCTACCTATACGCCCAATGTCGCGGCTGTAAACCGGAAGCTCAAGGAATGGAACAAAGCCGGAGTTCGCCTGATTGGCAATGTACATTCACACCCAGAAGGATATACCCGACCCTCTAGTGCAGACGTAAAGTATGCCCAAAGGATCATGGAAGCCTTAGATCTTCCTGAGTTCTATATCCTCATCGTTCAGCCTGAACACGAAAGGAGGCAAAAAGCATGTTAGTAAATACCTATCACATCACAAAAGACGGCCACGTAAGCGAGATTACGCTAAAGTCCCATACGCCCCCGACCATAGCTAAGGAAATTGCAGATGAACCAATTCCCGATCTGTTCGCCCGCATCCAGTCCGAACTTCCTTTGGAGATCTTGAAGCGAAAGATGGTTATAGGTGTAGGTGTTGGCAGTGGTCGCGGCTTATATGAGGGCTTGGCGCGATGCGGTTTTATCAACTTCATGTTCATGGATCACGACTACGTCGAAGACGTGAATGTTGCTACGCAGCATTCGACGGTATCCGAAATTGGCAAACGAAAAGTTAATGTTCTCAAAGAACGCATCTTAGATATAAATCCGCAGGCGAATGTAACTGCAATCTCACTGAAGTTAGATGACAGCCTTTCTGACGAAGGCTTCGAGTCCCTGATCGGTGAACAGCTCATCACGCATCCTACCGACATCCTAATCTGTGGACTGACAGATTCTTTTAAAGCCCAGGCTCGTACAGCTAATCTTGCCATGAAGTACGGAACTCCTTATCTTGCCGCTCAGCTCTACGCTGGCGGAGAAGGTGGCGAGGTGTACTTCAGCTATCCCGGCGTTACAAATAATAGCTGCCCCAGATGTGCGCTTGGCAGCAGATACGATGCTTATGAGGCTGGATTTCAGAATGATGTCACGTCGAACGCCTCGGATTTCTTTTCTTCGCTGAGGATGAATTCCATTGAGGGTAAGATTGCCTTGATGCTCCTGATGCACCACGAGGATGAACGCTCTCGTTACAGCAACATGCTGGACATGGTAGCGGATCGAAATTTCGTTCAGGTGCGGATGTCGCCTTTCGCTGGAGAGCATCTGGGCCTGCATGTTTTCGATCGAACCATCACTCCAGATTATGGCTTCTTTGATGATACGGTCTGGATTCCGCAGGTGCCGAACAATGAGGCCAATGGTTTTAAGACTTGTCCGCTCTGTGGCGGTACCGGCGACCTTCTGGCGCTTAAGGACAAGATAGCTGATACAAGGGAGGTCTGATATATGGAGAAGCTTTCAGATCTTCGCAATGTAACCACGCAAGAGTTTGAATGGCTTAAGCACAAGATCGACAGCTTGCCGCTCTTGAAGCCATACCTCTTCGACAACATCTCCTTGTACCCAGATTGCACACCGGAAAGCACGACCATCGGTTTTTATCGGAACGAACAGGGCTATGCATTATTCTTCAATGAAAAAATCTCATACTCAGGAGGCAACCAGATCCTAAATCGCCTGTTCTCAGACGGCTTGATCGTTGCGGATACTATGGATCACCTTCAGGCTTTTTGCCAACAGCTACCGGATGAATCCGTGAACGAACCGCCGGACACATCACCGGTAGTAACGGTAGAGGACGACATTACGGACTTTGATGCCATTACTATCCCAAAGGACGAAGTTGTAACCTTAAGTTTTGACTTCATCCGAAACGAGCTCCGTAAAACTGTTATCGGACAGGACTTGGCAGTGGATATCGTTGCTTATCAGTTGACTGCGCATCTCAGCAAGCCCAACCCCAAACGGCCATTGACGCTTCTGTTCCATGGCGTTCCGGCAACGGGGAAATCCGAACTAGCCAAAGCCATCGGTGACCTTTTATCCAGATACTGCAGCCATAAGTACGGTGTTGTCTGGGTCGATTTAAACACCTATACCGAAGCGCATACTGTCCACAATCTGACCGGTGCTCCAGCCTCCTATATCGGGCATGACGAAACGCCAGTGTTCTACTCCGTAGTTGAGAATCCTTATACGGTATTCATCTGGGACGAAGTGGAGAAAAGTCATCCGGCGGTCTTGAAGTTGTTCATGGGAATCATGGACGAAGGCAGATGCGCCTCCAACAAGGAACTTCCTGACCACACCCGTGAGTATGACTTCAGGCATTCCATCCATATCTTCACTACCAACAGTCCTATCGGGGAACTGAGCGTCAATAAGCGACCTATTGGTTTTGCTACCAGTACAGACATCAAAGATATTTCCTACGAGGATGACGCTGTGAATGTGGAATATATGGAAGGTTCCAAAGAAGCGGAACAATCTTTGGTTCAGCGTATCTACGATCAGAACGAGAAGGCTCGTCGCGCCTTGGTAAGAACCGGGGTCCTGCCGGAGATCGCAACTAGGTTTTCTGGTTTTGCCGAGTTCAAACCACTTTCGGACACTGCAAAGATTCGTATCATCGCGAAGACTATCCTGACCACCGGCTTCGAGTATGGCATCAAGCTCAAATATATCGCCCCGGCCATTATCCAAGAGATGGCAAACGCAGCGGGCAAAGATGGCTTTTCTGTGCGCAGTTACCGCACCATCGCGGAAGGATACCTCTCTGGTACTTTCTCGGCGACACAGGCCGTTTCTGGCCCCGACAGCGGGGAATATCGGCTGGAGGGTACTCTCGCCGAACCACAGTTGAATCCGGCATAGAAAGCCCTATATAACACCATAAAACCAGCTATATTGTCAAGATTACAGCATCGAAAAACGCGCACGCAAAAAGGCCTTTTGACCTCTGTTGCGGGGTGTCCGGTCGCTCCAAATCTCAACATACTGTTGCGGACAAGTCAACAATGTTTTGTGCTTTAATCACTGCAAGGGGCGCAACCGTATGCGGAATGCGTCACAGCACATTTACAGAAAGGAAAAAACACCATGACTAATCGAGATTCTTTTGATTCGCCAAATGCTTTTGCTACCGATCACGTCATTTCGATGTCTTGCACTCCGCCATGGAGCCGTCTTCATAAACACGCATGTAAGAAACGATATAAATACATGTCGCTTGATGTCTGCCGCAAAGCCGTCATTGCTGCCACTGAAAGCGACGTAAAGGAAGGAGGTTATTCATTACCGAATGAACAAGTCGAATAAAGAACAAATAACGATTGACCAGTTGAAGGAGCTGGGAACCTACCACAAGTTCAAGACGATCTATGGAGACCCGCCATGGAGCAAGCATCAAAAAGGAAAGCTCGGAGCTATTCAGCATTATGATCTAATGACGCTTGAACAAATCAAGCAGATGCCAATCGGTCATCTTGCCGCAGACGATGCTTTGCTTTTCCTCTGGGTCACGCCGGGGCTAATGAAGGAAGGTATTGAAGTTATCGAATCCTGGGGATTCAGGTATGTCGATGAAATGGTTTGGGATAAATACTATCTCGGACTTGGTCAACGCCTTCGTCACACACATGAACCATTATTGCTCGGCGTGAAGGGAAAGCCGCCAATTCTGTGCAGGAATCAAGCTTCACTCGTCAGGGCAGTTCGTCAGGATCATAGTCATAAGCCGGAAGAATTCTTCCCGATCATTGAACGGATGTCCGAAGCGCCTTGTCTCGAACTCTTCTCTCGCAGGCAGCCCACCACATACTGCCGAGATAATTGGAGCGTCTGGGGCAACGAGATCGAATCCGACATCTACATTCCGGGTTATCCAGTTCCGAAATACTCAAGCAAGGCAACCTTGCCTAAAGAAATGGAGGAGGATGTATGACCTATGGAAAATCAACCGAAACGTTTGTTGGAAAAGTTATTGGAAGCCGCGATCATTTTCGTCATCGCAACTTACCTCATCAAGCTCGGCGTTTGCTATATCCTATGCGTTTGGCCGGTACTCGTCATACTTGCTACAGTTGTAATTGGAGGCGTGATAGCCTACCGGATCTGGAAGAGGAAGCACGACTCCAACTGGTAAAACAGGAGGGCGTACATGTCTAAGCGAACATTTACGAAACTCGTCTGGAAGGAGGTGTCGTATCCACGACCTTTCGACGAAGAAAAAATATGTGAGATCCTATCTCACATAGCGGTAGTAACACCCCGTGGCCCCGTAATTCTGGAAGCACGCAGCCACGGAGGTTACGTCAAACACTACATTGGTGCTGACACACAATATATTACCAAACTTGAAAATACAATCAAGGCGCATGGAGACATTCAGTTTTATTCAGCCAAAGAACACCAGCGTGCGCCTGTTGGCACCGCAAGACAACTCACTGTTTCACATCCCGGTCTGACCTTAAAGACCGAAACCACTTCAGCCACAATTCGAGCCGGGCTTGCCGCTCTTGCGGCAGTCCGGGGCGAAGAAGAATCCGTCGTCCAAGTCATCTTGGGCAAGTCATTCAAACCGCAATTCACCCCAAAGTTTATTCCTGATCCTGATGAATCATGGCTTCGCCTTATCATGTTCGGCGTAGATGAAGCGCCGACCGAGACTCGGAAGTCCATCAAGGAAAAGAATGAACAATACTGTTTTGAAGCCTGTATTCGCATCGGAGCATCCGGCGAAAACCAGGTCAGCCGCGTCAGTCGTATCAACAATATCTTTGATGCATTTCGCACCTTAGAATCTGCCGGAGTTCGCGCCAAGCTTATTCCGGAAAAGGCACCGAACTTAAACTTCGCAAAGGTGCCTTGGCACTTTCCACTGAGGCTGTCAGTAAAAGAACTGACCAGCTTCACACTCTTACCATTCGGCGAAGAGGAACTCCCCGGCACCATAGGTCTCCATCCGAGACTTACATTGCCACCCAAGTGGTACCGTGAGCCAACGAATCGAATCAACGATCGCACCTTCGCAAACAGCATCAATGTGTTGGGAAGCATGAAGTTAAGTATCGATCCAGAGTCGTCGCTGGAACACTTAATTGTCACTGGCCCAACCGGAAGCGGTAAATCTACTATGCTTGAGCATCTGATTTTATCGGACATCTATGCTGGACGAAGCGTTCTAGTCATTGATCCGAAGCAGGATCTGGTCAACCGTATCCTTGAATGTGCGCCAGAGAATCGACAAGAAGATATCGTCGTCATCGACCCGTCGGACCCTTGTCCGGTTGGCTTTAATCCGCTAGCTTTACCCGGAGACAAGACTCTCATTGCGGACGCTATTCTTGCAGTGTTCAAAGAGGTCTTCGCGGAGAACTGGGGCATCCGCTCACAGGATATTTTAAGTGCCGCCTTGCTTACGCTAGCTCAGACAAAAGATGCTTCACTTCTTTGGCTGCCAGCCTTGCTGACCAATGAAAAATTCAGGCACAGCATCACAGATAAACTCACAGACGAGATCGTCCTAAAGCCGTTCTGGAAGAACTATGACGCGATGCGCGACTCGGAACGCCGCACTGAAATCGCACCAGTCTTGAATAAGATTCGACAGTTCCTGTACCGTCCAGGGCTGCGAAATATCCTCGGACAGAGCAATCCAAAGTTTCAGCTTACCGATCTTTTCTATAAACGAAAAATCATCCTTGTGCCACTCAACAAGGGAACAATTGGAGCAGAATCAGCAAGACTTCTTGGCTCGCTGATTGTCGGATTAACATGGACGCTCGCACTATCCCGCGCCAATATTCCAGCCTATAAGCGCCACATCATATCACTCTACATCGATGAGCTCCAAGACTATCTTGCCTTACCGACCGACCTATCTGACGCTCTCGCACAGGCTAGAGGACTCGGTGTAGGTATCACAATGGCGCATCAGTATCGAGCACAGTTGCCGCCAGATATTCGTGCCGGAATTGATGCCAACGCCAGAAGCAAAATCGTGTTCGGACTCAATGCGACCGACGCCAAAGAGGTCGCGGCGATGGCACCCGAGCTTGATGCTTTGGACTTTATGACCTTGCCGAGATATGAGGTCTACGCCAACTTCATGTCAGGCGGTAAGGCCACTGGATGGATCAGGGGTGTAACCATGCCGCCCATGGAGGCGCTCCGCTCACCAGCGGAATTTAGAGCAGTCAGTCAAGCCAGCTATGGCATACCGCATGAAGACACTGAGCGAGATTTTCTTAAACTCCTCCGAAGCTGTGAGGACGAAGTACCGCCAGATATAGCCGAAACCTCTTTCGGAAGGAGGAAATCTTGATGTCCGGTCGCCAGACCGATCGCATCGAACAAATGCCCCCTGAATCCCGGCGTTTTCCGGCAAACATGAGCTTTGTTGGAAAAGAGGCATACTGCTTTTCAGCAGATATACTCCCCACCGGCGCGGAGCCACCTCGTAATCTTGGCAAGAATCAACTTGCTAAGCTTCTGGACAAACTTAGCGACCGAGACTTCGAGATTCTTATCTCCCTCAAATATGCTAAGTACCTTCTAACAGGGCAGGTCAAACGACTTCACTTTTCGGAGTCACCAAAGCCCCAAGTCGGAATACGCTCCACGACCAGGAACATGTTCAAGCTCAAAGAATACGGTCTGGTGAAAACTTTTGAGCGTCGTATCGGTGGAATCCGAGCCGGGTCGGCATCTTATATTTGGTGTCTGACTGAGCCTGGACAACGCCTTCTCGATTTACATCATGGCGAATATGAGCCTCGTCGTACTCGCAGCCATCGCTATCTTGAACCGTCCTATGTCCATATCCGGCACACACTAGCCATAGCAGAATGCTACGTGCAGCTAGTCGAGATCAGCCGGAAGTACAGAAAGATAGTGTTCACTCAGGTCGAATGGGAGCCAGATTGCTGGCGACCATTTCAACACAAAGGTCACGACATTCAACTTAAGCCTGACCTCTTCGCAGTCACATATAACGATGGCTATGAGGATAGATGGTTCATCGAAATCGACCTGAGCACAGAAGCGATGCCCGTCGTGATGGATAAGTGCAAGCGCTATCATCAATACCTCAACTCCGGTATCGAACAGCGCCAGCATAATGGTGTTTTTCCTATAACCGTCTGGATCGTTCCAGACGAACAACGTAAACAGAAAATGATCGAAGCGATCAAAGAAAACTTCAAGAAAGCGCCGAGTATGTTCGCCGTCATTACGGCAGAGGAATTCGAAGAGTTCATCCGCTCTGGCGCAAGTGATGTCACTCTATACTAACCACATTTTTGAAGAATCCGGCTCGCACACTCCGAGCCTGTAGCTTTCCAAGCACCTTAACGCATATTACCTTCTCATAGCATTTACATACGTGGGCATGAGGCTCGGGATGCGTGGGTCGGATTCAGAAAGGAGAATTTCATGGCCGCATCTGACCTTAAAACTATGACCAAGCAGTCCCTCGAAAAAAACAGAATCTTTTTCGATGAAGCAATTAGCAAGATAGAGGATCTGAGGTTTTACGCCAGCCGCTTCGGTGGTTCTTGTGACGATCTTCTGCTTAAGCAGATTGATTTGTACATCTCAGAACTCCAACAGCTAAAGAAAACCATTGTCGGAGCTGGGGCATCTGCAGACCGATCATAACAGAAGCGCTCCTTCGCGTTTCAGACCCAAAGAGCTAACACCTCTCAGCTCGAGGGTCTGGGACATGTAAGCCGGATGCGCCTAGATACTGAGTAGCAGGATACGTCGAGACATTGAACCTTATTAACTTTAATCTGAAAGGATTTATATGACAGAACAAAACAACAAGAAGATCTCTCTCGAAGAATTCGATAGCGACGTAAAACTCGCGATACGACTTCTCAAAACGGACATCTGGGGAATCGGACGGCTGATCGACTTCGCAAAGAAGCATGCGCCGGAAAAGGAACTGGAGATTCGCCGGGAGATTCGTCCGCTTGCCGTGGAGCTGCTGTACGAAGTAATCGGAACACCGAAGACCTTCGAAGAGGTACTCAGTGAAATGGATGAACAGGAGGACGGACATGACGAATAAAGAAATTGATTGGAACGTGATTGAACTGACCGAAATCTATGAGTCTTTCGATATGGTGCTCAGGCTTCTTGATGAAGATTTTGAACGCGCCCGTCGTGTCATAGATGCTGCGATCAAGCACGGCGCAACGCCTGAAAGCATGGCGGAGCCCATCGAAGAATTTGCCATGGAACTTCATGCCTATTGTGAAGCCATAGAGCGCCTCAAGGACAAAAAAGAAAATAAAACTCAAAATCCCTGACCATATTCTGTGAATCAGGATCGAAAGTGTAGCCCGACTTACATGCCCCAGGCCCTCGAGCCAGGCAAGCAATAACAACTAATACCTCAGAGAAAGGAGGCAACGTGAAAGATAAAGATACTCGTGGTCGAAAAATGAAATCGGACAATGTTCGCGTTGTCCCCGAGTTCCGCGAACAAGTAGATATCGAAAAACTTTGTCAGGCACTGATCGAGATCGCCAAGAGCATCGCTAAAGAACAGGCCACTACTCCACCCGACAAGCCAACACAAACATAATTCATCAGACTCTCGTTCTGGAGCCAATCAAATATAAAGCACACCGCGCCTGATTGGTTCCTTGCGAGAATCTGGTACACAGATAAATCGCTAAAAGCGGTAAAAGGAAGTCTCCGGGAGGAGGGCAACAGATTTCCTTGTAACAACATTCCGAAGTTGTTCTTCGGACGCACCTTAAAAATATATCACCACCCCACTTATTCATTCTGGGTACACGTAGAAAGAACTCTGCGTGTACCGCAGAGCCTCTTTCAAAACCGTGTACGAACACATTCATTTTGAAGGAGGTAAAGAATGCTATCCAGTAAATTCGGTATCGAGATTGAGTTTACCGGGATCACTCGTCATGAGGCTGCGGAAGTAGTGTCAAAGTATTTCGATTGCGAATATTACCGCACCCACGACTACTATGACAGCTACATCGTAAAAACTTCTGACGGGCGAGAATGGAAGCTCATGTACGACAGCAGTATAACCTGTCGCAAACGGGAAGGGCGTCGCAGCCGACCGGCAGGATCAGAATATGCCTGCGAGTTGGTCAGCCCAATCCTTACTTACCATGAAGACATTGGAGCCTTGCAGGATATTGTTCGCCGCTTGCGAAAAGCTGGTGGCATGACAAACAACTCCTGTGGCATCCATGTCCATCTCGACGGAGAACCCCACACTCCGAGATCTATCCGCAACTTCATTAATCTCATCGCCAGTCGCAACGACCTTTTCTACAAGGCACTTCAGATCGAACCCGAACGCATGCACTACTGCAAAAAGATGGACGAATATCTGGTGGAGAAAATGAATCACTCCAAACCAAAGACTTTCGCTCATCTAGAGAACATCTGGTATTCCGGCTATAGCGGTAACCGTAACGGTCACTACCATAACAGCCGATATCACTTTCTCAATCTCCACTGTTTCTTTCATGGCAATCACACGATTGAACTTCGCGGTTTTAACAGCGAACTTCATGCCGGAAAGATTCGTGCGTACATCGTGTTCGCGCTTGCGATGAATCATCAGGCACTCACCCAAAAGAGCGCCAGCTACCGTAAAGTGCAGGAGGAAAACGAAAAGTTCGCTATGCGAGTCTATCTTAATCGGATCGGCTTCATCGGCGACGAATTCAAATCCTGCCGTAAGCATCTCTATGAACACTTGGACGGCAATGCCGCTTGGCGTTATGGCTCTAAAGAAAACTGCCACAGCCGCCGCAAGAAACCTAAAGATGATGAAGAAACCGAATCGATCGTCGATACATCTGAGCACGAATCAACGGTACATATACCGGACTCTGAAGATGATACCGACATCCCTTTCGATTAACGGAAAGGAGTTGTTTATGCCGAAAGTAGAACGTGAAGTTAAAAAAGCGGAAGCCATCCGCTGGATGAACATCCTTGGCGTCAACAAAGATGTCGTCAAGCTATTCGAGGATCATGACATCGTTATGGCGTGTTCTGGAACTACCGGAACATATCTGCCGCTTGCCGATCCTATGCTTGAAGCCCAGATTCGTGAATTTGAACAGCAGTGGGATGACCTTGTCTATATGGTCATCCGTACTCCATCTCCTTATGGATGGCTGGATTCGCTGTTGTTCATAGATAACTATCAGGACGAATGGGAATTCGCAAGCCAAGAACTGAAGGACGGCTATGTGCTGTCCTGGACGATCAATCAGGATTACCCAATCTGCTCGGATATGGGCAGCATTATCGTCGAACGTACACAGAGTGGCGGATTAATTCGCCGGGGTTAATAAGGAGGAAAGTCATGCAGAAGAACAAAACATTGTATGTCGCCTATGGTTCCAATATGAATGTCGAGCAGATGCAGCATCGTTGTCCTACCGCCAAGGTAGTCACCAGTATGTTTCTGGAGGGCTACCGGCTTCGCTTTATGGGAGGCCATTATAGTGCAGTCGCAACGATCGAGCCTTCAGATGATGATCTGGTTCCGATTACTGTCTGGGAAATCTATCCCGAAGATGAACGGAATCTGGATATCTACGAAGGATACCCGCATCTATATCGCAAGGAAACCTTGAAACTGAAACTCGGCAAAAAGACATTTTCCGCGATGGTCTACATCATCAACGGAGAAAAGATGCTCTACGGCCAGCCGTCGAAAGCATATTTCGAAACTATCCGTGAGGGCTATATTTCTGCCGGGTTCGACCCGAAACTGCTTCATCAAGCAGTTGCCGAAAACTGTACGGAGGTGAGGCTTTATGGTTGATGAACATGAGTTAGAGCTTTCTGAAGATAAGCTCGCGTACCTTTGCCGTTGCATGGCGGAGGATACGGCTCCAATCATAAATAAACTGAGATCTCCGTATTTTCAACAGTTTATCTGCCAACTCATTGAGTTCTGGTGTGATCACTACGGCGAAGATGTGGACTTCTGTATTCGGAACATCCATGGTCTCGCCATGATACGTCGTTTTACGAACAATAGAAATGGCAATCCGCCATTCATGCCCATGTGAGTAATCTCACGGAAAGGAAAAGGTGAAAAACTATGATGACTAAGAAAATCAAGGAACAGATTATGGCTATTCGGGACTCTGGAGAAACCAATATGCTGGACACCCGTACCGTACAGTGGATCGCTAATCGCGAAAACTACTTCGAACTCGTTATTTACCTTGAAGAGAACAGCCGGGAATATTGGAATTTCATTATGACCGGGGAAGCTCCGATGGCTGACGAAGATGAGGAGGACTAATGCCTATGGATGAACTGTTTATGACTATGTGTCCGAGTATGGAATCTGCTTGTAATGCTTTACAGGAAGTACTCCCGATTACCAACAGTATGGACTATCCGGCCTTCGGGGCGTTCTACTGCATGTTGCTCGAAGAATGGTGTTTGATCCACCACGAACGTATTACTGACGTCATTGATCAGATATCCTCGCTCATTCACGATGTGAACTCTGAGCTTGGAAGCTATCAGGGCGGAACTCTACTTGTTGGAAGCGAGGTGATCTAAACGTCAAAGATAATTCAGATACATCAGTATCTCGAAGATCGTCGGAATCGTAAAGATTCCGGCGATCGGCCTAAAACTGGCTTTATCCGGGATATTGTCAGATTAATCAAAGAAGCTATTGCTTTATCTCTCGAAGAGAGTGATGAATACGATGATCTTTATGACGAATAACGGAAAGGAGGAAATATGTGGTCTGAAGGAACAATTGGCGTTCCGGCCAGCGTTGCCGGTAAGCCCACTGCTGTACACTATTGGGTCAAACATTATAAAAACCCAAGCAAATACGGAATCAACAACGGTCGCATCTCAAAAGTGATGCTTAAGATCGATGGGGAAATCGTATGTAACTATGATCGTGGTTGGGATGTACGCCCTACATGTAAAGCCGCTGAAGTTGCGTTGGAGATTTTACTTTATGAATATGATGGGAGGAATGAGGAATGAAGAGTTTTGTTGACGAAGGCCCGTCTATCCGAATCTACTACGATTTAGAAGGGCAACGTCGTAAAGACTTAGTCAAAGCGCTCGGCGAAATCTTACTCTGGGAGCCGAAATATCTCGGAGCACCCACATTCAGCTATGAAGTAGGCAATTATATTGTTACTAAAATCGGTGCGATTATTTGCCCGGAAAGCTGCACAAGAGAAATCGTCGAACAGATCATCCTAAAACTCAAGGAACGTGGCTTTGAGCATACCGGTTCAAACCTGATGCTGTTTGTCGTTTCACTGCCTCGATCGATGTTTGATGAGGATTCGCTTGTCAGGCTTTGTAGTCTCGTCAAATCTAAGGAAACGCTTTTAAAGACTGCTCTTGGAGCTCGTAGCCTTCAGATTGAAGAATACGAGGACAAGATCTATTTTCCGTGGTTCACGATCAGCGGAGTAGATGGAGAAGCCGACGCTTACACGAAGCTAATTTCAGCACTCGCTAGAACAGCCTGTGAGCAGAAACGTATCTCACCCGTCGAACGACCGCAAGAGAACCTTAAATATGCCATGCGGCTATTTCTGGTCCGACTCGGATTCGTCGGGGACGAGTACAAACAGGCGAGAAAAATACTACTCCGGGACTTATCCGGGAACTGCAGTTGGAAGGCCGGACACGCACCAGAACGGCGCAACATAGCCGATGATTCCGAAAGGAGGAATGAACCCTAATGTATTATGGCCGAGTCTATACTCAGGCTTTCATCCGCCAGCTACGCGAACGATATCCTGAAGGAACTCGCGTGGAGCTGATTTCGATGGAAGATCCTTATAACACAAAACTGAAACCAGGCGACCAAGGCACAGTCACCTTTATCGATGCGCAAGGAACAATCTTTGTCGATTGGGATTGCGGATCGTCACTTGGACTCATTTACGGGGATGATATATTCAGGATCGTAGAATGATCCACATCAAAGCCAGCCCCGGTTGGGACTGGCTTTTTCAAGATAAACCCAACAATTATAAGAAGAAAAATAACTATTAATTCTCCGCAGAAAGACTGGCTTTCTCTTGCAAAGAGAGCTATCATGCGATGACTACCCATGGAAGGAGGTAACGCTCTATGAGCATTTCAGCAATGGCGAATACGGCGCAGGCTCTTTCAGAATCTATGACGCCAAAATTCGCAGTATCCTATCTTCGCGTATCAACTCGCGGACAGGCCGAACGTGGTGGCGGACACGACGAAGGTTTTTCGATTCCAGCGCAACGTGAAGCAAACAAAAAGAAGGCAGCATCCTTAGGCGCAATGGTCGGGAAAGAATTTGTCGACCGCGGTGCATCGGCTAAATCCGCTGACCGCCCGCAACTCCAGGCAATGCTTGAATACGTCAGAGAAAACGCCGATCGTGTGGATTACGTAATCGTACACAAGGTCGATCGTCTCGCACGTAACCGTGACGATGACAGCGACATTATGCGCGTATTGCGTGAGTGCGGCGTTCAACTAGTATCAGCCTCGGAGAGCATCGATGAAACGCCATCTGGCATGTTGTTGCACGGTATCATGAGCTCAATCGCCGAGTTCTACTCCCAAAACCTCGCGACGGAAGTTAAGAAAGGCATGGGCGAAAAAGTAAAAGGTGGCGGAACTGTAGGCAGAGCCCCAATCGGATACATTAACGTGCGAAGAGTCGACGATAAAGGACGCGAAGAACGCACGGTCGAACTCGATCCCGAGCGAGCTCCACTTGTTAAACAGGCCTTCGAAGAATACGCGACCGGCGAATGGTCAATTATTAGTCTTGCCGAATATATGGCCGCATTAGGGTTGAATACAAGACCAACACCCAAGATTCCATCCAAGCCCGTCACAAAAACATCAATCGAGAAAATGCTTAAGAACCCTTACTATGCTGGAGTAATCCGGTATAACGGCATTGAATATGACGGAGCTCATGAAGCACTCATTGATCTAGAGACATTCAACAAAGTGCAAAACATTATACAGTCGCATCATAATGGAGAGCGAACAAGGGAGCACCCACACTTCTTGAAAGGCTTAGTTTACTGCTGGAATTGCAAATCCAGAATGGTCGTGACTCACGCGAAAAGTCATACAGGGAATGTGTATCCATATTTTATATGTGCCGGAAGGCATCGAACAAAATCCTCAAGGCAGACATGCAAGATGCGCTCTATACTAATTGACGAAGTCGAATATCAACTTGAAAAGATATTCGACAACTACACGATAAAGCCCGATGATAGACTCTTACTGGAAGCACAAATTCAAGGTTTCATTAATAAAGAAAACGAGAAATTCAAGACCGAGTTGGATGCATTGCGCCGAGAAAAGGAAAAGATTGAACATAAACAGGAAAAACTGCTTGAGGCGCATTTTAACGACGCTATTCCTATGAGCTTAATGAAGCGCGAGCAGCAAACCTTATCCAAACAGCTTGCGGCTATTGAGCACGAAATCAGCGTCCGCAGCACTACGTTTGATGATATTCTCAAGAACTTATCTCTCGCCTTCGATCTCCTCGAGGACTGTGGAAGGACTTATCGCAAGGCTAACGACAACATTAAAAAGCTCATGTGCCAGGCTATATTTAAGAGAATCTGGATACACGAGGATGGAACAGTAACCACAGAATTTACGGATATCTATAAGAATATCGTCGGCCCTATTGAGAGAGATTTGATTAATCAGAACATAAAATCAGCGCCTGCCGAAACAGACGCTGATTTTATCGACAAGTTACTCAAATCCTACTCAAATTTTTTTGGGCAGGGTTTGAATAACGAACTTTTGGTGGAGATGACGGGAATCGAACCCGTGTCCGAAAAATGCTTACAACGGCTTTCTTCGAGCGTAGTCATTGTTTTAAAATTCCCTCAGCTAATCGCCCAAAGACAGGCTATCAACTTCGGTATCCTTAAATTCATGACAAGGTACAAGGCACTCCCCTGTTCACGTTCACCACTAATCGACGCCTGTTAAAGACCGTGGTACTTCTATAACAGACGGTCGTGCTTAATTAAGCAGCGACAGCAACAGTTTTATTGTTGTCAATTATTGTTTAAGTTGCGGATTTTATAGCGGTTCCGCACCGCTGCTCGCTTACCGGAGCTTACATTCCCCGTCGAAACCTTTACATCCCCATATATAAAGAGGAATCAGCCTCTTGAACGCTCCTTAATGGCTCTTTGCATATCACGCTTTGCATCTCTGGCTGCCATATCTTCACGCTTATCGTAAAGCTTTTTACCCTTGCAAAGACCCAACTGAACCTTAACCTTAGAACCTTTAAAATATAATGAAAGTGGAATCAGCGAATATCCATCTTGCTTAACCGTCCCAAAAAGACGCATAATCTCACGCTTGTGCATAAGCAATCTACGAACTCTCATAGGGTCACGATTAAAGATGTTTCCCTGCTCATATGGACTTATGTGCATACCTTTGATATACAGTTCTCCATCGTCAATGCTACACCATGAATCTTTTAAATTTACTCTGCCATTACGAATAGATTTAACTTCTGTACCACAAAGCTCTATGCCGGTCTCCATACTTTCTATCACAAAATAATCATGGAAGGCTTTTTTATTTTGTGCTATTGTTTTTGTGTTTTTCTTAGGCACGAAAAAGCCCCCCTCTGTTTATTTTGAAATTAAATTTCCTTGCGTCCTTCTAAGGACTTTGTAAGTGTAACCTCATCGGCATATTCTATATCTCCGCCGACAGGAACACCATACGCAAGGCGCGTGACTTTTACATCAAATGGCTTTAAAAGCTTAGAAATATACATTGCAGTTGCTTCACCCTCAACAGTAGGGTTAGTTGCCATAATTACTTCTTTGATTTCGTCCGTCTTAAATCTTGCAAGAAGCTCCTTAATGCGAATCATATCAGCTGTAACACCATTCACAGGTGAAAGTGAACCATGAAGAACATGATATAAAGCATTATATTCGTGCGTACGCTCAAGTGCCATAACATCACGAGGGTCTTCTACTACGCACACAAGCGACCTATCACGACAAGGGTCGCTGCATATGGAACAAACATCTTTATCAGTAAGATTACAACAAATACTGCAATATTTTATCTTGGAGTGCGCCTCCATTATCGCATCAGAAAATTTCTGTGCTTCTGCTTCCGGCATACGCAAAATATGATATGCAAGCCTGAGTGCTGTTTTATGCCCTATTCCGGGCAGACGCTCAAACTGCTCTATAAGTTTTGCCAGCGGAGCTACACTATATTCAGCCATAATTAAAATAATCCCGGAACATTAAGACCGTCAGAAATCTTATCCATAGTCTGTGACTTATCAGTCTGAGCCTTTCTGATAGCTTCGTTAACGGCTGCGATTACGAGGTCGCTAAGCATATCAATATCTTCCGGGTCAACAACATCTTTCTGAATCTCGAGCTTCTGAATTTCGAGTTTACCGGTAATTGTAGCAGTTACTGCTCCGCCGCCTGCTGTTGCGGAATATTCTTTCTGCTCAAGTTCTTGATTAGCAACGTCCATTTCAGCCTGCATCTTTTGTGCCTGACGAGCGAGCTGCTGAATATTAGCTGCTCCAGCGTTTCCGTATCCCTTTGGCATTCTTGCTTTCATATTAATTTTCCTCCGAATTATTATTTATTTCTATTGGTATTCCTGATGCTTTTGCATCTGAAGCAAATTTTAAAAGTGGGTCATCTTGCTTAACTTCATCCGGATATGAGTATCTTCCAAGACTATAATCCTTTCCGGTAATTTTTCTGATTGAATTACGCATTTTTTCTCGCTGTTCAGGCTTGCGTAAAATTTCAAAGCATATATCGTTTGTTGAATCAACAAGAACATATTTTCCGCTTATATAAGCTTTACTTCCATCAAATGACGCACCGATAATCTTTGAATATTGCTTTATGTCATCTATAACTTCAGGCCATTCTTTCATTGGTACAGCTTCACTTCTGAGCTTTTCCATATCAGGAGGGCGCTTAATCGGTGGCGTTCTTGTCTGAGAATGAGTTTTATTGACAGATACTTGTTGAACTATTGGCGGATTAGCCCTAAGCCTTTCTACCTCTTTAGTAAGTTCGTCAATACGCTTTGCAACATCTCCGCTTATTTCCGGCTTAGAAATTTCCGAGCACAGCTTAACTGCTGTCATTTCCATTTCTATCCTGCGGTTAACTCCCCTCATCATACGCTCATATGCTTTTTGTAGAGTATCTATCGCTGAAATAATTTCGTTAAGTGACATTGCAAGAGCCTGTTCACTTGTCTGGGCAAATTCCTCGTCGGTCATAACAACAAAAGGCCTTGCATCTTTTACAGTTTTAATCAGCATCATAGCTCTTAGCTGAGAACAAAGTTCATCGCAAAGTCGAGCCATATCTTTAGAATCTGTGTGTAGCTTATCAATTATCGCAAGAGCCTCTGCGGAATCTCTTTTACGAATTGATTCAACAAGCTTAAAAAGATATTCCCTATCTGCCAAACCTGCGGTATCACGAACTGTATGTTCGTCAATATGTCGGCTTCTGCCCATACATTGGTCGAGCAAAGAAACTGCATCTCTCATACCGCCGTCAGCAATAGAGGCAATAAGCAAAGCCGCTGAACGTTCAATCTCTGCATTTTCCTGACTGCAAATATATTCGAGTCTATCCGCAATAGCTTGTGGTGAGATTCTATGGAAATCAAAACGCTGACAACGAGAAAGTATTGTTGCAGGAAGTTTATGAACCTCTGTCGTTGCCAAAATAAAGACAACATGAGGAGGTGGTTCTTCAAGCGTTTTCAAAAGAGCATTAAAAGCTCCCGGAGAAAGCATATGAACCTCGTCAATGATATATACACGATATTTTACGCCTGCAGGGGTAAAATTTGCCTCCTCTCGAAGCATACGAATATCATCAACGCCATTATTACTTGCAGCATCAATCTCTACAACATCGAGAATTGAACCGTCATCAAGACCTCTACAAGCGGCACATTTTCCACAAGGGTCACCATCTTGCAAATCAAGACAGTTGACAGCCTTGGCAAGAATTTTTGCACAAGAGGTTTTTCCTGTACCTCTCGAGCCTGTAAAGAGATATGCGTGAGCTATTCTGTCGGCTTTAAGCTCATTTTTCAGCGTAACAGTAACCTGTGGCTGACCTGAAACCTCCGAGAAGGTTTTCGGGCGATATTTTCTATAAAGCACACGATACATCAAAGCTCACCTTCCTTTTGGCTCAAAAAAACAAGACAGCCGAGGAAGTCGGTCATATGCTCTTTGGTATACTGACGAACAGATTAACTGTATCGCATGTTACAACCGCTTAATGCTGCTCGGTTCCCCGCCTGACATGGTTCACGGTGCTTCATCGTACAGCACCTATCCGCCAGCATATCAAAAAGCACATTCTGTCTTGTTATACCGATATTCTTCGGCAGTAGTGCTATTATACAATATATCTTCACAAAATGCAAGCCTTTTTTAAAAATTTATTAAATTAGCTTGTAATAATATAATAAAAACAAAATCCAATAAATATGATAAATTCATCGATTTAAATAACTTATTATGCTTCTTGCCGAATAATAATTCTACTCAAAATAAGTAATCAATATTTTAAAAAGCATTTGTTCATCGTATTTTGATAATTTATTTGCAACTAAAATAATTTTGTTTGTTTTTGCCATTCAATTTTTATTAATTGACGACGCCTATTTATTTTTTAATACCATCAATATATAAACAAAAGGCAACAGGTATACACCTATTGCCTTTGAAGTTTGGTGACCCATCGGAGATTCGAACTCCGGACACCTTGATTAAAAGTCAAGTGCTCTGCCAACTGAGCTAATGAGTCATAATTGGTTGGGATGGCTGGATTCGAACCAGCGAGATGACGGAGTCAAAGTCCGTTGCCTTACCGCTTGGCTACACCCCAGAAAAATTTTCTTCAGCATACGAACACTTCATATGCTGAACGAAAACATAAAAATATTGGGGTGGATAGTCGGATTCGAACCGACGCTCTCTGGTGCCACAAACCAGCGCTTTAACCAGCTAAGCTATACCCACCATATGGCGCGCCAAAAGGGACTCGAACCCCTGACCTACTGCTTAGAAGGCAGTTGCTCTATCCAGCTGAGCTATTGGCGCATATGGAGCGGGTGATGGGAATCGAACCCACACAACCAGCTTGGAAGGCTGGGGTTCTACCACTGAACTACACCCGCATTTCGTGACGAACATTATATTATCATACTGCTCTTTAAATGTCAATAGGAAATTTAAAATTTTTTCTAATTTTTTATTTTTTAATAAAATCTCTTGACAATTTCTTGGCTTTATTATATACTAATTAAGCACTTATTTGCCGGTGTGTCGGAATTGGCAGACGAGACAGACTCAAAATCTGTTATCCGCAAGGGTGTGTGGGTTCGAGTCCCACTACCGGCACCAATTAAAAAGCTCGTAAACGCAATCATATAAAGCGTTTACGAGCTTTCTTTATTTTTGTAGTATTTCTAATATTTTGTAAGTGAATTTTTAATCTATATTTCCCTTGCTTCTCGGAAACCTAAATACAGTTTGTTGATTTGTTATATACGAAATATTTTTACAAGCCAAAAAAGCGAACGGAAATTTCTGCTTGCTCTTTTTATATTCACAACGCTAATTAATTTTTCCAGCTTTAGATTCAATTTTTTAGAATTTTTACATTTTGTGTTTCTTCTTATATAATATCAAACCTATAATACATAAAACCACAACTATCAAAATGAGTACAGGAATGAACAATATCCACCAAAGAGTCTGTTCACGCACAATAGCAATTTCTATCTTTTCTCCGTCAAGCTCTGCAACAAGATAACTTCCAAACTCAGAGCTTTCCACCCTTTTCCATTCTCCATTTTGCTTAACAAAAATGCACACGCCGTCTATATTTCCGTCTGGCGCAAGATAATGTATTTTGTGCATAGTTTTATTGTCCTTGCTTAATTTCAGTGTCCAACTTTCGAGCAATTCTCTCGACTGCCACCATTTGTTCAATGGAATCTCGCTATCTTGCACAACACATTTTTCTGTAGACATAGTTGCTTTTTCATCAAAATTCCCTTCAACAAAAAATACCGTACGACCATCTTTACGCTTTGCATTGCCGGCCACTGTTGTTACATATGGAATATATTCCGCATTAACAATCGTGTCAAAATGAAGTTCAGAAAGTTCCGTCCTACTCCAAACAGCATAATTTCCATCTTTTTTGGGAATCTTCGGCGCAACATCCATAGAAAATGAGTCTCCATAATTAAATGATAGTGTTTTTAATTCTTTACCATCAGCCACAAAACGCAAAGTAAGCTGTTTCATCTCGTCCGGAAGACCATTAATCTTTAATAATTCAAGATAAGAAATTGACTCCGCTTTTTTCGCATAGCTAATCCTATCAATCCCAGCCAGATATTCCGATACAAATAAATTTCCCTTGTATTCTCCTGTAATTTCTCCAGTGATTGCACCACAAAATGAACTATCAGAAGAAATTTCAATCATAGAAACACAATCTATAACACGCTTACCAGAACCGACTATACCGCCAACATATTTTTTACCGGAAAGTGTACATTTAGTAAAGCTGTTTTTGACCGATGAAAGTGAGAAACCACATACCCCACCTACATAGTCTCCAGAATTGCTTGTGACATCTCCAAAGCCGCCACAGCCATAAATTGTACCAATATCCATTCGACCGACTACACTGCCTACACAGCTTCGTTTTGCTGTAATATTGCCTGTATTCTTACAGTTCAGAAGGATTGCACGACTTTGATATGTAAATTTACCGGACCAATTATTTAGCGATAAATCGTCCTCTGGGTCAAGGTCATATTCGATAGCCATAGACCCTACAACACCACCAACATTTCGGTCTGCTGAAATTTCACCATCATTATTCGATTCTTGTACTTTACCTCGTACAGCACTTTGTATGCTATCCTCCGAAACATCTTCAAATATATCAGTATAATCTATATTTTTTGTTTCATTGATAAGGTTCAAGAATAAATTCATAACCTTCATAAACTGTGTATTTATTGCACGAACATCAGATAACAATGCAGTGCTTGAAGATGAGATAGATGTATTTAATTCAGAAAGTTCATTACCAATTCCACTAAGTGCAGTGTTCAAAGCATCTGATGAATTTGTAAATTCTGAACCAAGTGGTGTAAAAGTAATAGGTTCTTCTCTTGAAAACTCATCTACCAACTGTGATGCTTTTTTCAAAGCACTTTTCAGCGATGTAGAAGTTTCTTGCACACTTTCAAGTACAGCATCAAACTGTTTTGATACCTTGCTAAGCTTTGTATTCAAATCACGCAAACTGCCTATACCTTTGCCAAGAGCGTCCATGGCCTTACTAAAATGTGATGATGACGATGAAAAACAGGTGATTGATGTTTGCATTTCATTCGCAAATTTACGAAGCGTTTGGAGCTTCTGATTTCTGATTGCGGAAAAATCTGTATTCTTCAAAACATCTGTAAAATCACGACCCACTGCAACATTATAATCAAGAACTGTCCGAAATCCGTTTGCCAATGCCAAACTGGTTTCCTTTGTAATAGTGCCATTATCTTTCAATTCCTTAATTGCCTGATTTATTGTGGTTTTAAGCTTATCAGAAGACTCTTTCAGCATTGCAATATCTGCAGAGAGCTGTGTGGTATCCGGCTTAGCGGATTCATTTTTCAACAGGTCAATAGCACGATTAAAAGCATCAAGTCCATCACTTAGGTCTTTTGCAGTCTGCGATGTTTCTGTACAGAAATTTTGAAGTTCACGCAAAATCTGCTCATTATACTCAGTTGTTCCGTCAAGCATATCAAAAAGCTTGCGTATCTCACTAATCGTATCAGTTAATCCGCTTGAGGTATTCGCAATATCACTTGTAATTGGCGAAAGCTTTGATAAATATCTCTCAATCATAAGTGAAAGTCCATTTACCGACTCAATATTTGAATCCACAAAAGAGCCAAGTTGGTCTGTCATATTATTTGCACTGCTACGAGCATTATCGGTATAACTTAACACTTGATTAAGATGTTCAGACACACTATTTGAGGTAGATTCTGCATCACTCAATGTCCGATCAATTAGTGAATGAAGTTTATTTAATTCATTTTGTAATTCATCAAGACTATTATTGGATACTTGCAAGGTAATATTCGGCGTCATCTGTCCGACAATACCGCCTACATCTTTTCTTCCGAGTATCTTGCCATGATTTTGGCAGTTGCTGATATAACCGCTCTGACGACCTACAATACCTCCAACATTGTAACCAACATGGGAATAACCAACTGCACCGCTATTTTCACAGCTCTGAATAACGCCAGTTGAATATCCTGCAATACCTCCGGTATCGGTTGTTACTGGTATTTCATGGTCTAAATTTTTATTTTTCAACAAATCATATATAACACTATCAAGTTCAGTAAGCTCTGAAAGCGTAATATTTTCATCTGTAATAGTTGTATTAACTGCCGCCTTATTAGAAGAGTTGACTATACTTCCTGAATTTTCACCAACTATTCCTCCAATGAACTTTTTTCCTAAAATCACGCCAGAAACACTACAACCCGTAATCACGCCACTTGATTTATTGATTCCGGCAATACCGCCTACTTGTTCAGAGCCGGATATAACTCCTGAAAAACTACAATTTTCTATCGTTCCGTAGTTTTCGCCAGCAAAACCGCCGATATAATTCTGCTCTCCCGTAGGAGATACATCACCCTCTAGCTGAAGCTTTCTAACAACAGCACCTTTTTCTATACGACCGAATAATGCCGAACGAGAATTTTCTGATATTATTTTCAATCCGGTAATTTTATGTCCGTTACCATCAAATGTTCCTAAAAATATCGGAATAGACAGTTCACTTTCTTTTAAGTCTATATCCTGCGTAAGAATAACTGTAAGGTTTTTTGAATATTTGTCAGAGGAACATCTCTTTGCAAAGTTTTGTAGTTCATTCAGGCTTCCGATACGAAGTGTATCATCTGCTGCATAAGCGATTGGGCAAAGAGATAGCAGCATAACATTTGCAAGCAGTAATGCCATAAATCGAATAATCGTACTATTTCTTTTCATTTTCTATTTCCTCCCCTACCACTTCTTCTGTATCACATTCTTCTGTAATCTCACCAGATATCAAATGTAGCTCTGTATCTCCATCTATACTTGCGTGCATTATACCGTTGACCGAACCATTTATCTCGCCCTTGACCATTCCGCTAACATAAATACGCCCACTTGTTGCTTTTTGGCGTTTCGGTTTCTTAACAGAGAAGGACGTCTTATCTACAATACCACTTCCTATAAGCAAAATCTGTGGCAGAACGAATAGTACAAGAATCATAGACAAAATAGTTCCACGACCAAGACTCTGACCAATACCAACGATTGCAGCCTCGGAGGTCATCTGACCTATCAGAATACCTGATACTGAAAGTATAGTACCAGATGTCAGAACCGTAGGAAATGCAAAATTCAATGTTTCAATCATTGCCTGCCTGTGATTCATAGTGTTTTTTATCTCCTGATAGCGGTTAGCAATTACGATTGCATAGTCGATATTAGCACCCATCTGAATAGAACTTACTACAAGATAACTCATGAAAAATAATCCATTTCCAGTGAAATATGGAACAGAGAAATTAAGCCATATACTTCCTTGAATAACTATAATAAGTAAAATTGGCATTCCAACCGATTTAAAGGTGAATAGCAAAACCACAAGAACGATTAGAATTGAAACTATGCTGACAACCAAATTATCACGAACAAAAGATTTTTGAAAATCATATTCGTTGGTGGAGTCACCTGCCACATAGACTGTGCCATCGGGATAATAACCTTCTGCAATCTCGTGAATTGTATCAATAAAGGAATAAGTTTCATCTCCACTGACTGGGAGTGTCAGATAAAGCAACATACGGTCGTAATCTGTACCGCAAAGCTGCGCCTTTGCTGCTGACATTTGTTTCTTTGCATCATTAAGTGTCTTTGTCTGCTCATCATCAAGCGTCACAATCCCGGAATCCACTTGTTCACTAACAAATAAGAACATATCAATTAGTGGCACCTTATAAGATGCAAGATTTCCGGCAAGTTTACCATAGTCCTCGTCCTTTGCAGCATATGCCGCATAGATTGTCTGTGCTACTTCGTAATCAAGTCCGGCAACTTCTGAGAATTGTCTTGGCGTCAGTTTATCCGCAAGCATATAACCGTCCATAGCTTCTGTATTAGCAAGCCCTATTGTATAATCAATCTCATCATGCTTTTTGAGTTCTTCAAGTAGCTTTGCCTCTTTTTCATAATCTCCAGCAGGAACAACCAGTGCCAACATATTAGACGAGGTGAAATGTTCGTCTATCATTTTGTCGGCTACCTGCGACTCACTGAGCTTTGGTGTGGTAAGAGAGCTATAACCGTATACATAAGGGCATTTATTTGAAAACCAAAATCCAAATGCAATCAAAACCACAAAAATAATCGGTACTATATGTCGTGTGGCGTAATCAAACTTACCGATAAATGATACCTTTGGAATAAAGTTTCGATGTTTCGACCTTTCAATAAGAGGACCGAAAAGCACTAATAATCCCGGCATAACAAGAAATACAGAAAGCAATGCAAATATAATTGATTTAATAAGGCATATTCCCATATCCGGACCTATCTTAAATTGCATACAGAGCATAGCAGCAAGACCACCGATTGTAGTAAGTGAGCTTGCACCAATCTCCGGAATTGCTTTGCTCAAAGCTGTTATTGCTGCATCTCTGATTGACATTGTCTGCCTCTCCTCTTTAAAGCGGTTACAGAGGATGACTGCGTAGTCAAGTGAAAGTGCAAGTTGCAAAATACTTGTTACGGAATTTGATACAAAAGATATTTTACCAAGCAAAAAATTACTGCCTTGATTCAGTACCATTGCAATAATAAATGTAAGCAATAAAACCGGAACTTCTCCGAAAGTTTGTGAGGTTAAGATTAGAACGATAACAATAATAATTGCCACATAAATCATAATCATATTGACCTCAGATGCGATTGTATCCTTTATCGAATTTCCGAGACCTGTGGAAACATAAATATCATATCCATCAAGTGCTTCTTTTACTGCGTCAAGCGATTTAAGGCAAGCATCATCGTTTTCATCATAATCAAAGGTCCCTGAAAACATAGCTGAGGCATCTTCATAATGGTCGGTAGAATTATCAAAAGCAACTCCTTGTACTCCTTTGATATCAGAAAGTTTTTCACTAAGAGCTTCGGCGTCTTTATATGTAATGTTTGCTACCATAATGTCCGCTGTACCGTAGGTTGTAAACTGATTTTCCATAACATTTAACGCCAGCTTGGTTTCGGCTGTATCTGGTAAAAAAGAGGTCAAATCACTTTCTACTTCAACCCAATTTCGTGAAAAAGCAGAAAAAATCAATAGAATAACAGTAATCAAAAAAATCAGATTTCGTTTATCTACAATTAGTGTAGAAAGCTTCAGCATAAAAGATGTACTTTGCTTTGCGTGATTTTTCATTTTCGGCATTCTCTTTTCTCGCCTCTTTCCAAATGTTTTTCATCATAAATCTTATGCCCCCATAATTTCATTCTTGCATTTTCTGTTTCAATAATTCCAGATAATTCATCTCCTACTATCTCAAATGTGGTATTGCAGGAAAGTTCTCGTGTCATAGTGTGCAGACTATGCCTCAAGTGATAAATCTGCCCTACATACTCACCTTTTATAAGATTATCAAACTCCAGCAAAGTCATAATACCATCGACTTTTCCTTCTTTTGTATTCAAAGCAAGTTTCCCTTCACGAACACCAAGTTGACTATCCAGAAAAATTTTATAGCTCGTTTTCATAGAAATTTCCTCCTTTTAAAAATCGATTTAATACTACTTCAATACATTTCAAATTTCAAAGGTCAAACAAAAGTGCTATGTCAGAATTATGACAATCAACCCTAATTTGACCGAATGAAATCGGTATAATTTTATGCTATAATAAAAACATATAAGTTGGGAGGCATCGAAATGGAAAAGAAAACTTACACCACATCAAACAACACAAAACACGCTTTAGCCGCAGCGCTAAAAACTTTAATGGCACAAAAACCTTTCGAGAAAATAACAATCAATGAAATAACAGAACTATGCGGAATGCGTCGTCAGAATTTCTATTACCATTTTTCAGATGTTTACGAGTTGTTACGCTGGATGTTTGACGAAGAGGCAATCTCACTATTGCGTCGTCATGAAGGAATGCTTCTTTGGCAAGATGGACTTCTGCAACTTTTTCAATATATTGAAGAAAATCATGCTGTGTGCTATTGTGCATTGAAATCTCTTGGAAGAGAACATATAAAACGATTTTTTGCGTCGGATATTTATGATATTATTCATCACACTATAGAGCAAATCGGTATGGATATTGGCATTTTGGATAAAAAAATAACTAAAGCCGATATAGACCTTTTGACGCATTTCTATGTGGTTTCTCTGGTAGGTATAATGGAAAGCTGGCTTTTGGGTGAGATTGAAAGAACTCCGCAGGAGCTAGTTTCTTTTGCCGACCAACTCTTGCAAGACCATGTTCGTGGTGCAAAAATGCGATTACAGGAAAATACTGCAACTATATAATTTACATATGTACCAATCACTTTTCGTAACTGGTAAGACCTTAGAAAATCTCGAAAGCGTTATCATTTATATAATTTTTCCGTCACTGATTTTTATTCTATTATCCGCCATATTTGCTATTGAATTATCGTGTGTAATTATTACAACTGTTTTGCCAGAATTATGAAGTTCAGATAAAATTCTCATAATCTCCGCACTTGAACCTTCATCAAGATTGCCTGTTGGTTCGTCTGCAAGAATAAGTGGCGGTTCAGCGGCAATGGCTCTTGCGATTGCTACTCTCTGTTGCTGTCCCCCGGAAAGCTCAAAGGGACGATGATTCATTCTTTCAGAAAGCCCAACCATCTCAAGTGCAGATATTGCTAAACTATGACGCTTTTGCTTTTCAGTTTTTCTATATATAAGAGGAAGTTCTACATTTTCAAGTGCCGTCATTGTCGGCACAAGATTAAAGTTTTGAAAGATAAAACCGATAACCTTATTTCTTATATAGGAAAGTCTCCGTTCGCTTAATTTAGAAACTTCCTCGCCGTCAAGAAAATATTTTCCACTTGTCGGAATATCAAGACAGCCAAGAATATTCAGCAGTGTTGATTTACCTGAACCTGATTTGCCTATAATAGCAGTGAAATCTCCCCTATTTATATTAAGGCTTATGTCTGAAAGTGCATAAACCTCTGCACAGCCAGTATTATAAACCTTAGAAATATTTTTTATTTCAATAAGCTTCTGCATAAAACATCACTCCTGATAATAGTATTAACCCAGATTGGTCAAATATTTCCGCAAAAATACCGACTAAAAATTTTTCAAAAAATTTAAAATAATTAGTATTTGATAGAAAAAGAGAGTATTCGAGAGTTTTTGTGTATATTACAGTATGTTTTTGACTTTATTTGACTTTGACTTTTTTTGACCATTGCTGTACAATACAATCACAAGGTCAAGGAAAGTCAAAGACAAGAGATAAAATAAGAGGTGAGAATAAATGAGAATGAGTGACCTCGTTGCCAACTATATAATGCGTGCGCTTGATGAAAGCGATGGCAATGCAGAAATTCAGCGTAATGTCCTTGCTGGTGAGCTTGGTTGTGTACCAAGCCAAATAAACTATGTTATAACTTCCCGATTCACTCCTGAACAGGGATATATCGTAGAGAGCAAGCGTGGCGGCGGCGGCTACATCAGAATCACAAGAGTTACCACCGACAGACGCTCCGCTATTATGCACATAGTTAATTCCATTGGCGATAAGCTAAGTTCATCTTCCGCAGCAATTATGCTTAGGAATATGAAGGATAGCGGTATAATTTCCGCATATGATTCAGCATTGATGAGTGCGGCACTTTCCGATAAGGCTTATGGCGA
Organism: Pseudoruminococcus sp.; assembly: GCF_047012705.1. Taxonomy (NCBI): domain Bacteria; kingdom Bacillati; phylum Bacillota; class Clostridia; order Eubacteriales; family Acutalibacteraceae; genus Pseudoruminococcus; species Pseudoruminococcus sp. Next base: position 154,053 of record NZ_JBKXNW010000004.1, on the reverse strand, counting down.
TACTCCACCGCAAAAGCGTGATTCGCTCAGAGCCTCAATCTTCAAAAATTTGCTTATAACACATATGATAATAAATGAATAGGAGGAATCTTTATGCTATGTCAATCCTGTGGTCAAAACCAAGCAACTACTCACATCAAAACAATAATTAACGGTGAACTTGCAGAAGTAAATCTTTGCCGTGAATGTGCCCAGAAGCTCGGATATAATTCTTTCTTCGGAAATTTCGGAATGGATTTCGATAAATTCTTAGGAAGTCTTATGGGTGGCAATGAGAGCAGAACCTTAAAAAGCAGAAAACGTTGCAACTGTTGCGGTAGTACCTTTGAGGATATCGCAAAAAGTGGTAAGGTCGGCTGTGCAAACTGCTATGACATATTCTATGATGAGCTTCTTCCTTCAATTCAAAGAATACACGGCAAGACAGTTCATATCGGCAAGCTTGCAAAATCTGCGGGCAGCGAGGTTAAAATGAAGAGCACACTCGCAAAGCTCAAAGAGGAGCTTACAGCCGCAATTAAAGAACAAGAATTTGAAAAAGCTGCAAAGCTCCGTGACCAAATCAAAGAGCTTGAAGCTAAAGGCTAAGAGAGGGGGATTTAATTATGGATAAGTGGTATAACAAAAGCGGTAATGAGGGCGATGTAGTCATAAGCACGAGAATTCGTTTCGCACGAAATCTCAAAGAATATCCTTTCCCCTGCCGACTTAATGACGAAACAAAATGCAAAGTTGCCGCACTTGTAAAGGACGCCATTCTTAATGGCAATTCCGCTCTCGCAAGCAGATTTGAATACATTCAGATGCCTGAGCTTACTCAGGAAGAGGCAGTTTCTCTTGTAGAGCGTCACCTCGTAAGTCCTGAGTTTATTTCCGACAGACAAGGCAGAGGGCTTCTTCTCCTTGATGACGAAAGCGTCAGCGTTATGATTAACGAAGAGGATCATATCCGTATTCAGGTTATGCATCAGGGTCTTGACCTTGCAGCCGCATATGATATTGCTGATAAGATTGATACTCTACTTGATGAGCGTCTTAACTTCGCTTTCAATGATAAGCTTGGTTATCTTACCCAGTGTCCGACAAACCTCGGCACAGGTATGAGAGCTTCTCTTATGTTACATCTTCCGGGACTTCAACAGAGCAAGGCTATGAATAGAATAGCTTCCACTCTCTCAAAGCTTGGACTTGTCCTTCGTGGTATGTACGGCGAAGGCAGCGAACCAAAAGGTGCTTTGTATCAGCTTTCTAATCAGGTTACACTTGGTATCTCCGAAGAGCAGGCTATGAGCAATCTTAGAGATGTAGCACTTCAGCTTGTTGCACAGGAGCGTGAGGCAAGAAACAATCTTACTAAAAACATTGAGGTTGTAGATGCTATCAGCCGTTCCTATGGTCTTTCAAGATACGCAAGGCTTATGTCTAACGAAGAATGTATGAAACTTCTTTCTAACATTCGTTTCGGTATTGCAACAGGAATTATCGACAAAATCGACTTCGATATTATCAACAGGCTTATGATTGAAACACAGCCTGCAACACTTATGAAGAATGTCGGCAAAAAACTTTCTCCATCAGAACGAGATAGAATCAGAGCAGATGTTGTCCGTTCCACAATGCTCAAAACGAACATTCCAAATAACAGACGACTCGAAAACTAACAAATTCCGAGAAATTATTGATTAAGTTTATTGTATATTATAAATGGGAGGTATTGCTTTATGTATAAGTTTAATGGATTTACAGAAAAGGCAAACAGTGCAATCAATCTTGCAATCGAATCCGCACAAGAATTAGGCTTCACATACATCGGAAGCGAGCATATTCTGCTTGGTCTTCTTAAAGTAAATGATGGTGTTGCCTATACTGCTCTTACAGAAGCAGGTGCATCTGCCGATAAGCTTGAAGAACTTATCAAATCTGAAATCGGCATAGGCGAATATATTACACTTTCGCCTGATGATTTCACACCACGCACAAAGCGTATTATTCAAACATCAATTATGCAGGCATCAAGACTCGGTAATAACTATGTCGGCACTGAGCATATCTTACTTGCAATACTTGCTGATACAGATAGCTATGCTGTAAGATTCCTTGGCGAAATGGGTGTAAGAGCTAACGATCTTATAGATAATCTTCAAAATCTTCTTGGCAGCTCCGATGAACAAGGAAATATTTCATCACCTGATAAGAAGCAATCAAAAGGTTCAGGTAATACTAAAACCCTTGATAAATACGGCAGAGATTTAACAGCTATTGCCGCACAGGGTGGTATTGACCCTGTCATCGGCAGAAAGGATGAGATTCAGCGTGTTATCCAGATTCTTTCTCGTAGAACCAAGAATAACCCTTGCTTAATCGGTGAACCTGGTGTTGGTAAAACAGCCGTTGCTGAAGGTCTTGCTTTGAAGATTGTTTCAGGCGATGTTCCTGAAACACTTAAAAATAAGCGTGTTATCGCTCTTGACCTTACAGGTATGATTGCTGGTACAAAATATAGAGGCGATTTTGAGGACAGAATTAACAATGTCATCAGTGAGCTTAAAAAGGCCGGTAATGTAATCCTCTTTATTGATGAACTTCATACCATTATTGGTGCGGGTTCAGCAGAAGGTTCAGCCGATACTGCAAACATCTTAAAGCCATCTCTTGCAAGGGGTGATTTCCAAGTTATCGGTGCAACAACCATAAACGAATATAGAAAGTATATCGAAAAAGATAGTGCTTTGGAGCGTCGTTTCCAACCTGTTATGGTCGGCGAACCTTCAGAAGAAGAAGCTATCGAAATCCTTAAAGGACTTCGTGACAGATATGAAGCTCACCACAAGGTAAAAATCACAGACGATGCTATAGAATCTGCTGTAAAGCTTTCATCAAGATATATTGCAGACAGATTCCTTCCTGATAAGGCTATCGACCTTATAGATGAGGCTGCTTCTAAGGTTCGTTTAAAGAACTTTACTCCTCCGGCTGATGTCAAGGGACTTGAGGACGAACTTTCACAGCTCCAGAAAGAAAAAGAATCCGCTATCAATGAGCAGAATTTTGAGCGTGCCGCACAAATTCGTGATAAAGAAAAGGCTCTCAAAGATAAGATCGAAGCTGCAAAGCGTGATTGGCGTGATAAAAATGACCATACCAACGATGAGGTTACACCTGAAGATATTGCTGAAATCGTCTCCGGTTGGACAGGTATCCCTGTTGTACAGCTTACTCAAGAAGAGAGCGAGCGTTTGCTCAAGCTTGAATCAATCCTCCACGAAAGAATTATCGGTCAGGACGAAGCTGTTAAGGCTGTTGCAAAGGCTATCCGTAGAGGTCGTGTCGGCTTGAAAGACCCTAATCGTCCAATAGGCTCATTCATCTTCTTAGGTCCAACAGGCGTAGGTAAAACAGAGCTTTGCAAAACTCTTGCAGAAGCAATGTTCGGTGATGAAAACGCTATGATTCGTTTCGATATGTCGGAATTTATGGAGAAGCATACGGTTTCTAAACTCATCGGTTCACCTCCAGGATATGTTGGTTATGACGAGGGCGGTCAACTTACTGAAAGAGTAAGAAGGAAGCCATATTCAGTAATCCTCTTTGATGAGATTGAAAAGGCTCATCCTGATGTATTCAATATGCTCCTTCAGATTCTTGATGACGGTCGTTTGACAGATTCTCAAGGCAGAAAGGTTGACTTCCGTAACACCGTAATCATTATGACATCTAATGTTGGTGCAAAACTTATCACTAACGAGCAAAAGAGTCTTGGCTTCCTCAGCGATGACCCAGATAAGCCAAAGTCCGAAAAAGAAACCGCAGAGGAAATCAGAGAAGCTGTTATGGGCGAGCTTAAAAATACCTTTAAGCCTGAATTTCTTAACAGAATTGACGATATAATTGTCTTCAACAGACTGAATGATGAAGATATCAAAAATATTGCTAAGCGTATGCTCAAGACCCTCACAAAGAGACTTGAAAATATGGAAATCGACATTACCTTTGCTGATAGCACTATTGATGAAATCTCTAAGGAAGGCTTTGACCCTGTTTATGGTGCAAGACCTCTCCGTCGTGCAATTCAATCTAAGCTCGAAGATGATATCTCCGAAAAAATTCTTGATGGCTCTATTGCTAAGGGTGGCAAATATATCTGCGAATTTGTAGATAACAAGTTTACCTTTACACCTAAATCAGAATAAAGTTTGAGAAAACTATTAGCATTTTAAAATATCACCAATAGTTCTTTAAAAAATCTGTCCTTTAATTTGGTTAGTAATTTCATTACACCAAATTAGGGCAGATTTTCTTTTTTATTTTTTCATTCAGTTCACTACCCTGATACATCAAAAATTTTATTAAGATATTATAGCTATAATAAATAAAAAAATCGCTTACAGACAACAACTCTGTAAGCGATTTTCATTTCACTAAAAACTAAATTGTATTGGCAAACTGCGTTTGCCCGTTCGGACAAAAAATGTTAAGGGCGTTGCTCTTAACACCCAACAAAGGCTCTGACTTTGGAATCCGCAAGCCTAAAAAGGTTTTACTTGAATTTTAAGTGTCTTAGGAAATCTGATATTTACTTCCTACATGTGAACAAACCTACCATATACATTCCAAACGAGGCTTGTCGCAGGTAGTCATCTGATGCGATTCCGCTGGTGGTTTGCCACTTATTTATTAACCGTACTGGTGTTCTTTTCTTTTAGATATGTAGATTCAAGGTCTGCCAGATGCAGTTTGACAGCAAGTGGATATTTCTCATAAGCAAGACTTATCGCAAAACTTCCTCCTCTTGCTGAATCGTCAAAGCCGCCCATATGCCAACGAATAGCCATAGCCTCGCTTGTTTTAAGACGCATAAAGCGTTCAATCAGAAACACCGACTTTTCACCGTGTCCATAAGGGAATGCATCTTCGACCGTATAATAAGGAACTTTCTCCCACTGACCTGTAACATCATTTTTGACATTTCTTGTCGAAACCTTATAGAACTGAGCCTTACATAAATCGTGAAGCAAGGCACAAATAGCGAAACTTTCCTCGCTATCCTTGCCCTCCTCGAAATATCTTTCACGAAGTGTCTTATAGACATTAAGGCTATGAAGTAAAAGCCCACCCTCACAAGCACCATGATATTTTGTGCTTGCAGGTGCTGTAAAAAAGTCTGTTTTTAAAAGCCACTCAAGAAATTCCTGTGAACCTTGACGCTTGATATACTCGTTATAAATCTGCAAAAATTCTTCCTTGTTTGTCATAGATACCTCATTTCATATCGTCATTATAATGGGCTCTTTCGCCACCGATAAATTTAGGACGAGTTCTTGCACTTGTAATATGTGCCTTGCCGATATTCTTAACTGAAATTACAAGTGGTACAGCAACTTCTTTAAGGTGCATACCGATAAGAACTCCGCCTATGTCGATTCCTGCGTCAGCCTTGATATGCTCAACCGCAACAGGATTTTCAAGTGTATTATAGGTAATCGTAGCAAACGAACCGCCTGCCTTCGGCTGAGGTATAACATTAACCTCCGGCTCACGAAGCTTTTCGGCAGCTTCACGCTCTGTTATGATTGCTCTGTTCAAATGCTCACAGCATTGAGCCGCAAGGAAAATTCCCCTTGACTTAAGTTCAGGATAAATTCCGTCAAAAATTGCCTGTGCAATTTCCATACTTGATGCTTTGCCGTAATTTTCACCCTTAACTGTACTTGAGGAACAGCCAACAACAAAAATACTTCCCTTGCCGATTTTTGCCTGTTCAATAATTTCAAGTACTGCCGTTTTTGCTTGCTGTGTAAGCTCTTCAAACATAAAATCACTCCCAATAAAACTCTCAAATAGAGCATAAGGCATTCTGCCATATCAGCAGAACGCCTATGTTCCAATAGTTATACTATTTTACTTAATCAACTGAATTATTCCTCAGTTGCTTCTTCTGACTTTTGGTCCTCAAGAAGCTCTCTGATAGAAAGGCTGATACGCTTCTTATCGAAGTCAATCTTAGTAATCTTAACAGTTACCTTATCGCCAATCTTAAGAACATCTTGTGGCTTTTCGATTCTCTCAGTAGAGATTTGTGAAATATGGATAAGACCATCAATGCCAGGAAGAATGTTAGCGAAAGCACCGAAGTCTGTCATACCTACGATAGTAGCCTCTGTTACAGTTCCTTCTGGATAATCACGCTTAAGGATTTCCCAAGGGTTATCCTCTGTATTCTTGTAGCCAAGAGAAATCTTGCCCTTTTCACGGTCAAGGTCCTTGATGTAAACTTCAACAGTGTCGCCGACCTTTACAACCTCTGATGGGTGCTTAATGCGTCCCCATGAAAGCTCAGAAATATGAATCATACCGTCAATTCCGCCGATGTCAACGAATGCACCATAAGAAGTGAGGGATTTAACTGTACCTGTGTACTTCTTGCCGATTTCTGCTGTTTCCCAGAACTTATCAGCAAGCTTCTGACGCTCTTCCTTGAGGATAGCACGAATTGAGCCAACAGCTCTTCTTCTGCCCTTGTTTACTTCAATAATCTTGAAAGTAACTTCCTTCTTGAGAAGGTTCTCAAGTGGCTCGCCTCTTGTAGCAGTTGCCTGTGATGCAGGAATGAATACACGAACACCATTAGCTACTGCAATGACGCCGCCCTTCACAACATCAGTTACAAAGCCAGTTACAGGTGTATCTTCTTCATTAGCCTTAATGATTTCGTCCCAGCCCTTGATAGCGTCAAGACGCTTCTTAGAGAGCATGATTGTACCCTCTTGGTCATTTGTACGCATAATCAAAAGGTCAAGCTCATCGCCAATCTTAACAAGATCTTCAGCCTTAGCATTAGGGTCGTTAGAAAGCTCTGCAAGAGGAATAAAGCCTGCCTGCTTTCTGCCGACATCAACATAGACTTCGTTAGGAGCTATGCCAACTACAACGCCATGCACCTTCTCATCTGTATTAAAATTTTTGAGAGATTCCTCAAGAAGCTCTGCAAAGTTTTCTGCTGTGTTTTCTGTTTTTTCAATGTTCTCTGTCATGGTATTAAATACCTCCTTAATAATCCTTGCAGGAGTAGAAGCCCCTGCAGTTATGCCAATTATATCAGCATCAATCAGAGCAATGTCATCAAGCTCGGCAACACTCTCAATAAGATAAGTTCTCTCGCATTTGCTTTTACACACCGAGAAAAGCTTTGCCGTATTAGAGCTTTGCCTTCCGCCTATGACAACCATAATATCGGAGATAGAGGCAAGTTCTTCTGCCTCTGATTGCCTAATTGATGTGGCACTACATATTGTATCAAATATTTTAGCATTTGTATATACTTTTTTGAGAAGTTTTAAACAATTTTTCCATTCTTTTACATCATAAGTAGTCTGTGCAACGACGCATATAGAAATGTTTTCAACATTTTTAAATTTTTTCAGTAATTTTTCTAAATCTTCATGATCTTTGAAGATATAATGCTCGCCCTCGCAGTGACCTACGATACCCTGAACTTCAGGGTGATTTTCATCTCCTGCAATAAGTACAACCTTGCCATCATGGGAATTATCTTTTACGATTTTATGAATTTTAGAAACAAATGGACAGGTGGCGTTTTCATATGAAATTCCTTTCTGTTCGATTTCATCAATCACACTTTGAGGAACTCCATGAGAGCGTATAACAAGCGTTCTATCCATACTGCTCAAATCGTCCGGAGTATCAGCAATTTCGACGCCTCTTTCTGCAAGCTCCGCAACCATATGCGGATTATGAATAATTGGACCGAGTGTAGTAACCTTCTTGCCCTCATCGAGCAGATTATTTACTATCGTAACGGCTCTGTTCACTCCGAAACAAAATCCCGCTGACTTTGCTAAAATTATTTTCATGCTTCACCTCCAAGAGAGTTTCTATTGTTTTAGAAAGCCTTTCCGAAAGAACCCGACATTTCTTTGCACAAGCACCGTTTTCTTTTTCAACTTGTATAATCTCGCCTATTCTTACCGTTATCTTTTTAAACGGAAAAATTTTCCCTTCAAAATATATTGAAACAGGAATTATCGGCACTCCAACTCTCATAGCAAGAAGCGATGCACCAGCTTTAATTTTAAAACTCGTTTCATCATTAACAATTTTTCCTTGAGGAAAAATTCCCACTATACAGTCATCATCGAGAAGTTTTTCTGCTCTTAGCATTGCCGATTTATCAGCACTGCTTCTTGCAACAGGAAAAGCTCCGACACTTTTTAAAAACCATGCAAAAATTCTACCATGGTCATCAAAAAGCTCTGACTTAGCCATATAATAAACCTTCCGCTTCATAACGCAGGAAATAATTATAGGGTCAAGCAGTGAACGGTGGTTTGCACATAAAATTGCACTCCCCTGAAAATTTTGCTCTCCTATTATTTTAACTCGAAACAGAGAAAAAAACAAGACCCTACACAATACTTTTAAAAAATGGTACATTAGTACAACTGTCCTTTCGGGAAATATATCCCAATAGGCCGTTATTTTCTCAAATTAAGTTCTTCTGCACGCATTTCCTTAATTCTATCCATTACAACGTTACTTGCATATCTGTATTCTTGACGATCACCATTTTTAATTCCAAGCTCCTCTACAGAAATAGGCTTTCCCCACGAGATAGTTACACGCTGAAAGACTTTGATTTTCTTATTTTTCGGAGTAATACATACAGGAATTACCGGAACATTCATCTGATGTGCAACAATAACAGCTCCTGAACGAGGTCTTAAAAGCTCTCCTGTCTTAGAGCGAGAACCTTCTATAAAAATACCAAGAAGCTTTCCCTCTGAAATAAGTCTTTCGCCCTCATTTATAGCTTTGCCGTCACCCGCTCCCCTTTCAACAGGAAAAGCACCAAGTGTTCTTATCAGCTTTGCAAGAAATTTATTCTGAAAAAGTTCAGCTTTCGCCATATAGAATATTTGACGCTTTTGAGTTAATGCAAGAAGTACAGGGTCATAGTTTGAAAGGTGGTTTGATGCAACAACAAACGCACCTTCATCAGGAACATTGTGCTTTCCCTTAACTTTATAGAAAAATAACAGCTTAAATATTGGGATTACAACAATTCTTCCGACTACATAAAGTGGATTTCGTTTCATCAAACTCTCTCCTCTACAAGCTTAACCAAGGCATCTATGGATTCCTCAAGCGTCATATCTGAGGTATCGAGAATAATGGCATTTTCTGCTGGCTTTAAAGGAGCAATATCACGATGAGAATCGTTATAATCTCTTGTTATTATGTCCTTTAGAACCTCGTCATAATCACATTTAATTCCTTTTTCTTCAAGCTGTTTAACTCTGCGTTTTGCACGGATTTCCGGTGAGGCTGTAAGGAAAATTTTAACGCTTGCATTAGGCAAAACAACTGTGCCAATATCTCTGCCGTCCATAAGTACATTATCCGTTTTTGCAAAATCTCTTTGTGTATCAAGCAAATATGCTCTTACCGCAGGAATTGCAGAAATCTTAGACGCCATCATTGATGCCTTTTCTGTACGAATTTCGCCTGAAACATCTTCATCACCAAGCAAAACATGCTGTTCGCCATTAAAGAAAACTATGTTAATATCAAGGCTTTTCAAAAGTTTCTCAATTTCTGCTTCGTTTTGAATATCGGTATTATTTCTTGCAACTGCAAGACCAATAGTTCTATACAAAGCACCTGTATCAACATAAATATAGTTGAGTCTTTCGGCAGCAGCTCTTGCAATTGAGCTTTTTCCTGCACCGGCAGGTCCGTCTATTGCTATTGAAATCATTTTTAAACTTCCTTTCAAAATTGTCATTCTTGAAAATTGTAAAAGCACTATAAGATTTATCTGAATTTTTCAAGTCGATATAATTGTTCATCATCAATTTCTTTAACACCGTTTTTATAATCATAGCCAAATTTTTTGTAAAATTCTACCGCTGTAATTGATGAAGGTATTTCAATTCTCTTTGCTCTAAAAAAATAATCATCTTGCTCAAGTGTTTCCATAATCTTTCGTCCAATTCCCTGTCCTTGATATCCAGGTAATACAAAAATTGTGAACAAACTGCTTTCATCTTCTTTGCCCCAATAAGAACCAATCGCACCACAGCCAACTATTTTTTCATCTTCACAGACCACATACAGATTTGTCCAGTTTGAACGCTCAATTAGTTTATCGGCAGTTAAAAAACTAATGTCATTTTCTATGTACTCACTTGAATAATCTTTTGAATTTGTTGTTCGTAGTGTTTTAGCAATAACTTCTGCCAATTCTACACTATCTTCATTTTTAAATTTTCTGATAATCACCTAAAGCACCTCTCCAAACTTAAATTGATATAGTTCCTCTAAAATATTGTTAATTATTACACTAATCATCTTTTATATTCTGTTTCCAAAATTGAATAATACAATCTTCCGACATATTCGCCATTCATATAAAAATAATCTCTTAAAGTTCCCTCATAATGAAATCCACATTTTTCAATAACCTTTTGAGATGGAATATTTATAGTTTTAGTACAAATCTGTACTTTGTGGAGATTGATTTTTGAAAAACCATATTCAATTACAGCCTTTGTAGCTTCAGTTGCCAATCCTTTGCATTGAAAATCCGAACCTATACAATATTCTATCTCTGCAAAATTATTCTTTGTGTCAACCAAAAAATAAGCAATTTGCCCGATACATTCACCACTATCTTTCAGAATAATTGCCCATCTGTAATAGTCTGAATTTTCATATGAATCTATATACTTTTTCAAAAGTTCATTTATAGCTTCAATAGTTGTATATGTGGGTTCTGAATACATAGATTGTATTTTTTCATCAGCTATCCAATTTTTAAGCATAGCTTCATTATCTGAATATCTAAATCGCCTTAATATCAATCTTTCAGTTTCTACTGATTGAGTTCCAAAATGATTAAGCATTTATTTTCATCCTTAAAATTCTATTTTATTCCGCAGCCGACTCCCCTGCAATAACACCTGTCGCAAAGGCTAACTGAAGATTGAATCCACCTGTATATGCATCTATATCTATAAGCTCTCCCGCAAAGTATAAGCCCTTGACTAATTTCGATTCCATTGTCTTTGAATTTATTTCTTTAACGCTTACTCCACCTGATGTGACGATTGCTTCAGCTATTGGTCTGAAAGCCTTAATCGTAATCGGAAAAGCCTTAATCAATTTCAAAAGCCTGTGTCGTTCTGCCCTCGTAATCTCGTTACATTTCTTATGTTCAGATATTTCCGAAAGTGAAATGATTACAGGTATCATTTTCTGTGGCAAAAGTTTGCCCAGTGAATTTATAAAATCCTTGTTCTTAAATTCTGAAAAATCACGAAGTATTCTTGCGTCAAGCTGCTCCTCAGATAGCGCCGGCTTTAAATCTATAACAATCTTATATCTTCCGCTCTCCATCTCTTGTATGTGAGATGAGGCACTAAGAATAACCGGTCCTGAAAGTCCGAAATGTGTAAACAAAAGCTCTCCGAAATCCGAATAAATCGTTTTTTCTATTTTTGTATCTAAAAGGTCTATTTTTATATTTCTAAGTGAAAGTCCCATCATATCACGACAATAGCTTTCAATAGATTCAAGCGGTACAAGCGAGGGCTTTATCTTTGTGACAGTATGTCCTGCCTGACGAGCCAGAACATAGCCATAACCGTCACTTCCCGTCTTAGGATATGAAGCACCGCCACAAGCTAAAATCACGCTGTCAGCAAAATATTCAATACCATTTGAATCCTTGACACCTTTTATAGTATTATCTTTTATTATAAGAGATTTTATATTTTTCTCATAGATTGAACAGCCTGCACCTTCTGCACAGTTTATCAAAGCATCTGCTATATCCTTAGCCTTATCTGAAACAGGAAAAACTCTGTTTCCACGCTCTGTTTTAAGCTCTACTCCAAGCATTTCAAAAAAGTTCATAGTATCCTCAGGAGAAAAGCGATTCAATGCACTATAAAGAAATTTAGGATTTGTCGGCGTATTACTCATAACTGTTTCGATACTGCAATTATTAGTGACATTACATCTGCCCTTACCGGTTATGAGAATTTTTCTTGCAGGACGAGAATTTTTCTCAAAAATTATAACTTTTGCTCCACTCCATGCCGAATGGATTGCTGCCATAAGTCCTGCCGCTCCTCCCCCGACAACTATTACACTTTTATTTTTTGTCAAGAGCGTCATCCTCTCCGCTTTTTTTATAGACATTATATTGCGACCAGATTTCTTCAAGTGTATTAAATGTCCTCTCAGACTCCTCACGCCTGTTCAGAACAGTAGCTACAATAAGTGCGTTAATCATTCCGAGAGGTGCTACGAGAGAATCAACAACACTTGCCATGCCACTTCTTGCCAGAAGCAAATAATCCGCAGAATCAGCCAATGGACTTATAAGACTATCGGTAAGTGCTATTGCCTTAGCTCCACGCTTTCTTGCTGTTTCAACAGCAAAAACAGCAGCCTTTGAATATCTTGGAAAGCTTATTCCGATTATAACATCATCTTTGCACATACGCATAAGCTTTTCACTTATTTCTGTTTCACTGTATGTACTTATTACTGTGACATTTCCGAAAATCATAGAGTAGTAATATCCAAGAAAATTTGCCAATGCTTCCGAACTTCTAACTGCAAATATATAAATTTTTCTTGCTTTTGATATAGCATCAACAGCATTATAGAAATCCTCCTTGGAAGTTTCTTCTATTGTTGAATTTATTCTATCAATTTCCTCTTGCAAGATAAATTCAAGAATATCCTTTTTGCCGATACGCTTTGCCGTAACATCAATTCTCTGTACCGAAGTCAGCTTTTCACGAATCATTTCTTGCATAGCGTGTTGTAATTTGGGGTATCCATCATATCCAAGCTCTGTTGCAAACCTAACAACAGTAGATTCACTTACCCCAACAGCATTTCCTAGCTTAGAAGCCGTCATAAATGCCGCCTCATCACAATGATTGCTTATATATGCAGCTATGAGCTTTTGTCCTTTTGAAAAACTTGGTAACTGCTTTTCAATTTTAGAAACAAGATTTTCCGCCATTTTTAACCCTCCGAACGCCATATCAATCTACCGAAACAGCGTTATTTATGCCCCTTTTGGCATACTTATAAATATTTTATTACTAATTATTAATAAAATCAAGTCATATAATTTAAAAATCTCAAAGTAATCACATGAAAAATAAGTAAAATATGATATAATTTGGTATAAATGGCAGCTATATAAAATTTTCATATATTCTTTGAAATATAAATTGCAGAAAATTTGTAAGATAAAAAATATGCAAAATCACATAAAACTAAGATGTAACTTTGCATATTTAATGATATATATATTATATTACTTATCTTCTATATATTTTCTAAGAACCTTGTCAATAGTCTTCATTAACAGGTAATTTTTATAATAGTTTTGGTTTCAGTTGGAATTTTCACATAAACCTTTTTCTTCTTGAATAACTAAAACGGTATTATTTACGACAGTTCTCAAGCTTTCTGCTTTTTAATACTTAAATAACGTAGATTCGATGAAAAAAGAAAATCTGCCCAGGATTTGGTGTAATGGAAACACAAAACAAACATCAACCAAAAGAAAATACAGCTTTTCATAGAATAACTATTAGCAATATTTTGCGATGTTGACGACTTTTGAAAAGCTTATGAGGAATACTGACAAATGCATCTTTTGATGAGCAAAGAAAAGGTTATCCCGAAAATATCAGTGTCATTAAGTGAGATTATGACCATAACCATTTATCAAACCAAAGATATTCAAGTGGTATTATCTGAAATTCGTAAATATCATATTAAAGCCGTATTTTCAAAAAATATTCAGTTACAAACGCTTTGTAGAAATTTGGCATTGCATTTCCGTAAATAAAGTAATATGTATCCTTATAGAAAATATATACTCCTAAACAGGATTATAAGTCATAAATTAGATACATCATAGTAAGATTCTTGCAATCTCCATTGTCAGTATTTTAAGCACTGTACCAATAGACATCAAATAGAACCAAATTTCTCGTATATGCTGAGATTTTGCAAACAGTGTCGCAATGGCAGCAATGATAATCATCAGTGCACCAACACAACCAATTATGGTTGGAACGCTGATAAGTTCAAAAATGCCTGGTTCACAACTTCCGTCAATAGTATGCTGAATAGTTTTATCTAAGCCATCTCGCGTTGCTGCAAGGCAACAGACTATAAGACCAAAAATTAATAAGATTAAACTTCTGCGTCCCCAATACTGAATATTATTGCGATTAAAAACAGAATATCCTATAAATCCTAAAATAGCAATAAGCATAAGAGTTGTAATCGTTGTAATTGTATTTCCAAAATAAAGTTTCATTGCTTAACACCTCATTTCTTATTATCTTTTTGTTTTATGTACCACTCAAGAATATCTCTTAAATTTTGAACTCTTACACGCTTTCCATCATGTAACATCATATCAAGCATATCGTCCTCTTCGGGTGTTCGATTCTGCTTGGTTTTGAGACCTTTGCCAGCAGTTTTTACCATAATCTCCATCATTAAATGATAAATACCACGAAGATTTTTTAAGTTAAAATTTCCTTGCAGTGTGAATATCGGAATATCAACAGGAATAGCCGTCTTTTTCCGAATGACATCCGTTTGTGTTCCAGTCTGAGCCATACCGACTCCACAGACAGCATGTACCTTGTAGTGTTTGGCAGCATAGGTATAACCTTTAACCTTACCTGCCATAATCCACCCAAGATAGATAATATCTGAATCGGCAGAAACCTTTTTCTTAGCATCTTTCAGCGAATATACAGGAAGCTCTGTTTCACGAGACAATAATTTTGCATATTGTTCCGTACTTCCAGTATTGCTTGTATAAATGATTACATTCATAAATTAACCACTCCTTGTTTTCAGAATGAGTTACAATCATAATTTTCACTCTATTAGGTATAAAAACATTACTTTTCCTCTACAATATTTTCAACCGTCTTTCCACGGATTAGTTCTATCTGTGCAATAAATCGTTCAATATGCGTTTCCAGCATATCAAAAACTTGTGCCTTGTTATCTGCAGCATCATAAACGCTATAGAGAAAAAATATTGGTCCATAAAATTCCAGTGCAAGTTGTTTTGCCATTTCATCAGAGTTTGTCATTTTTCTAAAAATAGCTGACATATAATTCAATGGTCCGGTTGCAAGATAATTTTGATATAGCTTAGATAAATCCGGGTCACGATATTGTTCCAATGTCAGCATTTTACGAAAACAGGAAGAAAATTTTTCCTCTGTCCAATGCCGAAACTGTGCCATACTATACATACGAATTTTTTCAATCGACGTATGTAAATAGGCTTCTGCAAAGCTTTCAGGTTCTGTTTCCGGCATTTCGTATTCTTTCGCTCGTTCATAATCCGTTTCATTCATTTGTTCCACAATTCGATTCAAAATTTCCTGCTTGCTATTATAGTGTTTATATAGGGCAGCTTTTGTAATTCCCAACTGCTTTGCAATGTCGTTCATAGATGTTCCCAAATAACCACTTTGTGCAAATAGTTCCAATGCAGTCTCCATGATACGCTCTTTTGTGCCTCCGGCCATAATTGTCCTCCTTTACATAAGTAACCATTCGGTAACTTTATTATAGTTACCGAATGGTTACTTGTCAAGCACTTGTGAAAAAAAAATTAAAATAATTCAAAAATAATATCAGGATTTGTTGTCCTACACTTAAAAATAAATATCACTAAATTTTTAGCCTTCAAATACAGTTATCACCAAATAATGTATTTTATTAATCATAATTTGCAATCTTTTATGCCATATTGAAATAAGCAAAATATTATTTTTATGTTACACCTTGTTTTCTAATTTTTCGAAAGTTTAAGACATTATCAAGTTAAATATCCTTGATATTCAATTATTTCAACTAATTCCAAATTTTAAGCATTTTGTTGTTTTTATCCCATTTATTACATTATGCGAGTATCAATTTATTTATCATATCTTAGTTTTATCTAAAAAATAAGACGCTATATAAATAGAATTACTATTCATATAGCGTCTTTTTAGATTTTTATTTATAGATTATTTAAGCTTATCAAGCTCACTTTCTCTATGTTCCATACTTTCGATACGCTTCTGACCCTCATCAGCCAAAGTTTTGAATTGCTCAATAGTTGTTTTCATCTGTGGCAAAGCCTTAGATTTATATTCAGTAACAGCATCAAGGGCATCAAATGTATCTGCAAAAGCACTTTTAAGTGTATCGACAGAAATATTTGCCTCCATAGCCTGTTGTTGAATACTTGCTCCTTGGTCTTTGAGCATCTTTGCTGTTGCACCAATAATCTTATTTGTTGCCTCATTTACGGCATTAACCTTTTCGAGCACAACCTTCTGATTATACAAAGCACTCGCTACTGTAACTGCTATTCTAAGAGCTGAAACCGTTACACTCTCTGCTCTTTCAACCGCACGAATCAATTCCTTATTGTTACGGCGAACAATTTCCATCGCAATGATACCCTGCATATTAACAGCCTGCATCTGTTGTAAATCCATAACCTTTTGCCTTAATGGGAAGAGAACCTCTTCTTCAATAAATTTTATTCTTTCCTCATCAACATTTTGTACCTTAGCTTGTTCGATTGCGGAAGTAATGGATTCGTCCATTTTCATTCCGAGGTCGATTTGCTGTGTAAGCTTTTGTGTTAAATCTCTTAAAGCAAGCTGTTCAATCTCGAGTGTTGTATTATCATTCTTGAGAGTTGCTTTACCCTTGCCAAGTGACTCGATTGTTTCTGCTATAATAGTATCAGCCTTTTCAAATTTTGCAAAATAATTGCGAATAGGGTTGAAAAGCTTTCCTAAAACACCATTTTTGACAAAGTCTATGCCTGATGGGTCGAGGTCCTTCATCTGAGTTTGAAGCTGTGCAAGACCATTTACGACCTCGCCATTCTCTCCGCCCATCTTGCTTAAATCTGCAAGACGGACACTAAGAAGTTCATTCTTTCTTGTTGACTTTTCAACAACATCATTGCCAAAGCTGTCAACTGAAGAAACTATCTCTCTCCTACCTTCAAGAGAACCTAAATCAACTGTAAAAAGTGACTGTGTGTTGTTGTCGGCAATTTTTTCAAGCTTATCCTCTGTCTCAGGCTTTGGCGCAAGCTCAACCTTAACTTCCTCTTTAACCGCATCTACATCAGGTAAATCCATTGAAAATCCCATCTGTAATCCTCCTTATTATATATTTTATATTACATTTCTGAATTGAAAAGATTTTTAAGTTGATAGACAATATCATCACTATCCGCATTGATTGTAGCCGCCTCGTTTATCTCAGAAATCTGATTAAGCGCAGCGATATTTGCATTATATCCGATTGAATATACCGGAACCTCATAGTTGCTGAGCACAGACGAAATATCATTAAGAGAACAGCCTGTATTTTGCTCACCATCACTCAAAAGGAAAAGCATCGGCTTAGCATCGGGATGGTCTTTCTTAGCTTTATTAAGCATATCAAGTGCAACTATAACTGCATCATATGTAGCGGTCTGCCCATTAGCCTCAAGACTTTGCACAGCGCCTTTAAATAGAGCCTGCTGATTAAGGTCAAATTTTGCTACTGGGAGATTTACATAAACCTTGCTATTATATGAAACAAGTCCTACATAATTTTCTTTATTTATATACTGCATAGAGTTTATAAGTGAAGTTTGAAGCGCGTTGATAGATTCGCCCGCCATACTTCCTGAAGTATCGGCAATAAATACTGCTATAATCGGATTACCGCTATTCTTATTTTTCTTATAAAGCTTTTGAGCGCTTAAAAGCTTACTGCCGTCAATATCATTAGGAAGTTCTGACTTATAAGAATCATTCTGATTAAAGCCATACTGCTTTGCAAGGTTTTGAGATGCGTCATTAAGGCAATATTCGCAGAATTTATCCAAAACGGATTCTTTATCAGCTGAAAGTGTTCCAACTGCATACATTGGGTTATCGTGTCTTGCACCAAATGGTGTAAAAACATAGTCATTTTTCAATGTAGGGTCATTAACATATAATTGATATTCCAAAACAAAAGCGTCAAGAGAGCCTGATTCAGCAGATTTTCTCATCTGCAAAGTATTGTAAGAAACAAGCGGAACATTTTGCTGAAATTTCTTAAAACCCTCAGTAGCTGTTTCACTTAGAAGGTCATCAGTATCATATGAATAAAGCGTACTTACAAGGAAATTAAAACCAGTGGAGCTAACAAGAGGATTGGTATAACCCATTGCAATTTCGTTATTTGCAGTAGCCTCTGTGATAACCTTCATATTTACAGAACCATATTTTTTAATCATCTTATTATACTTATTTTTAGAGATAAGAACGCCTGCAACATTGCCGACAAGCTTTTTCTCTTTAAGCTTAACATTTACATTCTTTGCCTCTATCATCTTACCCCAAAATTCATTTGATGGTGTGATAGCGTCTGGAACATATTTTCCCGAGGTTATGTAATCTACACCAAGACCTGATGTAACGGAACGGATTGAAACGGAAATAGTCTTACCATTAATTTTATAATTTTCATTATTAAAATTCTTTGCAACTTCGTTTATCCAACCGTCAGTATCTTCGCCTGCTTTTTCAGGAGAGGCAAAAATTTCGATATTGATTTCGCCATTACCTGTTACTGTCAAAGGTGTTTTGGATATATCAGGAAGTTCCTCTTCCTCGCTCAATATATCATCATCACTTATAGATGCTTTTATAGGGTCTACATTTGTAACACTGATTCCACCAAGCAGTTTGTTCATCTGATTTTCAGCCTGTTCACTTGTTATTGTTTCTTGGCTTTTTCCAACATCTTTAGTCAACATAATCCCGCCGAAAACAAGTCCGAAAACAACAATAGCAATGCCTGCGAAAATCGCAATTTTTTTACCATTAGACAAATTAGTCATTTTTTACCTCCTAAAATTAATTCTTATAATATTTTGTCTGAGAAATCAAATCATTGATTTCCTGAATTGCTGTAAGTTCTTCAAGACCAGCCTCATCAATATCATCAAGCTTAGAGATTTCAAGCAATAGGCTATCGAGCTTTACTAAAATGCTTTCATTCATATCCACAAGTCCCTTAACATAATCTATATGTTCATTATAGATTTTAAGTTGTGTACCGGCCGATTTTGAAGCAACTGTTATACCATCAGAAGTCGGGGCGTTTTTAAGCTTATTTATAAGTTTGGTATAATCCTTATAGTCGAAGATTATCATTCGGTTAATCATTTTTTTAAGATTATTATAGAAAAGAGCCTGTACAGAATCTATAACACTTTGAAATTTCGTATAGGTCATTTCCTGTGGTGAGAAATATTGTGCAAGAATACTATCCAAAGCCTTGTCCTTATCTTGCAAACGATAAACTTGGTCTATTGCATTTGAAATTTCCTCATCAAAAACTTTTTTCTCTCGTCTTTCCTCCAAAGCATCTATGTAATCCTTATCATCAACAAGCTCGGTATTTTTAAAAAGCTGTATAGACGGCTGTTTAAAGAGTATCGTATAGTTTCCATATAAAAATGCTACTATACTCATCACTATAACAGTTACGCCGAGAGCGGTAGTAAAAGCATTACCGCTGAAATTCAACCCTACAAAACCTGCTGAAAAGAGTATTACATTAAGTAAGGCTATTCCCAGATTCAAACAAAGAAGTTTGATTATCTGTTTTTTTGACATTTTATATCCTCCCAAAATAATAATGTTGTAGCGGAGCAACAATCATATAATATCAAGTTAATTTTACTATTTTGCATAAAATTTGTCAACAAATATATAATAACACTTTCGTTTATAAATTTCAATATATTTCAAAAATAAATATATACTTACTACAGGTTATAAGCAAAACATATAATAATTCAACGAATAAGACTTATATGTACAAGCTTTACTCAGCCACTTTAAAATTTACAAGACACTCTATCCTCACCCTTGCAATCCTTTGAAAAATATTTAGCAAAACTTTTTATATAATATTATATAAAATCCACCAACTAAATGATAGTCTTATTTTGAGTTAAGAAACCACCATTTTTATAAAATTTGCCTTTCAGCTATTGAAGATTTACCGATAAAATGGTAAAATAAATTCATATGTCAATATCACGCACAATGAAAGGAAGCGTTGAAATGAAAAATACTGAAAAGACTATGGACAAAATTGTAGCTCTCTGTAAAAACAGAGGTTTTGTTTACCCAGGATCTGAAATCTATGGCGGTCTTGCTAATACTTGGGATTACGGCCCTCTCGGCAGAGAACTTAAGGATAACATCAAATCCGCTTGGCACAAGAAATTCGTTCAGGAAAATAAATATAATGTTGCACTTGATTCTGCTATTCTTATGAACCCACAGACATGGGTTGCATCAGGTCACCTCGGCGGTTTCTCTGACCCTCTTATGGATTGCCGTGAATGCAAAACTCGTCACAGAGCAGATAACCTTATCGAAGACTTTGACGGCACTAATGTTGCAGGTTGGTCTAACGAGGAAATGATGAACTACATCAAAGAAAAGCAAATTCCATGCCCACTCTGCGGCAAGCACAATTTCACAGATATTCGCCAATTCAATCTTATGTTCAAGACTTTCCAAGGCGTTACTGAGGATAGCAAGAACGAAATCTATCTTCGTCCTGAAACAGCACAGGGTATTTTCGTAAACTTCGCTAATATTCAGCGTACAAGCCGTAAAAAAGTTCCTTTCGGCGTTGCTCAGATTGGTAAATCTTTCAGAAACGAAATTACTCCAGGTAACTTCATTTTCCGAGTAAGAGAATTTGAGCAGATGGAGCTTGAGTTCTTCTGCAAACCTGGTACTGACCTCGAATGGTTCGATTACTGGAGAGGTTTCTGCCGTGATTGGCTCTATTCTCTCAATATCAAAGAGGAAAACCTTAGACTTCGTGACCACTCCAAAGAGGAACTTTGCTTCTATTCTAAGGCTACAACAGACTTTGAATACCTCTTCCCATTCGGTTGGGGCGAACTTTGGGGCGTTGCTGACAGAACAGATTATGACCTTACTCAGCATCAGAATACTTCTGGTAAGAGTCTTGAATATTTCGACCCAACAGACAATTCCCGTTATATTCCTTATGTTATTGAGCCTTCACTTGGCGTAGAAAGACTTTTCCTCGCACTTATGACAGAGGCTTATGATGAGGAAGTTATTGACGAAAAGGATACTCGTGTTGTATTAAGACTTCACCCAACTCTTGCACCATTCAAGGCTGCTGTTCTTCCACTTTCTAAGAAGCTTAATGACAAGGCTGAGGCAGTATTTGAGATGCTCCAAAAGCACTTTATGGTTGAATATGATGATGCAGGTTCTATCGGTAAGCGTTATCGCCGTCAGGACGAAATCGGTACACCTTTCTGCATAACATATGACTTTGAATCTGTTGATGATGGTTGCGTAACTATCCGTGACAGAGATACTATGGCACAGGAAAGAATTTCCATTGATAAGCTTGTTGATTATATCAATGAAAAGATTTCATTCTAAAATAAAATTCTGAATTATAACGGTAAGGCTAAACAGCTTTACCGTTATTTTTTTGCACAAAAAATGCGAACCCTTTCGGATTCGCATAAAAATCTATTAATAAAATTCTGGTTTAAGGCTTCTCAAAAATAGTTCGTCCAAACATTCCTTAGGCGTATACTCACCAAGAAGTGCCTTATTAACCGCCTTACATATCGGTAAATCCACATTATATTTTTCACCAAGAAATACAAGTGCCTTCGTTGTATCTACACCTTCAGCAAGCTGTGCAAACTTTTCGCCCTTTACAAGCATTTCACCATAGCGACGATTGTGACTATATGGTGAAAACAATGTAGCCTCATAATCGCCAAGATGACACAAGCCATAGGCAGAAAGTTCATTTCCTCCCATCGCCTTGATAAGTCTTGCAATCTCTCGTGTACCTCTTGACATCAAAGCACCTTTCAGAGATGAAAGACGCATACCATCTAGCATACCTGCCGCTATTCCGATAGTATTCTTAGATGCAGCACCAATTTCACTTCCTATTAAGTCTTTACCAACATAAAAACGAATAAGTTCGCTTGAAAATTCATCAATAAGGAAATGCTTAACTTCATCATCGTTTGAATCGATAACCATACAGTTCGGAATACCATTACTGAAATCTTGAGGGTGTCCCGGACCAACCCAAACGGCAAGCTTTGTTTCATCTGTTATAAATTCTGAAACAATCTCAGTAAGACGCTTTCCTGTGGCAACCTCTATTCCCTTCATGCAAAGAACTATTGTTTTACCCTTTAAATCCAACTTAGAAAGCCTTGCCATAAACGAGCGCAAAGCTTGCGAACTTATAGAAATAATCATAACATCCGCAGAAGCAACAGCTTCTTCAAGATTATCCGTAAATTCAATAGATTCACGAAAGCTAAGCATATTATTTTTTCTTGTTGTTTTTAGTTCTATAAATTGTGGAGCATCTGCAAGACCCCATATCTTAACTTTATGACCAATTTTATCAAGATACCAGCCAATGAAAGAACCCCATCTTCCACAGCCAAGCAAGGTTATATTCATTATAAAATCCTCCGTTGAATCAATTATATAAAAATTATAACACATCAGATTCCGAAAATCTATATTTCACATTAAAACATGAACATTTTCTTTGAAATATATGAATAGTTTTCTAAAAACAGTAAAATATAAATTTATAATAAAAAAAGGAGCAAAATCATATGGATATACTTTGGGAATTTGTCAAGGTTTTTGCAGTAGGTGGTCTGATATGCCTTATCGCACAAATACTTATAGATAAAACTAAGCTCACCCCCGCAAGAATACTTGTAATTTTTGTAGTATCAGGTGTTGTTCTTACTGCAATCGGAATCTATGAACCAATAGTTGAATTTGCAAGTTCGGGAGCTACTATTCCTCTTTCGGGATTTGGATACACGCTTGCAAAAGGAGTAGAAGCTGCTGTAGAAGAAGATAACTGGCTTGGTGTATTGACTGGTGGAATAAGTTCATGTGCAGCAGGAATTGCCGCAGCAATTTTCTTTGGATATTTAGCAGCGTTAATTTCAAAGCCAAGAGCAAAAAAATAAATTTAAAACAACAAAAACATTAGGCTATATAAAATTGCATTAGAATCTGTGTTCTAATGCAATTTTGTATTTATTTAGATTTTTTACTGCGGATAGAATAACCAAGAGCTACTATCTCATGTATTATCAACGGAAGTATAGAACATATTGCTGTTATAACCCATTCGTTGCCTGTAAGATTTGCTGTTGAGAAAACAGCTCTGACAGCAGGAACTTCAATAACCAAAAATTGAAGTCCGATACCAACTACAAATGCAAGTGCCATCATCCAGTTTTTGTTGCTGAAAACATGAATAAATGATTTCTTGACATTGCTCATACCTACCATATGGAAAAGTTCGCAGAATGCAAGGGTTGTAAATGCCATTGTCTGTGCCTGATGAAGTATATCTGCATTGCCTTCATAAAGTGCTTTTATATCTCCAAGAGAGAAAACACCATTGAGCCAACCTGCTGCAAAATATGAGATAAGAACTGCTACTGTTATTACAATGCCAAAACCGGCCGTCAGCTTAACTCCGCCGTCGGCAAAGATACCCTTTTTCGGGTCTCTTGGTTTTTCATCAAGAACATCAGGTGCTTTAGGGTCCATACCCAAAGCAATCGCGGGCAAGCTGTCCGTAATAAGATTTACCCACAAAAGATGAATAGCAATAAGTGGTGCAGGCAAACCAAGACATATGATAAAGAACATAGCAAGAACTTCGGCAATATTGCTTGAAATTAAGAATATAATCGTTTTTTTGATATTCGCAAAGATACCTCTGCCCTCTTCAACAGCCTTTTCGATAGATGCAAAGTTATCATCAGTAAGAACCATATCAGCTGCGCCTTTAGCGACATCTGTACCAGTAATACCCATTGCTATACCAATATCAGCAGCTTTAAGACTTGGGGCGTCATTAACGCCGTCACCCGTCATAGCGCAGATGTTTCCGTTCGCTTTAAATGCCTTAACAATCTGAACCTTATTTTCAGGCGAAACTCTTGCAAAAACTCTTACAGTATTGCAACATTCTTTGAGCTCATCTTCACTCATTGCATCAACTTCTGCGCCTGTTCGGCACTGCTCCTTTGTTTCGCAAATTCCAAGATTTTTAGCTATTGCAAAGGCTGTATCCTTATGGTCGCCTGTAATCATAACAGTTGCAATACCTGCTCGCTTGAATTTTTCAACTGCACCCTTCGCCTCAGGTCTTTCAGGGTCTATCATTGCTACCAAACCGACAAAAATCAAATCGTCCTCTATTGGCTTGTCTGTCATACGATATGCAAGAGCAAGGACTCTGAGAGCCTTATCGCTGAAATAGCTATTTATGCTATAAATTTTCTTTATGTCGTCATCTGTAATATTTCTGACCTTGCCATTTTCAAGGATTTTAGTTGTATGCTTCAAGATAGAATCCAAAGCGCCCTTTGTATAACCAACATTCCTTCCGTTTTCATTGTGAACAGTAGTCATCATTTTTCTGTCACTATCAAATGGAAGTTCATCTATTCTTGGGAAAGTTGTTTCAAGATATTTCTTATGAAGATTAAGTTCATTCGCAAAGTTGACAAGTGCAATTTCTGTCGGGTCACCATATAAGCCATCATCAACAGTAGCATTAGAGCAAAGGCTCATACCTTTTGCAAGGAATCTAAATTCATTACTTTTCTGGGCTTTAAAATCCGAACCAACTACAACCTGACCATTGCAGTATGCCTCAACAACGGTCATCTTATTTTGAGTAAGTGTACCTGTCTTATCTGAACATACAACAGAAACCGCACCAAGCGTTTCAACGGAAGGAAGTTTTCTTACAATCGTATTTGCCTTAACCATCTTTTGCACACCAATAGCAAGAACTATTGTTACAACTGCTGGCAAGCCCTCTGGTATAGCCGCAACCGCAAGTGAAATCGATGAAAGGATAGCTTCTATATAAGCCTCAATATTTGTACCCTTACCGTCAACAAAAATCCATACAAGGTCAACTGCAAGTACAAGGAGAACTATTATAAGTGTTATTATTCCGAGTGCTTTAGAAAGCTTTGCAAGAACCTTTTGTAGTGGTGTAAGTTCTTCCTGCTCGTTATCAAGAGCAGAAGCAATTTTACCTATTTCAGTTTCCATTCCACAACCACTTACAATACCCATTCCTCTGCCATATGTTACAGGCGTTGACATATAGACCATATTAACTCTGTCTGCAACGCCAACAGGTTCACTGAATATAATATCTGCGTTCTTTTCAACCTGCATAGATTCGCCAGTAAGACTTGATTCATTTACTTTAAGATTAGCCGATTCTATAAGTCTTAAATCCGCACCTATTGTATCGCCTTCTTCAAGCACAACAATATCACCAAGAACAAGCTCACTTGATTTAACTTTCTTGCGCTTACCATCACGAATCACAGTAGATTCAGGGCTTGACATTTTTTTCAATGCGTCAAGTGAAGATTGTGCTTTTAATTCCTGAACTGTTCCGATAATTGCATTTATTATGATAACCGCAAGGATAATTATAACATCAGGCCAGTCGCCGACTTCTAAAAAATTAAACGCATTACCTGCTTTCAGCCAATTAACTGTTTCATATGTTGATACACCTATTGTGACAGCTATTGCGGCAAAAAGTACATAAATCATAGGGTCATTAAGCTGTGAAAGAAAAACCAAGAACCAAGGTTTCTTTTTCTTTTCTTTGAGTTTGTTTTCGCCAAAAAGCTCCAAGCGTCTTTTAGCTTCTTTTTCGGTCAAACCGTTTTTCAAGTCCGTTTCATACTCGTTTGCAAGTTTGAAAGTCGAAAAAGTTTCTACATTTTGCTGTTTTTTCATAACTTATTATTTCTCCTTTATATAAAATTTAAAAATCCTCTCAACAACCCAAATCAGTTTATATTTTTCTCTAAGACAATTAAAAGTTTTGCTCAAGCTTTTTCAAAAGCTTGCAGGGTTTAGGGACGGAGTCCCTCATAGGTTTTAAGGGCAACGCCCTTAACATTCTTTACTCTTGAGGGCGGACTTTGTCCGCCCTTATTTACTAATGTTACTACCAAAAGAAATTTAGGGGCGAACTTAGTTCGCCCCTAAGTGGGCAAGATGATATTAAGGGCTTCGCCCTTAAAACCCACCAAAGGCTCTGCCGTAGGTGACTACCTTTGGAAACTGCAAGCCTTTAAAAAGGCTTGACCTAAACTTTTAACTGTCTTAGGAAAGTACGTTAGCTAAGTGGCTTATCCTTAGATAATAAAAAAGACTCAACACATAGCCTCGTTTAGAGTTATGTGTGAGTCTGGTAATTTAAAGCAAGCCAGGTCTTTTATAAAGAGCCATGAGTGTTGACTTACTACGCACATTAAGTACGCTTACTACTCCCCCACAAGGGATTCCTAATATTTGTATTTTATCATATCAAATATTAGCTGTCAATAAAATATTCTGCAAAAACAAATTTTTAAGTTTAAAAAATTCCCTTTCTCTCAAGAAATCTTGCAATTTTTTCGCCCTTTGGCATCTGAAGAACATCGTCCTTTTGTATAGCCTTAAAAATAAACAGGCAGAATATATATACTATTACAGCAACTACAACTGCAAGAATTGTAGCAATCTTTCCACTCATAAAATAATCAAAAAGATGATATGATACAAAAGCTCCAACTCCGCACACAAGCGATGCAAGAAGCGGCTTCACAAGTATCGACATAAAGTTTGGCACGATTTTGGTATGCCTGCAAAGGAAGAATACTCCCACAACAGATATAAACAAATAGCATACGAATGTTCCAATAGGTGCACCCTGAATATTTATCTCAGGAATACCAACGAGAACATAGTTAGTAACAATCTTAGCGGCAACGCCGATAGCCATAAGCTTAACCGGTAAATCAACTCTGCCAACAGCCTGAAGCATACTGCATATAGGTGTTGCTGTTCCGACAAAGATAATAGCTATGCCCATTGTGGTCAAAACCTTAGAAGCAATTTCTACTTCGTTAGATACATTAGGGCTGCTGTAAATCAAACCAAGTATAGGCTCAGAAAGAACCGAAAGTCCGATACCTGATGGAATTGTAACTACCAAAGTTATTCTTAAAACTGCCTCAAGACTTTGTTTTAGCTTTGCTTTATCCTTACTTGCCCAAGCAGCAGTTACCGATGGCAAAGCACTCGAGCCGAATACCTGTGTAAGTGCTGTTATGAGCATAGTCAAAGTTGAGCTATAACCATAGCAGCCGAAAAGATAGGTGTGCGTTGTGCCTGCATAATATACACTATCCGGCAAGAGCGTTCCATAAACATTAAGCAATGCGTCTGGATTGGTCTGCATAATATCATAGATTCGGCTTTGTACGATAGATGTATCTATAACATCTGTAATACTTAACAAAATCGCACCCATACCGACAGGAATAGCTGTTCTTACAAGTATTTTTATTGTTTCTCTGTCTGAACGAGGTCTTGGAGAATTTGCAAGCTCTTCTTGAGTGATTCCGTCACCGTTCTTTCTATAACGGATATAAAGGAATACAAAGCCCATAATTCCGCCAAGAGATATTCCTGTAATTGCCGCACCTACTGCAATAGGCATGATATAATCCGTTGCCTGTTCAAGACTTGAGCATTTCATTCCAAGAACATAACCCGTTGTTTCATACTGATTTGTGCCAAACTTAATTGTGAGATATGCCATAGTAAGTCCGACAAAAAGTTTGAAGGTTGCTTCTATAATTTCCGAAATTGCTGTCGGAACCATATTTCGCATACCCTCAAAGTAACCTCTGTATATTGACATCAGACAACCGAAAAGAACTGTCGGTGCAAGAGCCAATATTGCAAAAATAGCATTTGGTGTCTTAATAAGGTTAACATAAATAAAGCTTCCGCCCACCATTAAAAGAAAACACACACAGCCTGTAACTATAAATATAGGAACAGACACTCTATGTATTTTCTTTACATCTTTATACCTACCGTTTGCTACGCTTTCCGAAACCATTCGTGAAATAGCAATAGGAAATCCTGCAGTAGCAAGCATAAAAAGCGGGTTATATAGTGCATAAGCAGCATTAAAAAGACCTGTACCAACACCACCGAACATATTTGCAAGGATGATTTTATAAACCATTCCGAATGTTTTAACAATAATCATACTTGCCGCAAGAATAAAAGCTCCCTGTAAAAAGGATTGATTTTTTCTTGCTTTTGGTATACTTTTTTTTCTAAGCACTCATTAACCTCCCTACAGTGCAGCGTAATTTCCGACAAACTCATAAAATCAGATTTTTACGCAAATAATACTGCAAATATTAGGGGCGAACTGTGTTCGCCCGTCAAAATACTAATTTAGATTATTTCAATCCACGCTATATGCGTCGAAACCAATTAACACAATTTTTAAATTGCAATATTATTCTTCAGTAGAAGTTTCAACTGTATTTTCTGCTGTTTCCTCTGGTTCTTCTGCTTCATCAGGCTGTGGCATATCTTCTGAATTTCTAAGTCTTTCGCCACATTTTCCACAGAAAATTGCATCTTTAGAATTTACAGTACTGCATTTAGGGCATTTTGCTCTGTTTTTTGTTTCTGCAATAAGTTCATTTACAGAATCAAGCTGTCCCTTGAGGTCTGAAATCTTTTCAACAAGTTCCGCTATTGCTTTATCATAGCACTTGTCGCTTGTCTTTGCTTCATAGACTACTCGTCCAAGAATTTCGCACTTTTTAGAAATCTCGCTGCTAAGTTCTGCGGCTGAAATAGTAAGCTTAGAAATATCAACGAATTTTTCTGCCTTTTTGCCAACAAAACCTGCGGCAGTCTTTGCATTATAGATTGCATCTTCAAGTATTCCCATAAACAGACACTCCTTTTTTATTTTTTCGATTAAAGTATATCCTAAAGTATAGCACAAACTGTCTACATCTTCAATAGTTTTTTAGTTAATATTCAAACGAACTGCCGCCTATAAATTCCCTCAAAAGAGAGTCTTTTGGTACAAGTTCTTGGTCTATCGCAGAGAACTGTTCCAAGGCTGAAATTATCCTCTCAGCATATCTATAATCTTCACAGCTTCTATCAACTTCAGAAAGTATTCTTATTGCGTCATTTTTCAAAATGCATACTTCATATGGGTGAAATGTATTCAAAGTATAATCGCTCATATATTTAAACGGACGAATATACTTTCTTTCGCCAAGGCAGACATTATCCCACATAGATATAGTTTCCTCACCATCAGAACCTCTGAACGCCGTATCTCTGACAAGTCTTCTCAAAAAGCGTATATCCTCCGCTCTCAAAATTTTCTTTTCAGTATTTTTTATACCCTGCTTTACACTTATATAAATTTTCTTGATACCATCTGCATTTATTCCCTCTGTGAATATCGGATTAAGTGCGTGGATTCCTTCAATTATTATAATGCTATCCTTTTCAACTTTAAGCTCTGTGAAAATAGGCTCTCTTTCGCCCTTTGTAAAGCTATACTTAGGTAGCATACAACTGCCATTTGTAAGAATACTTTTTATACAAGATTTTATATATGGAATATCCAGTGCCTCAAGAGCCTCAAAATCATACTCACCATTCGGAAGTTTAGGAATATTTTTCTTTCCTGTATAGAAATTATCAAGAGAAATTATATGAGTATTTCTGCCAGCACTTTCAAACTTTGATTCAAGTAGTTTTGCTGTTGTAGTTTTTCCACTTGATGACGGACCTGTAAGCATTATGATATTACACTGTTTTTCAAGTCCCATAATGTTTTCAGCAATATTATCCAAGTCGCTGTGAAACTGTTCCTCTACTGTATCTATAAAGTCTTTAGCCTCATTTTCAGCATAGTAGTTTATTACAGGAAGATTATAAGAATATCTTCTGTATGTATTATTTAAGATTACCATAGAAAGTCTTAATCTGCTCCTTTCGTCTTAGCATTTCATCAAAACCGTTGATATATTCATATGGATATTTATAGTTAAATATTCGTTCAAGATGATTTACTCCCGGTTCACGAAGTTTAGAAACTCCGCCTGCCCCACAAGCAAGAATTGTATGGGTTTCGTCCATAACATATACATTATATAAGCCATCAAAACCATCTTTAGACCAACCTACATTTTCGAGATTACCCTCCATTCTGCTCTGACGATACAGATAATATGGGTGGTAGCCGAATTGTGGAAGTTTTTCCTCGCAATATTTCATCATAATAGCTGCCGGTGGCTCTGCACCTGTCTTGACCAATGCTCCGCCAAGCGTAAGGAAAGACGAACGCTTCATAGCAAGAGTATGAACAGTTATGCTTGCAGGCGAAAGTTCGCACAAGGTATCAAGAGTATATTTAAAAGTTTCTGGAGTATCTTTTGGAAGCCCGGTAATTAAATCCATATTTATATGCTTAAAGCCGATTTCTTCCGCAAGCTTATATGCCTCTAAGGTTTGTGCGGCGGTGTGTCGTCTGCCGATAGCCTCCAGAACTTCATCATTCAAAGTCTGTGGATTTATGCTTATTCTATCACAGCCACCATCAAGAATTGCTTCAAGCTTTTCACGAGTTATAGTATCCGGTCTGCCTGCTTCTATCGTAAATTCTCGGCATTTTTTCATATCAAAAGAAGCATTTATCGCAGCAATAAGCTTTGTAAGCTGTTCAGCGGAAAAAGTTGTCG
Organism: Pseudoruminococcus sp.; assembly: GCF_047012705.1. Lineage (NCBI taxonomy): Bacteria > Bacillati > Bacillota > Clostridia > Eubacteriales > Acutalibacteraceae > Pseudoruminococcus > Pseudoruminococcus sp. Next base: position 123,215 of record NZ_JBKXNW010000004.1, on the reverse strand, counting down.
GGGTACCTCCGCCTATATATACAGTTTCAAGTCTGAGATTGAGTTCTTTGGCTATTTCAGCTGTATATTTTATCTCTTGACATAGTAAATCAAGATATGGCTCAACAAGCTTTTTTGCTTTTTCTATCGACTGAGAAACAAATGAACAATAAGAACATCTTGTCGGACAGAACGGAACGGATATATAAAGGCTGAATGAATCAGGCTTTGAAAGTTCAAGAATTTTACGCTCATTCTTTTCTGTTGTTAGTGCAAGCTTTGTTTTCTGCTCAGTAACAAGCAACTTTTCTCTGAAATATTTATCTGCACCGTCTGTGCCAAGTTCTCTCACGAGGTTATGCAAAAGCTTTATCGGACGAACTCCTGTTAATATTCCCCAAGGAAGTCTTATGCCTGTATATTCGCTCAATATCTCAAAAAGCATAATGGCAGCCGCTCTTTCACATTCCGAATACTCAGAATCAAACTCGCCATCTATTTTTTTAGATAAAGTCTTTTCAAAATCTTCATCAGCAAAGCTTACAATTATATCAGAATCTTTTTCGTGCTTTATAAGTTCTATTGCGACAAAAGGCTTTTCACGATTTATATTTTCATCGCATTTTATGACATTCATTTTTTCATTATTAAAAAATGCACGAGTCAGATTTTCAATCTCATAATGAAAGGGATTATTTATAATATAGATATTCATAACAGCAATCCTTAATTTAAAAATTTATTAATTTCATAATATCACACATATTTATTTTAATCAAGAAAAGCCTTTCACTCAAAATATACAATATATGCAAATTGATAAGTATATGTAATTTATATACAATTTATCCTTTTATAAAAAAACATAATTTTACATTAAAATCATCTAAAAACAATAATTTGTCAGTTCATATGTATAGACATACAACCCTAAAAAGTGTTATAATTTAGTTTAGTTAAACTTAAAAACTATATTGGAGAGAATCTAATGATAAAAAATAAAGCTTTATATGAATTTATGGAATATCTGCCATTCTTAAAGGAACTTATTAAAAGAGATTTCAAGATGAAATATTATAAGTCCTTTTTCGGTGTTCTTTGGACAGTGCTTAATCCTTTGATTATGGCATTTATTTTAACAATCATATTTTCTACTCTTTTTAAAAGGTCAATTGAATATTATCCTATTTATAATATTTCTGGTCACCTTATATTAACTTTCTTCGTAACCGCAACTAAGCAATCGCTTACTTCGGTTTATTTTCATTCCAGCGTTTTTCGAAAATTTAAAGTCCCACAATATATGTATTGCCTTTCTAATGTAATAATTGCTTTTATAACGCTTCTATTTTCATCTATTCCGATGTTAGTATTAGCTTTTATTTTAAATGTACCGCTACATCTTACAATGTTGCTTTTCCCTTTACCGATTTTACTTGCTCTTATATTTACTCTTGGCTGTTCGCTCATTCTCGCTGCATATGGCGTGTTTTTCAGAGATTTATACCATCTTTATGGTATCCTCACCTATGCGCTTAATTTCTTTACACCTATATTCTATCCGATTGATATTATTCCTGTTGAATATCGTTTTGTATGGGATTTCAACCCGTTATATCTATATATAAGAATTTTAAGAGAAACTTTCATTTATAATACAGTTCCTAATGAGAAAACCTTGATTGTTGCAACTTGTTATGCTGTACTCACCTTAGCTCTTGGAATACTTGTATTTAAAGAAAAAAGAGGTAAATTCTATAACTACCTATAATTTGGAGGGAATAAAATGGCTGAAACATCAGTCAAGGTTGACAATGTTTATATGATGTTCAACCTAAGCAAAAATAAGCAAACAAGCCTAAAGCAATATTTCATAGATATGGTTAAAGGCAACCTTTTCTTTGATGAATTTTGGGCTTTGGAAAATGTTTCATTCGAGCTAAAAAAGGGTGAATCTATAGGGCTTGTCGGCGTTAATGGTTCAGGTAAATCTACTTTGCTAAGACTTATTGCCGGAATTATGGAGCCTACACATGGAACTATTTATACAAAAGGCACTATAGCTCCACTCATCGCCTTAGGCGGTGGCTTTGAACCTACACTTTCGGCAAGAGAAAATATATACCTCAACGGTGCTATGCACGGTCATTCAACTAATTTTATGAAAAAGCGTTTTGATGATATTATAACCTTTGCTGAACTGGAGGAATTTGTTGATGTTCCCGTCAAAAATTTTTCCTCAGGTATGCTTGCAAGACTTGGTTTTGCGATTGCAACTTCTGTTCATGCTGATATAGTTATTGCTGATGAAGTCCTTTCAGTTGGCGATGCAAGATTCAGAAAGAAATGTGAAACAAGAATTTCTAGTCTGCTTAAAGAGGGTACAACTATTTTATATGTTTCACATAATATAAATTCAGTTATCAAGACCTGCCAAAAGGCTTTATGGCTTGATAAAGGTAGAGTTATTCAGAATGGCAATGTTCGTGAAGTATGTATCGCCTACAAAAGATATATAGAAGAACAAAACCGTATGGCAAAAGAAGTTCAGGCATTAAAAGATGAAAAAGCTTAAATTTTTGTTTACAGCATCAAGAGCATCACATATTGAGAATTTTCATATCTCAGCAATAAACTCTCTGCGTCAAAACGGTCATATTGTTGATACTGCAACAGAGGGTTATGTAAAACAAGACTTAGTAGATTACTCATATAATCTTACATTTAGAAAAAAAATCTATTCCCCGAGAAATATCGGAACAATAAATCAACTTTCTAAAATAATAAAAGCCAATTCCTACGATGTGATAATTTCAAATACAACCCTCGCAGGAATTATTACAAGACTTGCAATTCCGAAAATGAAAAAGAAGCCCTATCATATATACATATGTCATGGTTATCTTTTCAACGACGATAATTCAAGAAAGGCAAAGCTTTATTGTAATATTGAAAAAGCAACTGCCTCAAAAATTGATTTATTGCTTACAATGAATAACAATGACTTTGAGATTGCGAAAAAATATTCTCTCTGCAAAAACATTCAACAAATAAATGGCATGGGAATTAATCCTGATAGATTTCCTGCTTTAAGTTCTGACGAATGTAATATCTTCCGCAAATCTCTTGGCATAAATGAAAAAGATTTTGTTTTTCTCTGCGTAGCTGAATTTTCTGAAAGAAAAAATCAACAGCTTATTATAAAAGCATTTTCTGAGCTATTGAAAGTAAAACCCAATTCGTTACTTCTCTTTGCTGGTGAAGGTGAACTTATTGAAAACGCTAAACTTCTCGCTGAATATTATGAGATTTCACATAAAGTACGATTTTTAGGACATATTTCAGATACGAATATCTTATATCGTTCAGCACAAGTTGTTATATCTGCGAGTCATATAGAGGGTTTGCCATTTAATATAATGGAAGCTCTTGAATGTGGGATTCCCGTTATTGCATCAAATGTTAAAGGACACAAAGATTTGATAATTGACGGCTTTAACGGTATGCTTTTTGCGGATAACGACCAAAGAGCCTTATCAGTAAAAATGTCTGAAATTTCAGATACTAAGCTTTATAAAGACATACAAAAAAATGTATTTCTCGAAAGCAAATACGAAGTTTCAGAAGCAACAGAGGTTCTCTTGCGTTACTATCTTCAGTTGCCCGAAGCAATTCCAATTCATTCTGTTTAATGGAGGTCATTCCATGCAAGATAAATTAAAATCTATAAAAATACCAAGCATTATGCTTTTTATTCTGATAACACTTTCGCTGTTTCAATTTCCTGCAAATGCAGCATCTCAGGGCATTGTACTCGATAAAAACGATATAAGCCTTGCAGTAGGAAATTCATATCAGCTTAAATGGACAGTTATTCCATCTAAAGACAGTCAAGATGCTACTTTTTATTCTAAGGATACCAATATAGCAAATGTTTCAACCGGAGGCCTTATCATTGCTACTGGAAAAGGTTCTACTGAAATTGTTATAACAAGCGGAGACGGTCTTAATTTTACAACCTGCAAGGTAAAAGTCACTGAAAATAAAAACACCGAGGTTATCAATCTTGCAGAATCAGAGCTTTATTTAAGAAAAGGCAGTTCTTCTTCAATTTTTTATAATTTTAATAAAGATGAATATGTATTCTCAAAAACTTCAAACTTTTCAAGCAATGATGAAAAAATTGCCTCTGTTAATGAAGATGGCACAATTAAAGCCATCGAAAATGGTTCTGCAACAATCAATGCCACCTTTGGCAAAATAACCCGTCTTTGCAAGGTTAATGTAGGCGAAGGAGCAGAATATGTATCGGGCAGAAAAGTTAGCGGAACCTTTTTAAACGCCTCTAATAAATTCTATAAGAACACTACCATCGCAATCTCATATACCAAAAAGAAAAAGAATTATTATGCAACTGCTACTACAGATGCATTTGGAAACTTTACTTTTAATGGAATTAAAGATGGTACTTATACTCTTTCATATTACGATAATTCATCTAAAAAAGTAATTCACAGCAATAAAATTACTGTAAGCGGAAAGGACATAAAATACACTGCTATATTCAATAAAGGAACTATTATTGCAGTTCAGGGTGAACTTAAATCCGAGGAAAATACAATTCCAAAAACTGTAAGTCTTTCAAAAGAATATCTCTCTATGAATATTGGCGATATCAAAGAACTAAATATTACAACTACACCTCGCGATGCTGATATTACTAAACTAAAAATAACAAGTTCAGATAAATCTGTTGTAGATATTAATGATAAAGGTGAACTCGTTGCAATAAAGAGCGGTTATGCTGATATCACTTATAAAACTCCTGATGGAAAAAGTAGTGCTGTATGTAAAGTAAATGTACTTGAAGCAGAATCCACACAATATAGTTTAATCTATATATCAGCAATTTTTCTGATAGTTTTTATCTTATTCTTATGGTTTGTAAAATTATACAAGAAATTTATAATTCAGAAAAAGCTTCGTGAGGATACATTAGATTAATACTGCAAAGCAAGATTTCTCAATATTGGAAGTGAGATAATGATAAAACAGAACCAACGAAAATTTAACACTATACATGTCTTTGTAGACGCTTTATCTGCTATTTTAAGTATTATAATTGCTTTATTTATATCAATTAATATTCAAAAAATAGACCTTAGCAGTACGCATATAAAAAATGACGGTTTTGTTTTAATCATACTTTCTTTGGGTTTAGTTCTTCTACATCTTATGCTATATGCTCTATATGACCTATATCGCTCTTATAGAACAACTCGTTTGAGATATGAAGCTATAAATATAATCAAAGCAAATATTACCGCTTTCTTTATACTTGAACTCATCTTGCTTATAACTGAATCTATCTATCAGTTACAGCTTTTTTTAATTATCTTCTTTCTATCAGATACGATGATAACTATCGCATATAGATTTTTTTTAAGAAAAATATTACGATATCTAAGAAGCAAGGGCTATAATAAAAAATATATAGTTATAGTTGGTATAAATAACTGTACTGAAAAATTTATAGAGAATATTAAAAAAAATCCTGACCTCGGCTATGAGATTGCAGGATATTTTAGTGAAAAACCATTAAGCAGCATAAAAAAGCCTTTTCTTGGCTCTTATAAAGCTCTTTCAAGATATTTTGAGTCTAATACCATAGACGAGGCTGTACTTATGACAAGTGATAACAACGAAAAAATCCTACTGACAGTTTATAATATTTGCGAACGCTTTGGAATAAAAACTTCAATCATTCCAAATATATTCGGCTCATTTTCTTCAAGAATATATATCAGCAACTTTGGCTCTGTGCCGGTAATGAGTCTAAGAAATGTCCCGCTTGATAACAGATTTAATGCCTTTATAAAGCGTTTATGCGATATTGTCATATCAATTATAGGAATCATAATAACCTCCCCGCTTATGCTCGGCGTTGCAATAGCTATAAAGGTTACATCTAAAGGTAAGGTTATATTTAAACAGGAGCGTATAGGTTATAACAGAAAAAGATTTGTTATGTACAAATTTCGCTCTATGAAAGAAAATTCTGAAATCTTAGATAAAATGACAGAAAAAGATGATGAACGTTGCACAAGGGTCGGAAAATTCATAAGACGTTTCAGTATTGATGAGCTTCCACAGCTTTTCAATGTACTTATAGGAAATATGAGCCTTATAGGGCCAAGACCCGAAACCCCTTTTTTCGTTCGGAAATTTCAAAAATCAATTCCTCAATATATGTTAAAACATTATGTTAAACCTGGTATGACAGGCTGGGCACAGGTGAACGACCTAAGAGGCGGAAATACTTCTATTGAGGAACGAATTAAATATGATATGTATTATATAGATAACTGGACATTTATGTTTGATATAAAAATTCTATTTATGACCATAACCAAAGGCATTTTCTCAAAAAATGGATTTTAACTTGGAGGAACAATATGCTGATTTATCATTTAAACAACTTACTTATATTAGTTTGGGCAGTAATACTCTGCTTTCATAAGCCATCAAAAGCTAAAAATATGATATTTCTATTTTTAGCTTTCGGACAGCTTTATTTATTAACTATATTTAGATTTCTTATCGGATACGACTATGTTTTATACGCCAAAGCCTTTATGGATTTACAAACTCAAGATTTCTGGAATTTCACCTATTATGACTGGGAATATGGTTTTGTTCTTATAACAAAGCTTCTCGGAATGATTCTTCCAAGCTATACTTCTTATTTCGCAGTAATTGCAATTTTCACTCTGATTCCTGTTGCTATATTTATCTATCGCAACACAGAAAAAGTCTGGATTGGAACATTTATGTATATAAATTTCTTCCTCTTCTTTATGCAAATGAATTTTATTCGTCAAGCTATCGCAGTTTCAATAACATTACTTGCTTGGCAATTCATCAAAAAAAAGAAATTCTTCTGGTTCCTTTTAATAATTCTTTTCGCCTCGCTTTTCCATTCAACCGTACTTGTTATGATTCCATTCTATTTCATAACAAAAATGCGTCCTACCGGAAAACAAGTAATATTCTATGGCTATGCTCTAACAGTTTTCTATTTTTCTTCAACAGGAATACTTAACCTCATTACAAAAATTTTCCATCAGGAATATAATAATACACAATTCATAAACGAAGGAATTTCCTTGATTTATGCAGTAGTTCCGATTATTATTCTTGTATTTACATTATTAAATGCAGAAAAAATGCTCAAAACAAATCCAAATAACCGTTATATTATAAGTATGGTATTCGCAGGAACATTCTTTATGGTAATTATGGCAAAACATTCTATTTTGGAGCGTTTCTCATATTATTTCTTTATCTATATTGCATTACTTGTTCCGGAGCTTATTTCGTCTGTTGAGAAATATGGTTTCGGCCGTGTTAAAAATAACGCGATGTTACCAAATGAAACGCCTGCGGAAGATGTCAAAAGGTTTAAAAGACAATCAAATATACTCACAATAGTCATTTTAGTTCTATCATATTCTATATTCACATATGGTATGTTTAAGAATGCACATGGCGTTATACCATATACATCTTGGACATTTTAATTATAATTACCATAAAATCTCACAATATAGCCTCTTTTTACTGTTATTTTTTAGTTTTTCTATTATTGACAATATTGTAACTTAATGATATAATTCTATTGTACTGAAAAATGTATAATAAATGATGTTAGGAGGAACCCTAAATGAAAAAGAAGATTCTTGCAGCTCTTGCAACAGCAAGTGTAGCAGTAAGTTCTATTGCAGCAAGCGTTTCAGCAGCAAACCTTGGCGATAGTACATCAGTTAAGCCAAGTGAAGTTTCAAATGTCGTAAGCAACGGCAAAGTACCTACAACTGGCGACGCTTCTACAACTCTTCTTCTCGTTGCTGGTGCAGTAGCTGTAGTTGCTCTTACAACAATCATTGTTGCTGTAAAGGCAAAGAAAACTGCAAAATAATCCTTACAGTCGAAAATTCAATTGTGTTTTCGAAACAGCAGGCCGCTCAATCGGTCTGCTGTTTGTTGTTTATAGCCAAAAAACTATTGCCAAGCTCCATAAAATATATTATAATGAAATTGATATATTTCTATGGGTGATGATAATTTGAATAGTAAACTTGCAATATATATTTCTTGCTCCGCATTAAATAATAAACCTTGTTTTCCATTTCTTTATAATATATATGCAGGTGCTGCTTTACATAATAATATCGATTTAAATATGCTTAAAGATAATATCGGTGATAATATTTCTAAAAAAAACCCATATTATTGTGAACTTACAGTTCATTATTATGCTTGGAAAAACTCTGATGCAGATTATCTCGGTTTTTTTCATAGCCGAAGATATATATCGTTCAATCGACAAAATTTGGTCGATAAAAGTCATTCTAAAAGAAAATTGCCAAAACCATATATAGTTAAAGATTATCCGACAAAAGAACTTCTTGAAAAAAATGGATATAATGAAGAATACATTCTATCACTTCTTAAAGTTTATCCTATTATAGGAGTTATTCCTGAGAAAATGCCAGAAACTACATATCAAAATCTAATACGAACACAAAAGAATGGAGAAGCGGAATATAAATTAATTAAAGAAAAATTGAAATTGAGCTATCCTAAGTTTTTGCCTGCATTTGATGAATATATGTTTGGCAAATACTTATATTTTTGTAATATGTTTGTTATGCGTAGAGATATTTTTGATAGCTATTGCAGTTGGCTTTTTGATATTCTTGAATATGTCGATGCAAATCTGCCACAGCGTATTGAACGAGATGACGGTATGATGGCTGAAAGACTGTTCGGAGTATTTATGACATATATCAAAAAAGAAGGTTCTATAAATTGGGCTGAATTACCAAGGATTCATTTTGCCAAAGTCGGTGGTGCAACCAAAAATTTCTCGTGTAATAAGCTTGGAAATTTGATTTTCCCTCCGGGGTCTTTCAGACGAAATATATTAAGAAAAATAATGAAAGGTTGATTAAAATGTACGATTATCTAATTGTTGGGTCAGGTCTTTATGGTGCTATGTTCGCATATGAGGCAAAAAAAAGAGGAAAAAAGTGCCTTGTAATTGATAAAAGAAGCCATATCGGCGGAAATATCTACTGCGAAAATATTGAGGGTATCAATGTACATAAATATGGTGCTCATATCTTCCATACAAGTGACAAAAAGATTTGGGATTATATCAACACATTTGCAGAGTTTAATAACTATATCAACTCCCCTGTCGCTATTTATAAGGATGAACTTTATAATCTCCCGTTCAATATGAATACATTTTCTAAGCTTTGGGGCATTAAAACACCTGCTGAAGCTAAGAAAATTATTGCTGACCAAATTGCTGACCTCAACATCACAGAGCCTAAAAACCTTGAAGAACAGGCTCTCTCACTCGTAGGTACAGATGTATATCAAAAGCTTATAAAGGGTTACACTGAAAAGCAATGGGAGCGTGACTGCAAGGATCTTCCAGCATTTATCATTAAGCGTCTGCCACTCCGCTTTACATTCGATAACAACTACTTCAATGACCGTTATCAAGGCATTCCTATCGGAGGCTACACAAAAATTATCGAGAAGATGCTTGAAGGCATTGATGTTCTTACAGATACAGATTATTTCGAGTGGATTAAGGATAGCAAGAATGCAGAAAGCATAAAGAAAACACTTTTCACAGGTCCGATAGACCAATTTTATAACTATTGCTACGGTGTTCTTGAATACCGTTCTGTTCGTTTTGAAACAGAGGTTCTCGATACAGATAACTACCAAGGTAATGCTGTTGTAAACTACACCGATAGAGAAGTTCCATATACAAGAATCATCGAACATAAGCATTTCGAATTTGGCAAACAACCTAAGACTGTCATTTCTCGTGAATATTCTTCCGAGTGGAAGCTTGGCGACGAACCATACTACACAATCAACGATGATAAGAATAACACACTTTTCGCTAAATACAGAGAGCTTGCTGATAAGGAAGAAAATGTTATCTTTGGTGGTCGTCTTGGCAACTATAAGTATTATGATATGGATAAAGTTATAGCTGCTGTATTCGAGGCTATTGCTAAAGAATTTGGTGAATAAGATATAAACTTCTAATAAATTTTCAATAGGGAATCCGTTTGGATTCCCTATCATTTTACAAAAGGGGTACTGCAAGATGCTGTTATTTGAGCTATCTTTTCCTATACTTGTCGATGAAAGTAAGCTTTATTTCGATGGTAATAACACAAACTACAAAAATAACTGTCTTAATATCAAATGTGGCACTTCTTGTAGTTTGTGCAGTTACTTTAACAGCTTTTCCGCAGGAAAATATAAAAAATATACCCTTGCCAAAAATATTGCCTTTAAAATTAAAATTCAAGGCTCTGCCGAAATTTTTATAAAGCGTGAAAATGGCAACATTATTACTTCAAAACTTATAAAAAATAGTAATCCTGAAACTGTTTCAATAAGCTTTTCAATTTCAGAGGCTAAAGATGGAGAAATTTTTTATCCCGAAATATTGGCAAAAAGTGATTGTCAAATTTTTTCTGGTTCTTATGAAACTGAAATAAACCTACAAAGAGATATTTTTCTTGCTGCATCATTCTGCACATATAAGCGTGAAAAGTACATTATTTCAAATATGGAACGTCTGCGTGATTTCAGTTTAAAGTATTCTATACCTCTGAAGGTTTTTGTTATAGATAATGGCTCTACACTGCCTGAAACACTTTCTGACAGTACCATTACAATTATACATAATCCAAACTGTGGTGGCAGTGGAGGCTTTGCAAGAGGTTTGCTTGAAGCTGTTAATTTTGGCTGTTCACATATCATTTTTCTTGATGATGACATAACTCTCGATACAAATGTTATTCTCAAAACCTATTCCCTACTAAAAATCCTAAAACCCGAATATTATGATAGCTTTATTGGTGGTGTAATGCTACATTCTGAGATTCCATATCTACAACACGAATGTGGCGCTTTATGGGACGGATTCTACCTTTCACCTATTGGTCACGAAGTAGATTTGCGTAAAAAAGAAAGCATTATCGAAAATGATAAACTTCCAAAAGCAGATTATCAAGCCTGGTGGTATTGTTGTTTTCCAACTGCATTTGGGGAAAAATTCGGTTACCCTATGCCATATTTTATCAAAAGCGATGATGTAGAATATGGTATTCGCTGTCGTAAACCCATAATAACCATGAATGGTATTGCTGTTTGGCATGATGGCTTTGAGGGAAAATACGCAGGACACTTTGAATACTATATAAAAAGAAACGAACTTATAAATACTGCTCTCCATAACAAAAATACAGGCGTAATTACAAATATCCGAAAACTATTTGCATCAATTACACGCTTCACACTATTACAAAGATATTTTCTTGCAGAATTAATAGTTAAAGCATATGATGATTTTATGGAAGGGCCTGAAAAGCTTCTCAGCATAGATATTGCAGAATATAATACTTACCTTTCCTCACTCGCAAAACCTTCAAATGATAATAGCATTATTGGCAATGCGAAAGTTATTTCTAAGCCTAAGATAGTAAATTTTGCAATATATTATCCAAGCTTCGGAGGAAATATTTTTCCATCAAAGAACATTTGCATAAAACTCCCCTTGACAGATACCGAGGTCAGAAAGACATTTCGTGCAAGATACATTGCACATACTAAATCAGATGGTTCGTTTGCTTTTGTCACTAAACTCAAAAAACGAAAACTTTTTTGGGTTGTTGGGCAGACAATTCGCATATTTTTTAAATTTCTAACAAAATATAAGAAAGTTAGAAAAGCTTATATAAGTAATCAGAAAAAACTAAGCTCAAAACAATATTGGCAAAATTACTTCTCAAAATAAGTCAAAAAGAGCTAATCTTCTTTGATATGTACCCTCTTTGCTGGACAAAACCAGTAAGGAGGGTTATTTTTATGCGTTATAGTTATGAGTACAAAAGAAATGCCGTAGAATTATATCGACAGGGTCAATGGCCTGATACACCAGATGGTCTAAGCACTAAGGCGTTTCATATAACAGTTCGTAAATGGGTTAGAATTGAGGATGCATGTGGTCCTGATGCATTAAGACACAAAGGGAATAACAAAGAATGGACTCCAGAGGAACGTTATGCCTTAGTTGCACGTGTTTTGGCTGGTGAATCTAACAAATCTGTTGCATTTTCTGCAGGAATAGGTGATGGTCTATTATATCAATGGGTTCACAAATATATGATTTTGGGATATAATGGTCTTGTAAATTGTAAGAAAGGTCGTCCCAAAAAGAATCTAGATATGAAGAAGATTAATTACAATAAGCCAAGGAAGTTAGAAGAATCAGAATATGAAGAATTAGTTAGACTTCGTGCCGAAAATGAATATATCAAGACAGAGATTGAAGTAATAAAAAAAGAGATCGCCTTGAGAGAAAAAAAGGAAGCTGCGCATCTCAAGGCGAAAAAGCGGCAATAATCAAAGAACTCAGAGAAAAAGGATATCAATTAAAGTATCTTCTTAAAGCTATGCAAATGGCTAAATCCACTTACTACTTTGAGCTTAGCAAAGAAGATGTTATTGCTGTAAAAAATGCGGATTTGGTTAAAGAAATCGAAATTATCTTTGAACAAAACAAATGCAGATATGGCGTTAGACGTGTCTACAGAGAACTACGTAATAGAGGCTATGAGGTGAATCACAAACGAGTACAGCGCATTATGCACGAAACTAGAATGATAGGCAAGCGTCCAAAGGAGAAATATCATTCTTACAAAGGTGAAATTGGAAGAATTGCTAGCAACATAATAGATAGAAATTTTACTGCCGATAAACCACTTCAAAAGTGGACAACCGATATATCTCAGTTCAATTTTTCTTGGGGTAAATGTTATTTGTCTCCAATACTTGATATGGCAACAAATGAAATAATATCTTATGACATCTCATTAAGCCCCAATATGGAACAAATAAAAAGAATGCTTGATCAAGCATTTAGAAGTTTCCCAAATGTAACTGGATTGATTTTTCATTCAGATCAAGGATGGCAATACCAGCACACTTACTATCAGAATTGTTTAAAAGAACATGGCATTATCCAGAGTATGTCACGAAAGGGCAATTGCTACGATAACTGTATTATGGAAACATTCTTTGGTAGGATGAAGAATGAAATGTATTATGGGTACGAAAATGCTTATAAAACATTTGATGAGTTTGCAAAAGCTGTCAAAGAATATATAGATTATTACAACAATAAAAGAATTCAGGCAAAAACAAAATGGATGCCTCCTGTACAATACAGGAAGACATCCATGTGTTCAGCTTAATTTATAAATATGTGTCCAGAATTCTGGGTACATATCACTTTAAATTCAGAAGATTAGCTCTTTTATTTATGATTTATTATTTAATTCCAAGATAGTTTAGCCAGAATTCATAAGATGTATATTCATCTTTTTTCTTTCTGAATTCTTCTTCAACCTTCTTATGATTTTTCTTGTAATTTCTTAAAGTCTTTTTATAATGCTTGCGAAGCTCAAGATATTTTTTTCTTGAAAGAACACGCATAGCACCGGTATTTTCATAAGGATTAACAGCAAGTAAAACCTTTCTTTTATATTGCTTTTTCGGGCAGTTAAACCAGTCGTAAGCAATTACGCCAACCTCATCAGTAAGCATAAATTTTGGATATAAATGTCCATTCACTGTAATCTTATAAAATACTTTCTGCCAGAATCCAAGCTCTTCAAATTTATAAAGATTATCAAGATTAACCTCAATATCAGGATAATTTTCCTCTATTGGTACAAGCTTTTCGTTCATCGCACCATGTTCTTTCATAATGCGCTCACCCTCAGGCTTAAAGAGAAAATCAGGGCCTTTCATAAAGTCATCAATAGATTCAAGTAAAAGTTCACAACTATTATAGTTAAATCTGCGGATTTCAACCTTAAAGAAATCTGTAATTCTCTTAACAAAGTCTATATCTTGGCATACTCCACTGAATGCTTGGAAAATAAGGCTGTTTCTATGAACCTGATAAAGCTCCATAGCGGCATTATATTTTGTAACAAAGCCCATATGCCAAATACAGATACCATTCAATGTGATAAATTTCGCATCATTTCTAAGGCTATACTCAACATCATCACCACGAATAAAGAGCGGAAGTGGAAGCTTGTTTGCCTCGATATATGTTGTAGGAATACAGCAGTACCACCAACCTGCATAATGGTCATCAAACTTATCATAGTTTTCCTCGTTTTTAACAACAGAATCCCATTTCTGAAGCTCAAATGAAGGCTTTTGAGGACCATATGAACCGTCTTTATGTACATAACCGACATCTTCATGCTGAACATTCATTTTTTCATAGTAAAGCATAGCGCCACTGACAAATCTATCCTTATACTCATCTTTAATGACTCTGAGAAGATAGAATGTACGTTTTAAACTCTCTGCAACGATAATAACATCATCGTCCATAAGAAGAACATGAGTAGGTTTTTTCTTACCACGCAGGGCTTCAATCATGCCTCTTGCATATCCACCTGAGCCACCAACATTCTGGTTCGGGAAAACATGCATCTTACTGCCATTGAAATCATCGGGATTAAGCGTTCTGCCATTATCGACTATATTAACATAAAAATGGTCTGAGCATTCATCATCACAATAAAGAATTTCATTCTTTAGCATCTCTGCATTTTTAGTAATAAATTCTTCTTTCTTAAATGTAGTTGTAGCAATAGCTATATCTACATTGCGAATTTGCTCCTCGTCAATCTCTGTTGCATAGTAGCCGGAATATATTTCACATTCTGAAAGTGAAGAAATCTGAAAAGAAATAACCGAACTCTTTTCTTGCTCGAAATTAATAACAAGCTCTGTTGGTTCTGGGAAATTATAATGTTTATCCTCAGAAATTTCTTTTTCTATAACATTGTTTCTAATATAATGGCCAAAAGTGTTTACAAAAAAGTGTCCCTTAATTTTCAAATGAAGTGATACATTTGTTATGTTGGTAAAGTGTTTCCATTTTTTAATAGAAAATGAATTAAAATAAGTAAAAAATTCAACAAAACGATACTGTGGAAGCATATAGCAACCACGCTCATCGTTATAAAATAATCTATCTCCACGATATTGAAGCCACCAATGTTCGTTGAGATACTTGTTAGTTGGAAATACTAAATTTTGAAGCTTTAGTGTAACAAGACCCATAGATTTTAAACTCTCCTAAAACATAAATATTATTTATTTGTAAAATTATTTTTTGAATTTATTAGTACTATAAATTCTTTTAAAGCATTTTTCAAAACAAAATTACATTTTTTCATATATATATAATGATACAGCCTTAAAACCTAATTGTCAACAACATTCTTGCAATACTGATATAATACTACAAATCACACATTTTTTATATGTAATAATTAGTATTTATTACCAAGCGGAGACATAAGTTCATCATATTTATTAGATAAAGTTTCTGAAAAAAGGAAATCTCCCATCTTATACGCTGCAAAAGATGCCTTATTATATAACCTTCCGTGCATTTTTTCTATAATTTTCTTGAGAATCGGCTCAGACCATTCCCACAAATCCTCTGCTAAATCCTCACAATGCAAAATAATATCCATACACTGCTCAAGAGCATTTCTGCCTAATACAGTATTATACCATTCATCAATAGAATGAAGCCTTGGAATAAGCATATCAAAAACTTTTGATGCCTCGTTATATTGATTGTTCTTATTATAGATTGTAAGAAGCTCAAGCATACGGTTGCAAATTGCATAGTTATTGCCGGTCATAACCTCCATATTTAAGAGCATTTTTGCACAATAAATCTCATTATCAATATCACCAATATTCTTAAAATTCCTCATACAGAAATACATCTTGGCTTCATCGCATATATCATCTGAATATGTATACTCAACAAGCAATTTTTGGGCAAGTTTCTTTTCATCAAGCTCTACTAAAAGTTCAATTGCTTCTTCAATATTATAACTTTCAAGCGTTGGAGAAACATATTCGCTATTATATCCACAATAGCAGTCGAAATTAGCTTTCTTTGCCCTCTCAAAAAGCATATCTCTATCTGGAACATCATACTTATTCATCAATTCAGTAAGAATTTCAAGACATCTTCCTATTCCCTGAAAGCTGTTGCTTTCTCTATCAAACAATTCCTCGTTAAATAGCTTTAGAATCAAGCCATCAATTCTAAAATTCTCCTCATACTTTTTAGTATATAAAATAGCATATGATAATCTCAATCTATTTTTATAATTTGCGTCACTTGTACCATATTCTTTTGTATAAATCTCTTTATAACAATACTGTTCTATATTTCCGTCTAACGCTAAAGCTAATTCTTCATCATACTTTTCAAAAAGTTTTTTTAATAGCTTTTGGTAGTCTGTCATTTCACACCTCATCAAGAATGAATTATCATAAACTTTCTAATTTCTCTTGCGGCATTATTACCGTCATTCAAGCCCCATTCATAAACAGCTCTAAGCTTATCTCTGTTTCGTGTATATCTGCCGACAGGCATAGGCTCTGGTGGTTGAATAACGATGGCCTTTCCCTGTTCTTGTAGTTTATAGCAAAGCTCCTTTTGTCTATTATATACAGCCGGTCTTACCAACATAGTTTCTACAAAATTCGGATAATCCTTAAATTTTTTTCTCAATATAGGCTTAGGGAAATCTGGTTTCGGTGGTTTTCTATAATATTTATCCTGTGTCAAAATAATAATATTATATTCGTGGCCGTCTGAAATAGCCTTTTCAATCAAAATAGGGTCGCCTATACCTCCATCAAGAAGCTTATAATCTCTGAAATTAACAATCGGTGATACAAGTGGCAAAGAAGATGAAGCTCTTACAGGTATAAAATCCTCGTCTAAATCTTTTTTAGTAAAATACAAAGGTTTACCGGTAACGCAATCCGTTGTACCTATTGTAAGTCTTGTATGACTTTTAAAAAATTCATAATAATCAAATGGCACAAGCTCTCTTGAAAGCTCATTAAATATAAAATCCAAGCCGAAAACCGAACCCGTTTTAAAGTATGAATTAATGCTAAGATACCTCGGGTCATGAATATATTCATCAAATATTTTATAATTCCTGCCACGCTGCTTAGAAATATAACTAAGCGAATTACAAGCACCGGCCGAAACTCCATAAACATCATTAACAAATATCTTATTATCAATCAAGGAGTCAAGCACTCCCGCAGTATAAACTCCACGAGTACCTCCTCCCTCAAGTATCAAACCAACTGACATAATTCCACCACCTTATAGTAATAATTTTATTATATCCTTATTTTTGAAAAAAATCCATATATTTCATAAAAAGCATTTAGACAATTTCATATCAAATTAAAATCCGGAACATATTCCTCACTTGCAGATGAAAGTTCCTGCAAAAAGCCGTCAAGCTCTGTGGTATCAAGATAATCAAGCACTCTCTGATACTCTTTTTCTGTAAGCCTTCTGTTTATTTCTGGATATTTTTCTGCATTTCCAAGCGGTGTATATTGTGCCATAAGGCTTAATAAAATTTTATCTGAAAATTGGTCAAGTATATCAAGCACATCAAGAGAATTTTCGATATTATTCGGCAAAATCAGATGTCGAACAATAACACCACTCTGCATAATCCCCTTATCATCAAACTTTGCCTCTCCCCTTTGACGAATCATTTCTTTAAGCGAAGCAAGAGCATTTTCCAAATAATTCGGTGCATTGGAATATTTTTTTGCAAGAATGTTACTTGCATATTTAAAATCAGGCATATAAATATCCACTATGCCCTCGAATTTACGGATTGTTTCAGCACTTTCATAACCACCAGTATTAAAAGCAATCGGCACAGACGGACGATATTCCTTGAACACATCAAGCAAAAATTCAGCATAAGGTGTCGGGCTGACAAGATTTATATTATTAACTCCCTGTTCTATCAATTCTTCACAAGCATTGATAAAATCTTTTTTTGTAAAAATCTTACCAATAGGTTCTCTGCTTATTTTGCTATTCTGACAAAAAACGCAGCCAAGCACACAGCTTGAAAAGAATATCGTTCCTGAACCATTTTCTCCGCTTATACAAGGTTCTTCCCAAAGATGTGGAGCTATTCTTGCTATTTTAGGAAGTGTTCCAGCATGGCAAAAGCCTTTTCCACCGTTTTCATCTCGATAGGCCGAACATTTTCTTGGACAAATAGTACAAGCCTCTATAACATTCACAATTACTCTCCCCTCTTTCACCATAATCTTCTATAGGCGAAATTTGTTGTATATATTTACATAACATAATTCTACTTCTGCGGTAGTTCATTGATAGTTACTTCATCAGTATCAATAACCTTCCCTAATACCACCATGATTGAAACTTGTAGAGCAATTTTACAACTTCGTTGTGGGTCGATACCCACAGGGAACCCCCTGCGAAGGTTCCCTACGAAAAAACATTTCTTTAGAATGTTTTTCTACCCTCCTGCGCTTTGAGAAGGATAAAGTATTTCGCTCTCTGCGGAGAGCAACAAGGGCTTTGCCCTTGACTTATGAGCCTTTGAAAAGACTCAAGCTAAACTTTTAATTTATGTTAATCAAATTTTCGAGCGATTTTTTGAATTTCTCGTTCTGCTCTGCAGTTCTTTTTGCTGGACCTTTCAACCTACCACCAGCTCGCCTTATTTTTTGTGCCTGATAGCGTGATTGCAAAAGTGAATCTATATTTGTTTCATCGTATATAAGTCCATTTTGATTAAGTGCAAACGCCTTTTTTGATAAACACATTGCCGCAAGTCCATAATCCTGTGTTACACATATATCCCCCTTAGAGAGCATATTTACCAAATAAAAATCTGCACTATCTCTGCCCTTTGAAACTGTAATCGTTTTTGCACCATCTCGCTCTATGGAATGAGCAGTATCGCAGATTATAATACACTCTAAGCCATAATTTTTAGCCGTAGAGATAGTCAAATCTATAACAGGACAGCCATCGCCATCAATAAAAATCTTCATAATTATATCTCTTTTATTTCAAACTATTTTTATTTGCCTTTATATGTAGCAAAAGCATTATTATAAAACCTGAAATCAGCACTGAATAAAACCATAGTTGACTATTTCCACTTATAAAATAAGCAAATACCGCAAATGCAAATCCCCAGCAATACGAAAGAAGCATAGCAACTGCCCAAAATCCTATCTGCGTATGCTGTATCAAAAACAATATCAGACATAAAACTGCCGCTGCTGCAATACAATATGCAGGGTGAATTGCTAAAATTGAATAGCAAAAATAGCCACAGACAGCCGAAATTAGCAGGCTATCGAAAAGTATAATATTTCCGACAAATAGACCAAGAATCGTTGACAAAAGAGGCAAGCCTAAACCCGCTACAAGCTTGATAAAGTCTAATTGCAACAAAATTCCCCCTTTTGATATTAAAGAAAATCCCACGAAACGACTAAGCGTCCGTGGGAATTCCTTAAGCAGTTAATATTTATAAGCGGTATTACTTACCGTAGTAAGCTTTGAGATACATTTCCTTAATCTCGCTCATAAGTGGGTATCTTGGGTTAGCACCTGTGCACTGGTCGTCAAATGCATCCTCAACCATCTTATCGAGGTTATCTAGGAAGTACTTCTCGTCTACGCCGTAGTCAGCGATTGTCTTCTTAATACCAACTCTTGCCTTGAGTTCTTCGATAGCGTCGATGAACTTCTCGAATGTTTCTTCGTTTGTCTTACCGAAGATACCGCAGAAGTTAGCACACTCAACATATCTCTCAAGAGCGTGTGGATACTGATACTGTGAGAATGTACCCATCTTTGCAGGTACTGGATCAGCGTTGAAACGCATAACAGATGTGATAAGGATAGCGTTAGCAACACCGTGTGGGAGGTGATGATAAGCACCAAGCTTATGTGCGAGTGAGTGGCAAACACCGAGGAATGCGTTAGCGAATGCCATACCAGCCATGCAAGATGCATCTGCCATCTTCTCACGAGCGTGTGGATCGTTAGCACCGTTTTCGTATGCTGACGGGAGGTATGTGAAGATGTTCTTCATTGCCTTAAGAGCAAGACCATCTGTGTAATCTGTTGCCATGATTGAAGCGTAAGCCTCGAGAGCATGAGTAAGAGCATCGATACCGGATGCACTTGTAAGACCCTTTGGCTGGTTCATCATGTTGTCAGCATCAATAATTGACATATTTGGAAGGAGCTGATAGTCAGCAAGAGGATACTTTTGACCTGTCTTTTCGTCTGTGATAACAGCGAAAGGAGTAACCTCAGAACCTGTTCCTGAAGATGTTGGGATAGCTACGAAGTAAGCCTTCTCGCCCATTGTTGGGAATGTGTAGATTCTCTTTCTGATATCCATGAATCTCATAGCCATATCCTGGAAGTTTGCTTCTGGATGTTCATAAAGAACCCACATAATCTTACCAGCGTCCATAGCGGAACCGCCACCGAGAGCGATAATAACATCAGGCTCGAACATTCTCATAGCAGCTGCGCCTTCCTCAGCAGAAGCGAGTGTTGGGTCTGGCTGAACATGATAGAAGCAAGTATGCTGAATACCCATCTGGTCAAGCTTCTCTTCGATTGGCTTTACATAACCATTCTTATAAAGGAAGGAGTCAGTAACGATGAATGCCTTCTTCTTGTGCATAATTGTGCCAAGCTCATCAAGAGCAACTGGCATACAGCCTTTCTTAAAGTAAACCTTTTGAGGTGTTCTGAACCACAACATATTTTCTCTCCTCTCAGCAACTGTCTTGATGTTAATAAGATGCTTAACACCAACATTCTCAGAAACAGAGTTACCGCCCCATGAGCCGCAGCCAAGTGTAAGAGATGGTGCCATCTTGAAGTTATAAAGGTCACCGATACCGCCGTGTGAAGATGGAGTATTGATAACAATACGGCAAGTCTTCATTGCGTGGTAATGTTTCTCAATCTTTTCCTTCTGTGCCGGGTGAATGTAGAGAGAAGATGTATGGCCGTAACCGCCGTCAGCAACAAGCTGTGCAGCCTTTGCAAGAGCGTCATCAAAGTCCTCAGCCTTATACATAGCAAGAACTGGAGAAAGCTTCTCGTGAGCAAACTCTTCGCTGATGTCTACGGATTCAACTTCACCGATAAGAATTTTTGTATTTTCTGGAACATCAACGCCTGCGAGCTTAGCGATTGTGTGAGCCTTCTGACCAACAATCTTAGCGTTAAGAGCACCGTTGATGATGATTGTCTTTCTAACCTTGTCGAGCTCGTCGCCCTTGAGGAAGTAGCAGCCTCTGTCTGCGAACTCCTTCTTAACAGCGTCATAAACGCCCTTAAGAACAGTTACGCTCTGCTCAGAAGCACAAATCATACCATTATCAAATGTTTTTGAATGAATGATAGAGTTAACAGCAAGCTTAATATCAGCTGTATCGTCGATGATAACAGGTGTATTACCAGCACCAACGCCGAGAGCAGGCTTACCTGAAGAATAAGCAGCCTTAACCATGCCAGGACCACCTGTTGCAAGGATTGTGTCAGACTCTCTCATAAGCTCATTTGTGAGTTCGAGTGATGGAACATCAATCCAGCCGATGATGCCTTCCGGAGCACCGGCAGCAACAGCAGCGTCAAGAACTACCTTTGCAGCAGCAATAGTAGACTTCTTTGCACGAGGGTGTGGGCTGATAAGGATTGCGTTTCTTGTCTTTAAGCAGATAAGTGACTTAAAGATAGCTGTAGAAGTTGGGTTTGTTGTTGGGATAACAGCACCGATAAGACCGATTGGCTCTGCAATCTTCTTAATTCCATATGCTGTGTCCTCTTCGATAACACCACAAGTCTTTGTGTTCTTGTAGTAGTTGTAGATATATTCTGATGCGTAGTGGTTCTTAATAACCTTATCCTCTACAACGCCCATGCCTGTTTCAGCAACAGCGAGCTTTGCAAGAGGGATACGCTGCTTATTAGCAGCATCAGCAGCAGCAAAAAAGATTTTGTCAACCTGCTCCTGAGTGTAATTAGCAAAAATTTTCTGAGCTTCTCTCATTGCAGCAATCTTAGCCTGAAGAGCTTCAATGTTGTCAATGATTGTTTCAGTTGCAGTATTTTCTGCTGCAACCTCTTGGATTTTCTCCTTAGCCATGATAAGTCCTCCTGTTATAAATATAATCTGCTTTGTAGTTGTTTTGCTTACAAGAATGATTATAAGACATTGTTAAAAAAATGTCAATAAGCATTTTTATGTAATTTTCGCTGAAAAATTTTCAATTTAATTAAGGTGCAAAAAGTGTGTAGTTTGTCTGCGGAATTTTGTCTTATAAAATATTGAGATAATTTTATTTTCTGTTTAATTTTCACATATTCATTTTGTTTTAAAAATAGTAATTCCATTTTTCGGCTATTTTAAGCCTTAAATTTTAAATTTATTTGTCAAAAAAGTAGAAAATTACTTTTTCGCATAAGAAGCTATATTTTATTTTTTGTAACGACTATAAATACAGAAATCAAGGCATTTATTGTCAAAAAAAACTTTTTAACAATAAATGCCTTTCAAAAAAAGAGTTTTAAAAAGTAACTCTATTGTGTTATTTCTGTAAAGAGAAGTTTGCTTTCATTTACAGTTATTTTACCGTAGTGTTCATCTCAGTCTTAATAACTTCTGTTGCTCCAAGTGCATAAACTATATTGTCATTAGCCATAGCAATCTTCTTTAGTGTTTGTTCACACTTTTTTTGGTCAACAAGTTTTCCGCTTTCCTTATCATAAAGATAAATCGTATCTCCAAATGAAACTGCAACCGTTTTATCTGCATTAGAAATTGATTCAACCTTAATATCTGTTGAAATGGTCGCAGTAGTTTTTCCGTCTGTTGAAATTGTTACAATATCACAATCTCGACCATCAGGATATTTTGCAAGAGAAAGTGCTATTCCCTTTTCATTTGAGATATCATAATTTGTAATTGTTTTTGAATCATAGCTTATAAGATTTTTTTTATTATTTTCTATATCAAAAAAATAACTTTCATTTTTTCCGATTGCGACCGCATTTCCGTTATCAAAGAATTTCACATCATAAATACTATTATCCTTGAGTTCATACTTTGCGATATAAGCTTCTTGACTGAAATCAAGAATATATACTGCACTTACAAGCGAACCTTTCTGCGCAGAAATACCTGAAACTATTGCACGAGTACCATCGGAATTTAATGAAATATTATTTATATAATAATCTGCAAAAGAATATGCGTATTTTTCTTTGTTGTCCTTGCTATATACATTAAGCTTTGCGAGATAATCGCCGGACTGAGTTACTGCTGCAAATACACCGCTCGCTGAAATATCAGCACAGAAAATCTTATTTTTCAGAGATATATTATAAACTTCATTACTGTGGCTAAAAATTCTAATTCCAGTACCGCCAGCATTGAAAACCATAGAATAATCGCGACTTGTCCTTAATATAGGCTTTGCGAAGGCATTTCCGAGATTTTGCCTCTGACCGGCGTTATCATTCAAAAGTACAATACTTGTATCGCTTACATATACAGGAGTTTTCTCGTCCATAAGAGCGAAATTTCCGTCTGCAATCTCGTTTCCGTTTATGCTTGTAGGATACCCATCACCTTGAGATATACCAAGTAAATCATACTGAATAAATCTTGAAACATTATCCGGAGAAAGCTTTTCCCAGTTAAGTATAACCAGAAGTAAAATTACGCAGCCAAAAATTATCAGCAATACCTTCAAAAGCTTTTTTATAAGTTCAGGCTGAATTGGAGCAGGCTCATCATATTTATCAATAGGAACATCTTCATAGCTTACAACCTGTCTATCTGCAACATTTTTTTCTTTTGCGGCAGCGTGTCTTTCCCCTCTTGAAGAATGTCTTTTTTGTTTTTCATTTTCTTCATTAAATCTATTGTTTTTTTCTGCCATATATATCTAAATCCTTTCGACAATTCGATAAAAAAATCCAATATATTCTCTATTATACATTCATTCCCTAAGAAATTCAAGCCTACTATATAATGGTGTTATAAGTCGTCAAATAAATCATATTATCATTGATTTAATCTAATATCTTCTGTATAATTATTTATATAAATAAAATTGGAAGTGTTGTATTTGACCTTTTTTAAGCTGATTAAAACCTATCTGAAAAAAATCTATTTCAAGATGAAAAAATTCCTAAGATGGACGCTTGTTTCCATTGTAACAGGTCTTACTGTCGGCGGATTTAGCACACTATTTGCCTTCATGATGAATGTTGTTACAGACTTTCGTACTAATAATGATTATATCATCTACTTTCTTCCGCTTGCAGGTCTTATAACTGTTTTTCTGTATAACGCTTTTAAATTCAAAAATGATAAAGGTACAAATCTTGTTTTGTCCACGATTCATGCACAAAGTGAAATTCCTTTCAGAATGGCTCCACTTATATTTATAACTACAATACTTACCCATCTTTTCGGAGGTTCAGCAGGTCGTGAAGGTGCTGCCTTACAGCTTGGCGGAAGTATCGGAAATCAGCTTGGACGCTGGTTCAAATTTGATGATGCAGATAAACGAGTTGTAGTTCTCTGTGGTATGAGCGCAGCCTTTTCAGCAGTTTTCGGAACACCTATGGCTGCAGCGGTTTTCTCTATGGAGGTTGTCAGCATTGGCATAATGTATTACGCAGCACTTGTTCCCTGTGTATTTTCATCTCTGATTGCATCATACTTTGCAACTAATTTTGGTGTTCACGGCGAGGATTTCACATTTATAAAATTCCCATCTTTAACATTCTTCAACGCCTTTGAAATAGTCTGTCTTTCAATTTTTTGTGCTGGTATAAGCATTGCATTCTGCATTATGCTCCATAAAACAAGCGATTTACTAAGAAAATACCTTAAAAATCCTTATATAAGAATTTTTCTTGCCGGCTTAGTAATAGTTTGTCTTACATTATTATTCAATACAAGAGATTATAACGGTGCGGGAATACCTGTAATAACAAAAGCTCTTCAAGGCGAAACTGTTCCCTATGCTTTTATATTGAAAATGATTTTTACAGCTATAACTATTGGTGCCGGTTTTCGTGGTGGAGAAATTGTTCCTACATTCTTTATTGGTGCAACTTTTGGATGTCTTTTCGGAAATATCGTTGGATTTTCCCCTTCGGTCTGTGCGGCCGTCGGACTTATTGCACTTTTCTGCGGTGTTACAAACTGTCCGATAACTTCTATTCTTATCAGCTTTGAGCTTTTCGGTGCAGGCGGCATACCATTTTTTATGATTGCAGTTGCAATAAGTTATTTTATGTCTGGTTACTATGGATTATATCACGATCAAACAATAGTATATTCAAAATACAAAACAAAATATATCAATCGCCGTACCAAATATTAACGGCGAGCCATCGCTTCCTAAGACACTCAAAAGTTTCGCTTGAGCCTTTTCTACACCAGCTTAGCTGGTGAAAGTTGCTCGCAGTTTCCAAAGGATAGTCACCTAAGGCAAAGCCTTTGGTCGTCGTCCGCAGACAGCGAAATACCTTTGGGCAAAACTCAACATTCCTTTGCCTTTGAGTGGCGGATTTTATCCGCCACTTTTTCTTTTGTTAACAACATTAGTTTCATAAGGGCGGACTTTGTCCGCCTTTATAGAGCAAGAGATGTTAAGGGCTTTGCCCTTAAAACCCACGAGAGACTCCGTCCCTCGACCCTGCAAGCTTTTGAAAAAGCTTGAGCAAAACTTTTATTTGTCTTAGATAAACTTATTGGCTGAGCGGTAGTTCATTGCTAATTTCTTAATCCGCGTCAATAAACTACCCCTGCAAGTGTCGAGCGATTCCGCGTCTTGGAGGCGGCGACTCGCCGCTTAAGGGCTTTGCCCTTAAAACCTACGAGGGACTCCGTCCCTCGACCCTGCAAGCTTTTGAAAAAGCTTGAGCAAAACTTTTATTTGTCTTAGATAAACTTATTGGCTGAGCGGTAGTTCATTGCTAATTTCTTAATC
>NZ_JBKXNW010000004.1:0-96992 GCF_047012705.1 Pseudoruminococcus sp. | reverse complement strand
TTTGTCTTAGATAAACTTATTGGCTGAGCGGTAGTTCATTGCTAATTTCTTAATCTGCGTCAATAAACTACCCTTGCAAGTGTCGAGCGAGACTTGTCGAGCGATTCCGCATCTTGGAGGCGGCGACTTGCCGCCTTGAGCAAAACTTTTAAGTGTCTAAGGGAAGCGCATTAGCTAAGCGGTAGTTACTTCGACCGTACCAACAAAAGAAAAACCGTTCGATGCCATTAGCACGAACGGTTTCTTTTTATATTATTTTAGCCTTAAATCAGATTTTAACAGAAATTGCATCAAGGCTCTTTGGAAGCTCACTTTCATCAGCAGAAATCAAGAATGTGAACTTTGTTTCGGACTTAGCTGCAAGAACATTAACTTTTGTGATAAAGTCCGCAAGCTTATCGAAATCATTACCGCAAATCTTGAGTGTAGAATCTACAAGAACATCTGTTACATCGTAGTTACCTGCACAGATACCGCTAAGGAAACCAAAGAATGCGTCATAACCTGTGATAGCATATTGATCTGTGTCAATAAGTCTTGCCTTATGAGTAACATCATAAGTAAGCTTTGCACCCTTTTCTATGACAACAACATTGCCATTTGATGCTGAAACAGCTTCATTTGCGAGAGAGATGAGTTTCTTAGTTTTGCCCGAACCTTTTTTGCCTATGATTAGAGTTACCATTGTAACGCCTCCTTATAAATTTAACCGCATATGCGGAAAGATTACATTATTATTAAAATTATTTAAGTCTTGCCTCAAGAGCCTCTTTCTGAGCCTCATATCCAGGCTTGCCGAGAAGTGCAAACATATTCTTCTTGTAGCTCTCAACACCAGGCTGGTCGAATGGATTAATACCCATCGTATATCCACTGATAGCGCAAGCCTTCTCAAAGAAGTAAATGAGATAGCCAAGCTCTGCTTCGCTTGAATCTTCAATTGTAAGAATTACATTAGGAACTCCGCCGTCTGTATGAGCAAGAACTGTTCCTTCAAATGCCTTCTTATTAACGAAATCCATAGTCTTACCACTAAGGAAGTTTAAGCCGTCAACATTCTCTGGGTCTGTGCCAAGAGTAACATCTTGCTTTGGTTTATCAATAAGAACAACTGTTTCAAACATTGTACGAGAACCGTCCTGAATGAACTGTCCCATAGAATGGAGGTCTGTTGAGAAAACAACAGATGCTGGGAAAAGACCCTTATTGTCCTTACCTTCACTTTCGCCGAAGAGCTGCTTCCACCACTCGTTCATAAGAGTGAATGCCGGCTCATAGCTTACAAGAAGCTCAATAGCCTTACCCTTGCGATAAAGAATATTTCTGATTGCAGCATATTTATAGCAATCATTTTTTTCGAGATCACATACAGAAAGCTCCTCACGAGCCTTTGCAGCACCAGCCATAAGAGCATCAATATCAGCGCCGGAAACAGCGATTGGAAGAAGTCCTACTGCTGTAAGAACTGAATAACGGCCACCGACATCATCAGGTACAACAAAAGTTTCGTAACCTTCACGGTCTGCGAGCATTTTAAGAGTACCCTTTGCCTTATCAGTTGTGCAGAAGATTCTCTCCTTAGCACCCTCTTTGCCATACTTGTTTTCAAGGAATTCTCTGAAAACTCTGAAAGCAATAGCAGGCTCAGTAGTTGTACCGGATTTAGAAATCATATTGATAGAAACATCTTTGCCCTCACAGATTTGAAGAAGTTCAGAAAGAGCAGTTGAGCTAATGCTGTTACCTGTGAAATAGATGTCAGGAGTATCCTTTTTCAATGCGTTGTAGTTCGGGGACTTCAAGAATTCGATAGCTGCACGAGCACCGAGGTAAGAACCACCAATACCGATAACAATAAATACCTCTGTATTCTTCTTAATTCTTTCAGCAGCAGCCTTAATTCTTGCGAATTCGTCCTTATCATAATCAACAGGAAGGTCGAGCCAACCAACAAAGTCATTGCCAAGACCTGATTTGTTGTGGAGCATTTCGTGAGCTGCCTTAATCTGTGGAGCAATTGCTGTATACTCACGGTCAGCGATAAAATCCGAAACATGCTTAACGCTTAATTTTGTTGCCATAATTAAAATATCCTCCTTTTAAGTTAGCAGGAAATTTGGCGAAACGCTTATCCAAATAAGATATTTGAAAAACAAAGTTGCCTACTATTCCCCATCCCTTTATAATTTATTTTACAATATTAAAACGATAATTACAAGCCTATTTGAACATTTTTTATAAATTTATTAAAATGCATCTAATATTAAGAGCAAAATTATCTCATAATTCTTCAGAACAACTTTTAAATTTTCTTATCAAAATAAAATGCACAGCCTTTGTGCAATATGCCTCAAAAATTTAATACTTTTTGAGATACATATTATAAAGCTGTGCATTTAAAGTAATCTTAAATTTTAATTAATCTTCATCGCTATCTTTGTTAAGTTCTCCGAGAAGTTCTTCGGCGCTTGCACCTTCCATAACTCTCTTGAACTCATCACCGCTCATTTTTTCGTTACTGATGAGGAATTTAGCGACTTCGTGAAGTCTGCCTATATTATTCTTGAGAATTTCTTCTGTCCTACTATAGCCGGTTGTGATAATATCGCTGACTTCCTTATCAATCTTAGAAGCTGTAGCCTCTGAATAATTCTTTGAATGACCAAGTTCCTTACCCAAGAAAACATTACTGTCATCTGCTGAATACGCGATAGGTCCGAGAGTATCACTCATACCATACTGTGCAACCATTGCGAATGCAAGCTTTGTTGCTCTCTCAATATCATTAGACGCACCTGTTGAAATATCTCCAATAATGAGTGCTTCTGCAACTCGTCCACCAAGAAGAACAACTATATCCTCTTTCATTTCTTTCTTAGAACGATATGACTTATCTTCACTTGGCAAGGACATTGTAAATCCGCCTGCCATACCTCTCGGAATAATTGAAATCTGATGAACCGGGTCCTGTGTCGGACAGAAATATGTTGCGATTGCGTGTCCTGCCTCGTGATATGCTGTCAATTTCTTTTCAGCATCACTCATTACTCTCGATTTCTTTTCTGCACCGACAACAACCTTGATTGTTGCTTCCTCAACCTCAGTCATTGTAATAGCCTTAAGGTCTTTTCTTGCAGCAAGAAGTGCAGCTTCATTAAGGAGGTTTTCAAGGTCTGCACCTGTAAAACCAGCTGTAGATTTTGCAATAGTTTTAAGAACAACATCAGGAGCAAGAGGCTTACCCTTTGCGTGAACCTTGAGTATTTCTTCACGACCCTTTATATCAGGTCTGCCAACAATAACCTGTCTATCAAAACGACCTGGACGCATAAGAGCCGGGTCAAGAATGTCAGGACGGTTTGTTGCGGCAATCATAATTACGCCTTCGTTAGCACCGAAGCCGTCCATCTCAACGAGAAGCTGGTTAAGTGTCTGCTCACGCTCATCGTGTCCACCGCCAAGACCTGCACCACGCTGACGGCCTACAGCATCAATTTCATCTATGAATATGATGCAAGGGCTATTTTTCTTAGCCTGTTCAAAGAGGTCACGAACTCTTGACGCACCGACACCAACAAACATTTCAACGAAGTCTGAACCTGAGATTGAGAAGAACTGAACGCCTGCTTCACCTGCAACTGCTCTTGCAAGAAGGGTTTTACCTGTTCCCGGAGGGCCTACAAGCAAAACGCCCTTTGGTATTCTTGCACCAAGTTCATTATACTTTTTAGGGTCTTTGAGGAACTCAACTATTTCACGAAGTTCTTCCTTTTCCTCGTCAGCGCCTGCAACATCGGCAAAGGTTGTCTTACGCTTTTCATCGGAAATGCTCTTGATTTTAGCCTTTCCGAAGCCCATTGTTTTGCCGTCGCCACCCATACCATTAGACAGCTTTCGCATAAAGTATATCCAAAATATTACTAATGCACCAAGCAATATGATATTCGGCAGTAAATCTATCAGCCAAGAATTTTCTGATGCTCTGATATGGTCATACTTCATCGGGTCATCAGGATGCTTCTCATTATACTGGTCAACATATGGGTTGATTTGGTCAAGGAAAGTTGTAATGCTTGCAGCTGTTGCCTTGACAACAGTGCCTTTTTCATCATTTAGCTTAAGTTCAATAGCACCTGTACCGAAATTTACTGTATATTCCTTAACCTTCATATCCTTGAAGTAATAAACTATCTCGGAAGTAGTAGGCTGTTCTGTTCTCTGAGAACTGAAAATAACTGCAATAATTATTATCAGAACAATCGGAATACCAAGATAAATCAGTAGATTTCTTATGGTTTTTTTATTATCCAAAATTTCTGCCTCCTTATTTTTGCATTGTTATATTAGTTTATCGTAAATTGTGAATAATTTCAAGTAGTAAACTGCTTAAAATAGCGATAAACATCTATTTATTTTAAGAAAAAAGCTGATTTATTCACTTTTTTCATAAATTTCTCTTTTAAGGATACCAACAAAGGGAAGGTTTCTATAATGTTCATTATAGTCAAGACCATAACCTACAACAAATTCATCAGGGATTTCACAACCTTTGTAATCCGGAATTATATCAAAGTTTCTTCTTGCCGGTTTATCCAAAAGCGTGCATACTGTAACTGATTTTGCATTCTTTTCTTCAAAAAGATATTCTCTAAGCTTATATAGTGTACAACCTGTGTCGAGAATATCATCAACTACAACAACATTCTTTCCGTCAGCACTTGCCGAAATATCCTTTAGAATGTTAATCTTACCGCTCGAAACTGTTGAACAGCCATAGCTTGATGCCTGCATAAAATCAACCTCACAAGGGATGCTCAGTTTTCTCACTATATCTGCAAAAAACATAAAACTGCCTTTAAGAATACAAACCATAAGCAGATTTCCGTCTTGATTTTTTCGGCTTATATCTTCTGCAATTCTACTTGTCAGTCTTTCTATATCGTCACAGCTAAGCAAAATCTTGGATATATCATTTATCATAGCCTTACCTCTATTCATCTATGTATATTATCAAAACCTTTTGAGTAGTATCTTTAACGCAACACTGCTCAGAAACGCCTATTCCCTCTGCCCATAAAATATTATTTTCATCGGCAAGCAAAATAGTAGAATCACGCTTTTCAGCGGGAATTTTCATTTCAGACATAAGCTTTCTGAGTGGCTTCGTAATTCCTCTGCCCTTCGGTGCAATGAAATCTCCGGCTTGTCTATTTCTGAAAATGACTCTACTGGGTATTGTATCATAATCAAGCGAAATGGTAAATAAACTTTTTGTAAACTTTGCTCTCTCAAGAAATTCCTTTATATTAATCAATTCTGTTCGTACATTTTTATTACATATCATCGCTGAATCATTGATAAATACTGGAATTTCTGATATCTTTTCATTCTCATTCAAAAAGCTTTCTCGATAAATTCTGAATATTCCCTGACTTGAAATAGCCATAATATCATTTTTAACTGAAACAGCACCACCATTTTTAATAGCTTTTTCAATAAGCTCTATATGAACACTTTCAGGCTCAATATTTTCCCTACTGCAAATAATCTCAATCACTCTTGCAAGAACGGGCTTATCAAGCTTTTTTAACTTTTCGCACGAATAACCATTCTCAATTTTGCTTTCTGATAGTGCAATCTGAGCAGATTTTTCTATAAATTCATCAAGCTCTTTCATACTCTTAGAAAATCTCAGAAAGGCTTCTTCTATTGAGGGATTTATTCCTCTTAGAACTGGTACAATATCAAGGCGAACTTTATTTCTTGTATAAAGTCTTTCGGAATTTGTGCTGTCATTTACATATGGAATATTATGAGATTTGCAGTATTCCTCTGTATCTGCTCTTGAGGCAAGAATTAGCGGTCTTATGATATTATCACGCTTAGGCGGTATACCTCTTGCACCCTTTATGCCACTGCCTCGGCTTATATTCATAAGTATAGTTTCCATACTATCGGTTGAGGTATGAGCAGTTGCGATTTTTGCACCAAGCCTTGTGGCATTTTTATTCAGGAAGTCATACCTAACTTGCCTGCCGCATTCCTCACTTCCGAGATTTCTTTCGGAAGCGAGCTTATTTATATCACATTGTAGAATAAAAAGCTCTACACAAAGCTTTTTGCATAGTTCACGAACGAAATTTTCATCACGAAAGCTTTCGTCACCTCTCAAAAGATGATTTATATGACAAGCATAAATCGTGAGAGAAAAGCTTTCTCTTATAGACATCAAAGAGCAGAGCAGTGCTGTTGAATCTGCTCCGCCCGAAAGTGCAACTATGATTTTATCTCCATTTTCAATCAAAGAATATTCTTTGATAGCTTTTAATAATTTATTCTCCACGGCTTAACTCCTGTGCAGTATAACGCATATATTCGCCCTGCCAATGTAACGGCACCGAACGAGCTTCACCATGACGGTTCTTTGCAACAATACATTCACCGCTGTTGTTATCCTTCTCTTCATCATCGCCACTGCCTATATTATCGTAGTAACCCTCACGATAAAGGAACAAAACAATATCTGCGTCCTGCTCGATAGAACCTGAATCTCTTAGGTCAGAAAGCTGTGGTTTTCTGTTTTCACGCTTTTCGCTTGCACGAGAAAGCTGTGAAAGTGCTATTACAGGAATATTAAATTCCTTAGCAAGAGCTTTCAGACTTCTTGTGATTTCACTTATTTCGTTTACACGACTTTCAGTTCTTCTTGAACCGGACATAAGCTGAAGATAATCAACTATTACCAAGTCTACATCTTTAAGTCGTCTAAGCTTTGCCTTTAACTCCGGAACAGATATACCCGGTGTATCATCAAAATACATTTCTGTTTTTCTAAGCACATCGCCAGCCTCAATAAGCCTTGCCCAATCATCGTCTTGAAGCTTTCCTGTACGAAGCTTTGTACCTTCTATCATACCTTCTGTTGAGATAAGTCTTGAGGCAAGCTGTTCTCTTGACATTTCGAGCGAGAAAAAAGCTACTCTCTTTTTAACGCTTACAGCAACATGACGCATAATATTCAACGCAAAACTGGTTTTACCCATACCGGGTCGAGCCGCAAGAATAATAAGGTCTGAACGGTTAAGTCCTGTTATGACATTATCGAGTGTACCTATTCCCGTAGGAATAGCTCTCATCTCAGAGCTTTCAGGAGAATTCAGTATATCTATTCTATCAAGAACATCAAGAATAATATTATCAATTCTTTGCAAGCCTGTGCGGCTGCTATTGTCATCACGAATATCAAAAATGCTCTGTTCGGCAGAATCTATTAGCGTAGAAACATTATCTCCATATTCAGAAGCATTATTTATGATTTCTCTTGAAGCTAAAATAAGTCTGCGTCTTTGATAGCTATTCTTAACAATTTCAGCATATTCAGTAATATTAGACCTTGACGGCAACATCTCTGAAATTTGATATAGATAGGATTTGAAAGAAGCATCATCATAGTCTTTTTGCTGTTTTAACTTTTCAAGAATAGTGATAACATCTATCGGCGTATTCATAACGAAAAGCTCTATCATCGCAGTATATATGGAACGATGTGTTGCAAGATAGAAACATTCTGCCTGCGGAAGTATCTGGATAACTTCCGCCATACATTCTCCGTCCATAATTATAGTTGCAAGAACGGCTTGTTCTGCTTCAGGGCTATACGGAAGATTCATACCGTCAACCGAAGATGAAACGGAATCTATATCCGCCATTTATAAAGACCTCCCAAAATTAAAGCTCTGTTACAGATACCTTAAGCTTTGCAACAACTCCGCCGAAAAGCTTAATTTCGCAATTATAAATACCGAAAGCCTTAATATCGCAATCGAGTGAAATTTTTCTCTTGTCGATAGAGAAATTATATTGCTTTTTAATTTCAGCAGCAATTTCCTTGCTTGTTACAGAACCGAAAAGTCTGCCACCTTGACCGGCCTTTGCTTTAAGCTCAAGAGTTACATCTTTTAGCTTATCAGCAATAGCCTGTGCCTCTTTTGTCTGTTGTTCGATTTTATATTGTTTGGATTGCTCTGCATTTTTGAACTCATTAAGAGCCTGTGCATCAGCAAATCTTGCTAAATTTCTTGGAAATAAAAAGTTTCTTGCATAACCGTCGCTTACATTAACAAGCTCTCCCTTTTTTCCTGTTCCCTTAACATCTTGCAAAAGCATTACTTTCATTACTAATCTAACTTCCTTTCTCATAACTAAAGGCTTTGTTTATAAATATTTTATAAAGCTATGAACCTTTAAAATTTTATTATAAATCAACTTTTATTTATACAGCAGAAAATTCTACTGATAAATTACCAAATGGGCGAACAAAGTCCGCCCTTAAATGATATATAAACTTTCTATACAAACTCAGTATTATCACTGTGATTCGGCAACTGTTGGCTCAACAGCAGGCTCCGCTGGATTATGAACCTGTTCACTGTTTATAGAGCTTACTATTTTTACAAGCTGTTCTCTTGCCTCTTCCATAGTTACGCCCTTTAGCTGAGTAGCTGCCATTGTCTGATGACCGCCACCGCCCATTTTTTCCATAAGTACCTGAACATTTACATCACCGAGTGAACGAGCAGAAATATTTATGCAGTTCTTTGTTGGAAACATTACAAATGACGCCTTGACATTTTCTATACCAAGAAGCTCATCTGCAGCTTGTGCTGCAGCCACTCTGATATCAGAGGTTTCTTCATCTGCACAAGCTATTGCATAGAAATTAAATATCTCTGCCTCACTAACAAGCTTATACTTAGTCTTATATGTACTGATTGAGTTAGAGAATAATCTCTTAACCTCAACCGTATCCGCTCCTTTTCCTCTCAAAAATGCCGCTGCCTCGAAAGTTCTTACTCCTGTACGCAAAACAAAGTTTTTCGTATCAAGCATAATTCCTGCGAGAAGCGCCTCTGCTTCAAGCCTTGTGAGGTTATCACTGCCTAAATATTGTATAAGTTCTGCAACCATCTCAGAGGCTGATGAAGAATAAGGCTCGTGATAGAAAATTATCGCATTTTCTATATGATTAACCATCATTCTATGGTGGTCTATTACAACAACTCTCTTGCATTTTTTATAAACCTTTGCAAATTCAAGAAAGCTTGGTGAATGTGTATCAACAACAATGAGAAGCGTTCTTTCAGTTATCTCATTAAGTGCGGTATGCTCATCTATAAAAACATCAAGTGAGCCGGTTTTTTCTATATTAGAAATTACTGAACCCGCAAGGCTTTGTTGTTTATTTATGGCAATAAATGCGTCCATATCCATACCCTTTTGTATGGTACTCCACATACCAACAGCCGCTCCCACACTATCTAAATCTGAGAAGCGATGTCCCATAATAATAACCTTATCGCTTTTTCTTATTTGTTCTTCAAGTGCCGCAGAAATAACTCTTGTTCTGACTTTATCCCTTTTTTCTACACCTTTAGAAGTACCGCCAAAGAACTCATAGCCCTCACCATTGTTTACTGCGGCTTGGTCGCCGCCTCGTCCATGCGCCATTTCGAGAGCCTGTCTTGCGCGAAGCTCACATTCCCTTAGATTCTTTCCACCACGACCTACGCCAATAGATATTGTCGCACCCGAAACATCATTTATTCTGATATTTCTTATAGTTTCAAGAATTTTAAACTTCTGCTCAATAAGTGCCTGAATATTTCTTTCTTCTATAACAACAAGGTACATATCGTTCTTTTCAAGCTTTTTATAAAAGCCTTTCATACCTGCCGCCCATTCTTGAAGTTTACTTTCTATAAATATAGAAATCTGGTCGCAGACATTCTCATCACTTGCTCTTTCTATTTCACTCTTATTATCAAAATCAATAAGGGTTACAATAGGTCTGGAAAGCAAATATTCATCAGAATTTGCCTTATATAAGCTATTATCAATGAAGTATATTATTCCGCCATTCTCAGCAAGAACCCCAAATGCAACATACCACTTATCATTATAATGCACATCTATGCCATCGTGATTAAAATAATCTCTTATATCTTTAGACTCTATAAATTGTGACGCAGTTTCTCCAATTTTTTCCTCGTTATTACACATACCTTGAGTAAATTTCTTATTACACATCATAATAACGCCATAATCATCAACTACAACCGCCGCAACGTTTATAAGATCAATCGACGACTGATTCATAACTGAAAAAGCACTGGAAGCACTTTTTATAATACGTCTGACATAGTTACCAAATTTATATGTGCTAAGAAATACGGTTGCCGCAGACGCTATTGCCGCAAGAAGTTCAATTATAAAAATAGTTGTATTATAATAGTAGGAAACGCCTGCCATAACAAACATTACAATAGAAAATATTATAAAGACAGGTGTTGTCACCCATATTTTTTTATTCAAGACAGTCGCCTCCAATCAAATCAGAATCTGCACAATTAAATCTCCATAATTACAGGAAGAATCATCGGGCTTCTTCTTGTTTTATCATATAAAAGCTTGGAAAGCTCGTCTTTTATCTTTGTTTTCATAACGCCCCATTCACGGACATTTTCATTATAGCAATCATCAAGAATATCCTCAACTCTTGCCTTGATATTATCCATAAGCGGTTCGGCTTCTCTTACATATACAAAACCTCTTGAAACTATATCAGGGCCGGAAACAACATGACCGTCCCCGGAATCTATTGTCACTACAACTACAATTAAGCCGTCCTGTCCGAGATGTTTTCTATCTCGAAGAACGATACTTCCGACATCTCCGACACCAAGTCCATCAACAAGTACCTGTCCAGCAGGAACATCAGGAAGTTGTTTTATATAATCTCTGTTAAGTTCAATTACATTTCCGATATTTCCGATAAAGACATTTTCCTTTGGAATCCCCATCTGATAAGCCAATTCTGCGTGTTTTTGCAAGTGCTTCTGCTCACCATGAACCGGAATAAAATACTTAGGCTTGGTAAGTCCCTGAATAATTTTAAGTTCCTCTTGGCAAGCGTGTCCTGAAACATGAACTTCATACATAGATTCATAGACAACATGGCAGCCATGTTTAATAAGTTCATTAACAACTGCTCCAACAGTTTTTTCATTACCGGGAATAGGATTAGCTGAAATGATTATAAAGTCGCCAGGACCTACTGCAACCTTTCTATGGTCCGAATAAGCCATTCTCGAAAGTGCAGACATAGGTTCGCCCTGACTTCCAGTAGTAATGAGAACTATCTGCTCCTTTGGGTATCTGTTGAGCATATCAATATCAATGACAACGCCATCAGGAATATCAACATAGCCAAGCTCTGTGGCAATAGTCATATAGTTAATCATACTTCTGCCTGAGAAAGCAACTTTTCTGCCATGTCTTGCAGCACACTTAATAATTTGCTCAACACGACCAATATTTGATGCAAAGGTTGCAATTATAATTCTTTCCTTTTCAGCCTCTCTAAAGAACATTTCAAAGGAATTTACAACTTTTTGCTCTGTGACGGTATATCCGGGACGCTCTGCATTTGTAGAATCAGCCATAAGTGCAAGTACACCCTCATTGCCAAGCTCTCCAAATCTTGCAAGATCTATCATATCGCCTGTTATAGGTGTA
Source organism: Pseudoruminococcus sp. (assembly GCF_047012705.1). Classification (NCBI taxonomy): domain Bacteria; kingdom Bacillati; phylum Bacillota; class Clostridia; order Eubacteriales; family Acutalibacteraceae; genus Pseudoruminococcus; species Pseudoruminococcus sp. The sequence continues at coordinate 85,418 of NZ_JBKXNW010000004.1, read as the reverse complement.
CAGTCAATTTTGAAGTCACCTGTATGGATAATCGTTCCGCCGGGTGTATGAATAGCAAGACCTACTGCGTCAGGAATAGAATGGTTTACATGAATAAATTCTATTGTCATGCAACCAAGCTTTATTTTCTGACCTGGCTTTACTATATTCATCTTTGCCTTTGACTGAAGATTATGCTCCTTGAGCTTACTTCCGACAAGTCCAAGAGTAAGACTTGTGCCATACATCGGAAGATTAACCTTTCTTAATAAGTAAGGCAAAGCTCCGATATGGTCTTCGTGTCCGTGCGTAAGAACTATACCCTTGATCTTATCCTTATTTCGCTCTATATATGTGAAGTCTGGCAAAACTAAATCTACGCCAAGCATTTCTCCATCGGGGAATGCCATACCGCAATCAAGCAAGAACATATCTCCCTCACACTCGAAAAGTGTGATATTTTTGCCGATTTCGTTAAGTCCGCCAAGGAATGTAATCTTAACGCTTGGAAGCGGTGAATAGCTTCTTCTTTGTCCCTTTCCCTGTGGAGTTCTTTTCTTAAAAGCTTTCTGCTTTTGGTCAGCCGACTGAAAACGACCCTTTGAAATCTGAACTGACTGTCTATCTGGATTATTATTAGAATTAATTCTTCCGAAAAGTTTTGCAGACGAACCCTCTATCATAGCCGCCTTACTCTGCTGTCTTCTTTCATACGGAGAAAGCGACCCTTGTCTTTGGGGCATACTTCGACCTGTCCCTCTTCCCTTTCTCTGAGTGCTGCCTCCTTGAAAATCGCCGAGGGATTGGTTCTGCTTATTATATTCTGATGTCACTAAAAATAACCTCCATCTTTATATTTATTTTTCCGAACAAAATCAGTAACTTAATTCTACTCCGCAAATGCGATTCTGTCAAGTTTATAGAAATAACCAAAAGCTCAGTTATAACTATCAAAATATACTTTATTCAATCAATAGCTTGCTAATTATAGGCTTATTATATATAATATATCTCGAAAGGATTGATTTATTTGAAGAAAATAGAAATCTTTACAGATGGTGCTTGTAGCGGCAACCCCGGACCGGGCGGTTTCGGTGCAATTCTTAGATATAATGAACACACTAAAGAAATTTCCGGCGGCGAGGCTGAAACCACAAATAATCGTATGGAACTTCGTGGCGTTATAGAGGCGCTCAAAGCCCTTAAGGAGCCTTGCGAGGTTATTATTACAAGCGATTCAAAGTATGTATGTGATGCTGTAACAAAAGGCTGGGCAAGGTCTTGGAAAGCTCATAACTGGATAAAAAGCGACAAGAAAAAGGCTCTCAATTCCGACCTTTGGGAAGAACTACTCAACCTTCTTGATAAACATAGAGTTAAATTTGTTTGGGTTAAAGGTCATGCTGGTCATCCGGAAAATGAACGCTGTGATGAATTAGCTGTTGCGGAGGCAGCCAAGTTTAAAAAATAGTATTAACATAAAATAAGCTATTTATTAATAATTGAACTAAATGTTAGAACAAAACATTTCAGATGCAATGCCGGTCAAGAGGTATTTTGGAATATGACCTACAGCCAGAAATTGGTTAAAAGAAAGGAAAACACATCTTCATTATGTATTGCATTAAGCCTTTCATTTCTCATAGCATTTTTGCTGTTGATTACCTAAATATTCGGTCAATAAATTTAGCTTTAGGAATTACTATGTTATTAGTAGTAGGCATATTTGATAGTCAAGGCATCAGATACACTATTCAAAAACTTGAATGGAAAAGCACGCTTTCAATGAAAATAAATAGTCATCTATAATTTTATATCAAAATAACCATATATTCAAAACCGTTTAATTGTTTGTGATTAAACGGTTTTTCATTTTATATAACTCAATTTTAGGATATTAGACTGTACTTGCTATAATTCCAACTATTCACTAAGATTTTTATTATCAAACTCACATTAAATTAAATTTTCCAACTAAAAATCCTCTTTTTTTCAAAACTAAGCATATATAATATAGCTGTTGAATTTGTTGCAAAGAAAAGTAATTTATTGTATAATATATAAAATAAATTTATTAAAGGTGTGGACAGATATGCTCCTCCGAAGATGGGACAAGCTCCCCGAAAATATGAAAAATGATGATGTAAAAAAATATTATGATATACTTTCCAGAAAGACGGCAAACCTGCTTTTTAAGCGTATACTTGATTTTATTCTTGCGTTAATTATGTTGATTGTGCTTTCACCTATTTTTTTGATTGTTGCGATTTGGGTTAAATGTGATTCAAAGGGCAGCGTTTTTTTTCGGCAAGAAAGAGTTACTCGTTATGGAAAAATTTTTCATATTATAAAGTTTCGAACAATGGTTCAAAATGCTGAATCTATCGGTTCACAGGTTACAGTTGACCATGATTCTCGTGTTACTAATGCAGGACATTTTTTGCGAAAAACAAGACTTGACGAATTACCACAGCTTTTTAATATCCTTTCAGGAAGTATGAGTTTTGTCGGTACAAGACCCGAGGTTATGAAATATGTCAGATGCTATAAGCCTGAAATGATGGCAACGCTCCTACTCCCTGCCGGAATAACTTCACTGACAAGCATAAAATTTAAAGACGAAGAAAAGCTTTTGAAAGACGCTGATGATGCAGATAAGGTTTATGTAGAAAAGGTTCTCCCCTTAAAAATGAAAATAAACCTTGAATACACAGAAAAATTCAATCTGTTTTTCGATTTAAAGGTTATGTTTATGACGGTTATCGCCGTACTCAAGTAATATGACTGGTGGTGTATACCTGTAATGAATATCACAAAAAAGAAAATAACAGCATTGCTTATGAATACCTCTGCTATAAGATTCTCATTGCTTTGCCTGCTGTTTTTTGGTTCTGTTTGCGTGATAGATACTGCCTGCTATTTTTTAGCCGCTCCAATATATGTATGGGCAGGAATCGTTTTATACATAAAGCTTATAAAAGAAAAGAAATTAAGAAAAATCAAGCACTTACCTATAATTACTCTATTTCTTGCTTCAGGTCTTATTTCAATTGCAGTAAACTTTGCCTATAATTTGCACGAAAATCTTTTTATGATTTATTATGTTATCCTCTGTTTCTTTCTGTTTTACGGACTATATGCCGAAAAAACTCATGAGGCTGTAAAACGAGAGATGACTTTCTTTTTTAAGTTTTTCCTTTCATCAACGACCATACTTATGACTATAAGTATCATAATACTTCTATGCTCTAAAAAAGGCTTTATGTTTATGGATTATTACATCAGCATAAAAGATAATCGTTTTGTTGGCATATTCACAAACGCCAATCTTTTGGCATTTTATGCCGTTATCGGCGTTATTCTTTGTCACATACTTTATTTAAGACATAAAGCTGTTTCTAAGTTTACTTTCGGAGTAAGTCTTTACTATGGAATATGTCTTTTTATAAACTTAATTTCACTCTTTCTTTCCGATTCAAACGGTTCACTTGTATTCATAATAATCTATGTTTGTTTCATAGCATTCTATAAAATTTTCAGAAACAGCGATACTGTAAGAACATTTAATTTCATGTTAAGAATAATTTCATTGGTTCTTGCTTGTGTAGTATTTGCCTTTTCATTTTTAACAATAAGATCTTTCGCACAAGAAGGCTTTGCCGCACTGCTTGAATCCGAAAGAAAAATTTCAGAAACTCAAAATATAGAAGTAACAAGTACAATTCCTGATTCCGAAAATTCAAGAATTCCAGAAAGCAAACCTTCCAATTCGGAAGAAACTTCAAAACCAACTGAAACCTCAAAAACCGATAACAACAAATATCTTCCAAGCGATAACACACATACGGAAAATATTTTCAGCGATAAAAAGGCAACAACCTTTACCCACGAAAATAAAAATATCGACAGCGGAAGAATACCGCTACTTAAACAAGCTGCTAAACTTTTCTCTCTCTACCCTATCTTTGGAGTTGCTCCAAGAAATATTGTCCTCTATGGCGAAAAGTATCTCGGTGGATTGAAATATTCTGATTTCCACAATGGCTTTGTAACTATAATCGTAAGCTTTGGAGTTGTAGGCTTTACTTTCTTTATAATCTTTGCAGTAAAGATTGCAAAAAGTATGCTTGTCTGCATCTTCAAGAAACGCAACAAAAATGATACTGAGCGTGAGATGTTGCCTTGTTTGCTTGCATTTTTGGCGGCATATTGCGTTTATTCAATGTTTGAAGTCACTTTGTTGCTTGATATTTCCTATCGTGTACTTATTTTCTGGCTTATTCTTGGTTATGCAATGAGCTATCTCAATCATTATGAAATGAGCGATTATCGAGGCAGACTACATAGTTCCACATTTTTCCCGGGCTTTGTAAACAAAATTCAATCCGCATATAAAGATAATTCAGATAGGCAAAACAGCGATTCAAAAGAAGATAAGGAATAGATATATGCTTAGAAAGAAAAGTACAAAAATAATTTTAATCATTTTTGCTATTATACTTACCATAGTTATATCCGTAGGAATAATGCTATGGAATGGCATAATATTTCTTAATAATCCCTCAATAGATGAATATCCTGTCCGAGGAGTTGATGTTTCGTCCTATCAGGGCAAAATAGATTGGAAAACTCTTTCCGAGCAGGATATTCAATTTGCTTTTATTAAAGCAACAGAAGGAAGTTCTTTTGTAGACCCTAATTTTTCCGAAAATTATTCTAATGCACAAAAAACAAATTTAAGAATCGGTGCTTATCATTTTTTCAGTTATGATAGTTCTGGTAAAACTCAAGCTGAAAACTTTATAAAAGTTGTACCAATATCAGATAATATGCTTCCACCTGTTGTTGATGTAGAATTTTACAGTGATAAAGAGCAAAATCCACCAAATTCAAAAGATGTAGATAAGGAGCTTAACGCTTTTCTTCAAGAAATAGAAAAATACTATAAAAAGAAACCTATAATCTACGCAACTGGAAAGTCTTATGATATGTTCATATCGGGAAAATATAATGATTATAATATTTGGATAAGAAATATTTTAAGCTATCCCTCACTTTCTGACAATAAGCAATGGACATTCTGGCAATATACCGATAGAGCTGTACTTGATGGTTATAGTGGCGATGAAAAATTTATTGATATGAATGTTTTCAATGGCAGTAAAGAAGATTTTAATAGCTTATGAACTTGAGTTAAGACACTTAAAAATTTTGCTCAAGGCGGAGTGCCTCCGCTGCCAAGACGCAGAATCTCTCGACAAGTCTCGCTCATAGTGGGTGTGAGAAGCTTGTTGCTGCGGATGAAGTGGCTACCGAGCGGGCGAATACAGTTCGCCCCTACAATTAGCTGACAAACTTCTCTAAGACACTTAAAAGTTTTGCTCAAGCTTTTTCAAAAGCTTGCGGTTTCCAAAGGCAGAGCCTTTGGTAGGTTTTAAGGGAAACGCCCTTAACATTCTTTGCTTCTAAAGCGGTGGACTTTGTCCACCGCTTAATTTTCTCTTGTTAGCAACATTAGTCGATAAAGGCGAACTGCGTTCGCCTAAGAAAAAACAAATGTTGGGCTTCGCCCAAAAGTATTTCGCTCTCTGCGGAGAGCGACCAAAGACTCCGCCTTTGGAAACCGCAAGCCTTTTCAAAGGCTTGACCTAAACTTTAATTGTCTTTAGAAAGTTTGTTAGCTAATTGGGAAAAATGTCAGATTTTGCAATTAAGCACTTTACAAAAACTCCTTGATGTACTAAAATTTATTAAGATATTGAATTTGAAAGGAAGTCTATAATGAATATCAGAGAAGAATCGTTGCAAAAGCACTATGAATGGCAAGGAAAAATCGAGGTTGTTTCTCGTGTTGCCGTCAATGATACAAAGGATTTGTCACTCGCTTATACTCCTGGCGTTGCAGAGCCTTGCCTTGAGATACAGAAGGACTATGAAAAGTCTTTCCAACTTACACGCAGAAGCAATTTAGTTGCTGTTATAACCGATGGTACAGCTGTTCTCGGACTTGGCGATATAGGTCCCGAGGCTGGTATGCCTGTTATGGAGGGCAAATGTGCTTTGTTTAAGGAATTCGCAGGAGTTGATGCCTTTCCTATTTGTGTTCGTTCCAAAGATGTCGATGAAATCGTAAGAACAGTATATCTTATCTCAGGAAGCTTCGGCGGAATCAACCTTGAGGATATTGCCGCTCCAAGATGCTTTGAAATTGAAAGAAAGCTCAAAGAAATTTGCGATATTCCTGTTTTCCACGATGACCAGCACGGAACTGCAATCATCGTTGCGGCGGCTGTCCTCAATGCATTGAAAGTTGTCAAGAAAGACCTCAGCGAAATCAATGCCGTCATCAACGGCTCAGGCTCAGCGGGTATAGCTATTGCAAAGCACCTTCTCAACCTCGGTCTTAAAAATCTTACAATGGTAGACAAAGCTGGTATCATTTGCGAGGGTATGGACGGACTCAACCCAGAACAGCAGTATATGTCTACAATCACAAACCGTTCTAAAAAGACCGGTACTCTTGCAGACGCAATGAAGGGTGCTGACCTCTTTATCGGCGTTTCCGCACCAAATATCGTAAATGAAGAAATGGTAAAATCTATGGCGGATGAACCAATCATCTTTGCTATGGCTAACCCTACACCTGAAATTATGCCCGATATTGCTAAGAAAGCAGGTGCAAGAATAGTAGGCACAGGTCGTTCAGATTTCCCAAATCAAATCAATAATGTTCTTGCTTTCCCGGGAATTTTCAGAGGTGCTTTGGATTGTCGTGCAAGCGAAATCAACGAAGAAATGAAAGCCGCAGCTTCCTATGCGATTGCTTCTCTCGTTTCTGATAATGAGCTTAACGATGAATATATTCTTCCAAAGGCATTTGATAGAAGAGTCGGCAAGGCTGTTGCTGAAGCTGTTGTGGAAGCTGCAAGAAAAACAGGCGTTGCAAAGCTTTGATTAGCATAAGTATTTGACATTCGGATAAAAATATAGTAAAATATCTTTTGCGAGCGGGCTGAACAGCTGCGGATGAAAGCCGAAAGGCTTCACCCGAGGAAAGTCCGGGCTCCATAGGGCAAGAATAACGGCTAACGGCCGCCGGGGGCGACCCCAGGGATAGTGCAACAGAGATATACCGCCTGATTCGTCAGGCAAGGGTGGAAAGGCGAGGTAAGAGCTCACCGGCACGCAGGAGACTGTGTGGCCCTGTAAACCCTATTCGGAGCAACACCGCATAGAAGCATTCAACATCGGCCCGATGGCTTCGCTTAGGTGGCATCGAGCAGCGGCGGTAACGCCCTGCCAAGATAGATGGCTGTTCACGACAGAACCCGGCTTATAGGCTCGGTCGCCGCATTATTGCGTATATCGTTGCGAATTTTCGCTTTTAATATAAAAATTTGCTTTTTTCTATTGGCGAATTTTGTCTTAATTTTACCTTCACCATATTTCTATTTGGAAATTTTAATAATTATTGCTGTGCAATATAAACTAAAACCTCTTTGTCATTTCTTACAAATTAGCCATTGTTATTTAGCATAAGTTAAAGTATAATACATAGTATAATAAATGTTAGGAGGATATTTGATGAGATTGCGTAAGCAGGCACTGGGCAATCGTAACCTTATCGGTGCAAAAGTTGAAGCTGCTCGTAAAAGTAAAGGTATTAAACAAAAAGAATTACTTGCACAGTTGCAGGTCAATGGTGTTGATATGAATGCCTCTGGTCTTTCTAAGCTTGAAGGTCAGATTCGTTCCGTTACAGATATTGAACTTGTTGCACTCGCTGATATACTTGAGGTTTCGATAGACTACTTACTTGGCAGAGAGTAAATCGCAACTATTTGCGGACGCAACTCTAAACCATCAGTCCCAAAAGCTATAATTGCTATTTATATAATTCGCTCAAAAAGAACGATAAAATATAATTAAGCAAATTAAAAAGCGCTTGAATTTCGTAAAGAAATCCAAGCGCTTTTAGTTTTTATAATTGATTTTCGCTAAGCATTAAGAGCCGGCACTTTCATATGCCTTTATTCCTCTATTCCATATAAAAATCCCAATAGACATAATCACAATCGCTATAAGCACTGTTACACCTATATTAAATAATGGATTTTCACCTGTAAGAATATAATAAGCAGGATAAAACGCTGTAAAAGCAAAAGGTATTATGTATGTAATTATAGTTTTCACAAAATTGTTATAAATATTTATAGGATACTTTGAAAAATCATTAACCATATAGAACATATATGTTATATTTCCACTGCGTTTTGTCCAAAAAGCTATTGCAGCAGTTGCAATTTTGATACCTGTGTATATCAATGTTGCAAATGGTATAACTATTAAAATCATAACAATCTTTATAAAACTCCATTCAATAACAAGCGATGGCAATACTATACAAATAAGCGCTATCCCCATAATCAATTCACCAAGGGCGTCTATCTGTAACTTTTCTACCATAACATGAAACAATGGATTTATAGGTCGGGTCAAATATTTATCGAAATCTCCTTTTCGTACAATAAAATGTCCGATACCCCAAAGATTGTCAAAAAGCAAATGGTCAAGTCCTTTCGGTATAAGCGAGAATCCATAAATAAATACTATCTGTTCAAGCGTCCAACCGACAAGGTTTGGAATCTGACTAAAAATAATCCATATGAATAAAAGGTTAAAAAACTGTCCTAAAAGGAAACCAATTATACCAACAATGAAGTCTCCTTTATATTCCATCATTCGTTTAAGTTCCTGTATAACAAAAATTCTGTGCATACGGAACGCTCTTTTTATCGTTTTCATTCTTAACCCCCTTGCACACAAAGATGTTTTGTAGCAATATGCCAAAGCATCTTTGAAAGTCCCCAAAATATTACTACCCAAAATACCTGCAATCCCATATAAAATAGAATTTCAAATCCACTATAAATACCCATATAAATCATAACAGGCGTATAGTTAAGCGATGCAAAGGGCAGTAAAAGAAAAATCTTCTCAAGAATATCAGGCAGAAACGAAAAAGGTATAACAGAACCTGATAAAAAACCAATCAAACAGTTTTTCATCATATTTGCACCCCAAAGATACTTGATTACGAAAGCAATAAAGCCAAAACATATATTAAAGAAAAAATTTATAAGGTAAGCAAAAATGCAACTTAGTATATATAGTATAAACCCAATAATATTAAACTGTATAGCACCCGTAAAGATTGTACGACATATTTCAACACCAATAATAATAGGCAGAACCAATATACATACAGTCATAATCTTATTTCCAAGCTCTTGAAAAAGAAAGGTAGCATTATAGCTTATAGGCTTAATCATTCTCATAGCTATTGAGCCATCTCTGATTTCTTCTCCTATATCATAGGTTCCACCGCTTGAAATAAGCAGAGATGTAAGAAACATAAGAAATATGTATACTACCATCTGTGGCATTGTAAAACCATTCATTGTGTCACTTCCACTTGAAAGAAAAACTGCTTTCCAAATGAAATACGATACAAAACAAGCTAATACATTACCCAATGTAAGAAATACCCAATTCACACGATATGTTGTAGCTTCCTGAAGTCCTGCATTTATAAATGGCTTATAAATCTTAAACTTTCTTCGCATACTATACCCCCTGCTTATAAAGCCTGCGTACGATTTCCTCGATATCCGCATCTTTAACACTAATATCATTGATATCAATTTTTTGAAGGGTATATTTCAGCATTTCTGATACAGGAACAACAGAAGAATTAAAGCGAACATTTACAAGATTTCCATCTACATTTACAGATATATCGTCATCAATAAAATTGAAATGCTCTTTATACGCAAGAACATTCGATATATCTTTTGTAGTTGTTTCAAAATGCAATTCTCTTATTTGACCATACTTGCTTTTAAGCTCGTGCAAATCTCCGTCAAAAACATTTTTTCCTTTGTCAATCATAACAATTCTCTTGCAGAGAAGTTCTATATCGCTTATATCATGAGTTGTAAGTATTACAGTAGTCTGTTCTTCCTTGTTAATCTCCATAATAGCATTACGAATATTATCTTTTACAACAACATCAAGACCAATAGTCGGTTCATCAAGAAAAAGTACCTTAGGGCTATGCAGAAGTGATGCCGCAATATCCGCTCTCATACGCTGACCAAGCGAAAGTGTTCTTACAGGACTTTTTATAAATCCCTCAAGTTCCAGCACTTCATTAAGAAAAGCCATTCGCTTTTTAAAATTCTCATCACTAACTTCATAAATTTCTTTCAGAACATTGTATGTTTCAGTAAGCGGTAAATCCCACCAAAGTTGTGTTCTCTGACCGAAAACAACACCAATTTCCTTAACATATTTTTGCCTGTTATTCTGCGGAATTTGTCCGTTAATACGACACTCTCCGCTTGTCGGCGTCAATATACCCGTAAGCATTTTGATAACTGTTGATTTACCGGCGCCATTAGGACCGATAAACCCCAGTATCTCGCCCTTAGAAACATGAAAGTTTATATCATCAACAGCCGTCACGATTTCTTTTTTCGGCTTAAACAGTGCTTTAATACTACCTTTTAAGCCAGGTTCTTTGATAACCTTTTTAAATTCTTTTTTCAGATGTTCGGCATAAATCATATAATTCCTCCGTTTGTTTTTTTATTTAACACGAATTCAATAAAGGTTGAAAGTTTCGCTCAAGCCTTTTCAAAGGTTCGCAGTTTCCAAAGGTAGTTACCTACGGCAGAGCCTTTGCTGAGTTTTAAGGGCAACGCCCTTTTCGCTCTCCGCAGGGAGCGAAACACTTTATGCTCCGTAAAACGCAGTAAGGTAGAAAGATGTTCCGGCGGAATGTTTTTCGTAGGGAACCCTCGAAGGGGTTCTCTATAGGTACCGATTCAAAATTATGATTAAGTAACAACTATCATCGAATTCATGTTATTTAGCAAGTTTATGAAATTTCTGCATAATTGTAACGGAAGTTATGCTATTCTGCAAGAAACTTTGATTTTATAAAATCCATTTAACACGGTTACAGATTCAATAAGTTTTAAATTTCTTGCAAAAATCAAATATAATACACAAACATAAATTCGCATAAACATAACACGGCTGTTTATGTTTTCACAAATTAGCTAATTTGCTATAAATTATGTTTATGTTTTTATTGATAATTAAAATTTTATCATATAAATTTTAATTTGTAAATAATAAAAGCCTGCTTTAAATAAGCAGACTTTCAAAATTTTACATTTTTATAATAAAATTAATTATTATTCATTGTTTTCTGTAGAAGCATAAGCCTCTTCAGCAGTTTTATAACCAAACATAACATCAAGAATAGCATCACCAAACTGTTCAAACATAACCGCAGGAATCATCATACTATCCTCTACAACGGCCTGCGATGGAATACAATCCTTGCAATTTGTTGCAATCTTATAACGAACCTCACCGTCATTAAAATCCATTTCAAAGTTACCAATCAAAAGACCATAGTTTACCATAGTAAGGAACTTAGAAAGCTCTACTCTATGTTCCTCATCACAGTTAAGACTGATAAGAGCAAGTGAAAGATACTTTGTTTCATCAAGGTCCACAATTATGCGACACTCTTTAAGACGGTTTCTAAGGTTAATTCCGCATCTGATAACTTCTCTTTCCTCATCAAATGTGTAGTTCCATTCGTCATTTTTAAGATATTGTTCTATAGCATCTTTGATTTCTAATGAATATGCCATTTTTCTACCTCCAAATAAATATAAATAATATAAAGATAGTATAGCATTCAGCACTTAGTAAAGTCAATACAAAAAGAAGCTATTTATTAATAATTATGTGTAAATTGCAAAATTCGAGCAATTACAAATTTATTTTTAGTTTGTTGTACGCCTATTTTCAAGGCTACGGCGATATTCTTTAGGTGTCATATTATATTTCTTTTTAAATATTCTATTGAAGTATGAGAGGTTTGTAATACCTATACTTGTTGCAATCTCTGTAATCTGAGCATTTGTTGTCAGAAGCATATTTGTAGCAATATTCAAACGATAATCGTTGATATATTCAATACAAGTTGTTCCCATATACTTTTTAAAGAATCTCATAAAGTAGTGTTTGCTAAGATTTACACTTGCAGAAAGTTCCTCTATCGTAATAGAGTTCATATAGTTTTCGCTGATATAATCAAGAATAGCCTTGATATTCTTAGTTGTGTTATTTTTAAGAGTAGTATCATAATCAATCTTTTCAAAGCATTCCGAGAAAAATATATAGAAAAGTTCATAGAGCTTAGATTTTATAATCAGTTCATAGAAATCGTTCTTCTTCTCATATATATCAACTATTGAAAGATATATATCACGAATTTTATTATAAGATGGGTGGTCGTGCTTTATTATATAAGGCATAGAGAGCTGTCTTTCATAAAAAGGCGTAAAATATCTTATAGAACAGGCATCTGTAGAATTATTTGTAAGCATACTCATATTAAACATCATAGTAAGCATATCTGCATCATTGCCTTTATATTGCTTAAAGGAATGAAGAACACAAGGAGGAATGATAGCAATATCATTTTCCTCAGCAACATATGTTTCAAGGTCAATATTAAATTCAACATAACCGCCCTTAATATATACTATCTCAATTTCTTCATGCCAATGCATAGGAAAGGAGTTAAAATATTCAGGCATTCTTGTTCTATAAATATCAAAAGGTAGAAGAAAATCTCCGTGTTGAACCGCCTCTTTCAAAGACAGTATTTCTTCATTAGTATATTTTTCATTAGTTTTGCTCATTTTTACCGTCCTTTAGTCATACAAAGCTTAATGTAAAGATTTTTACAAATAAAAAATCCAATTATATTAATACAAAAGAATATCAGGAACTACAGTGGTTAATATAATACTATTTATCAAAGCGCAATAAATTTATTTGTAAAAATTCAAGTGTATCACAATAGTATTATAATACAGAAAAATCAATTCATCAATAGCAATAAAATGCCTTTTTTAGGTTTAAAAATAGCACATATCCGTCAAAAGCATCTGATTGCTATTTCGCACAAAAGTACAAATTATAAATTCAATTTATGTTTTAATATATTACGCCTTTACACAGCTTAAACCATAAATTAAGCAGGCGACATTTTTGTATTGTCCACCTGCTTAATTTAATTATCAAAAGTCTATTAAAATCTATAATTATCTTGATGAATATCCGTTATTATTTCCATTTCCGCGAGAGCCTCTGCCAGAGCGTCTTGAATTACCCTCATTAAAACGCTTGAGGTCAGACATTTTTTCGTCACTTGTCTGCTTAAATTTAGACATCATATCCTCAAAGCTTGTTGCCTCAGGTCGCTTAGAGCTTTGCCATTCAAAATTGCCAGGTCTGCCTGGGCTTTGTGTTCCTCCCTGCTTTTTAAAGCTGCCATTTGGCTTTGGAGCTGGAGGCAGAGCTTTCTTCATAGAAAGTCCTATCTTACCCTCAGGACTAATTGACATAACCTTAACCTTAACAACCTGCCCCATTTTAACGAAGTCGCTGATTTCTTTAACATAAGTCTGAGCGACTTCAGAAATATGCACCATACCTGTTTTTCCTTCCGGCAAATCTACAAAAGCACCAAACTTAGTGATTCCGCTAACCTTACCCTCAAGAATATCTCCTACTGCAAGACCCATAGTGAAAATTTTTCCTCCCCTTAATTTCCGGCTATATTTTGAAAAACACGCACTCCGCTTTTGGCATAGCCGAGTCGCAATGCTTCCTGCCTTAGATACTCCTCACATTCTTTTTGCTCGTCAGTTTTATTTTTGCTCGATTCCTCATTTTTGTTACTCGACTGAAGATTTGAAGCAGAATTCTCATTCACTCCTGAGGATTCCTCACCTGCACTCGATTCAGTACTTGATTCAGCATTTGGAATCTTAACCTCGCTGACTGTGAGCTTACTTGCCTGTTCAGCAAGCTGTGATTTTTTTTCAAGGTCAAGAGTTTTCATCTGAGCCATTTCAAGTTGATTATTAACATTTTCAAGCTCGTTACGACTTTGCTGAATCTTAATCTGCTGGTCTACTATCGTGACCATAATAAAAATAAAAAACGCCGCCACTGCGATTCTGAGAATATAATTTTTCTTTGGCTTTATTCTGTTTTTTATCTTTTTCTTTTTCATATAAAGCACCTTTTTTTAATACTATCATAAGTCACTATAATATAGATTATTATACAATAAGTACCAAATAACTTTCAAGTAATTTTCAAAATTTTTTATGAAATATTTAAAAATTAAGTGCTTTTTTAGAATAAAACTCCATTTTTTCCACTTTTTTTATTGAATATTTCAAGCTGATATAGCACATTTAAAAATTATGCTTTATGGATTAACAAAGCTCATTTTTGATTATGATAAATCCTCAATAAATAATAAATATAAATCAAAGCTCTCATGTATATTTTTCGCTTTAATTTAAACCTTTCATATGATATAATATATGCAAAATAGATTTATGGAGGTATCCTTTATGTCCGATTTTAAAGAAATAAATATTACTGAACTTACTGCAAGTCCTTATAATCTTTTTAATAAGGATTGGGCTTTGCTTACATCAGGCGATTCCAAAAATTTCAACACAATGACTGTAAGCTGGGGTGGCGTTGGCGTTCTTTGGAATAAGAATGTTGCAACAGTATATGTCAGAAAATCCCGCTATACCCTTGAGTTTATGGATAAATTTGACCATTTCTCACTCACATTTGGTAGTGACGCTATGCGTAAGGCTTTAACTTTCTGCGGAAAAAATTCAGGCAGAGATTATGATAAGGTTAAGGAAACAGGTATCACACCTGTACTTGATGAAAAAGTTCCATATTTTGAAGAAGGTAAGCTTGTCCTTATCTGTAAAAAGCTCTACCGTCAGGAAATGAACGCTGAATCTTTCATAGATAAAAGCATTATAGATAAGTGCTATAGCGATAATGACTATCATATTATTTTCGTTGGAGAAATTGAAAAAGCCCTTATCAAGGAGTAAAATATGCGTTCTATTATTGTAACAGGCGGTTCAAGAGGTATCGGTTCAGCAATTTCCGCAACACTTGCAAAGGCAGGATATGCAATAGTAATAAACTATAATAATTCTGCCGAAAAAGCCTTTGAACTCTGCAAAGAAATCCAAGAGCAAGGTGGCAAAGCCATTGCCATTCAGGGAGATGTTTCAAAAACAGCCGATATAAAGAAAATCTTTGAGCAAGCATATAAAAACTTTGGCACACCCTATGCCCTGATAAATAATGCCGGAATCGCTCTGCAAAATAGCCTTATTCAAGATATAAGCGATAAACAGCTTGAAGCCGTAATATCAACAAACCTCATCGGTGCAATAAAATGTTCTCGTGAAGCAACACGATATATGGTATCTGAGCATTGCGGAAGAATTATAAATATCTCATCTATCTGGGGCGAGGTTGGTGCGTCTTGCGAGGTAGTTTATTCAGCATCTAAAGCTGGCATTATCGGTCTTACAAAGGCTCTTGCGAAAGAACTTGCACCAAGCGGAATTACCGTAAACTGTATAGCTCCTGGAGTCATAAACACCGATATGATTTCATGCTATACTCAAGAAGATATTGAGGTACTTCGTAACGAAACGCCTCTGGGCAGGATAGGCACTCCAAATGATATTGCAAGCGCAGTAGAGTTTCTCATATCCGATAAATCCTCGTTCATCACCGCTCAAGTGCTCGGCGTAAACGGTGGTTTTGGTATATAATTAAATTTTGCTTACACGGAGGAAATAACTACCAAGCGGGCGAACACAGTTCGCCCCTACGGTTAACTAACGCACTTCTTTAAGACAGCTAAAAAGTTTTGCTCAAGCTTTTTCAAAAGCTTGCAGTTTCCAAAGGCGGAGCCTTTGGTGGGTTTTAAGGGCAAAGCCCTTAACATTCTTTGTTCTCTGAGCGGCGGATAAAATCCGCCGCTATTTTTTTACTTTTAATTCATATTAACTATATACTGCGAATTTCCATTGCAAAATACTTTTATTTATGCTATCATGTAAATAAGCGAACATACTGTCGATTTTTCAAAAATCATTTACTCATGGAGGTAATTCCAATGATAAAAAATATCGTAGTAAAAGGTGCAAGAGAGCATAATCTAAAAAATATTGATGTTGAAATTCCAAGAGAAAAGCTTGTAGTTCTTACAGGACTTTCAGGTTCAGGAAAATCCTCCCTCGCATTTGATACAATTTACGCTGAAGGACAACGCCGTTATGTAGAATCTCTCTCCTCATACGCAAGAATGTTCCTTGGTCAGATGGAAAAGCCGAATGTTGATAGCATTGAAGGACTTTCTCCGGCAATATCAATCGACCAAAAAACAACCTCAAAAAATCCTCGTTCAACAGTCGGTACGGTGACAGAAATCTACGATTATCTGCGTCTTATGTATGCAAGAATAGGTATCCCTCACTGTCCTATTTGTGGCAGAGAAATCAAACAACAAACAGTTGACCAGATAGTTGATAGCGTTATGTCACTACCAGAAAGAAGTAAAATTCAGGTTTTAGCACCTGTTATAAGAGGTAAAAAAGGAGAGCATAAAAAAGTTCTTGAATCCGCCTCGAAATCGGGCTTTGTCAGAGTAAGAGTTGACGGAATAATCTATGACCTTTCCGAAAACATCGCCCTTGAAAAGAACAAAAAGCACAATATCGACATAATCGTTGACCGACTTGTTATCAAAGACGATATTCAATCAAGACTTGCCGATTCCATAGAAACCGCCTCAAAGCTTGCTGGCGGTTTGACTGTTATTTCAGTACAGGACGGCGAGGATATACTTTATTCTCAGAATTATGCTTGCCCAGACCATAATTTCAGCATAGACAAGCTTTCTCCAAGAATGTTTTCTTTCAATAATCCTTTTGGTGCTTGCAAAAAGTGTACAGGCCTTGGAGTTTTTCTAAAAGTAGATAAAGATTTGATTATCCCTAATCCCGAACTTTCAATCCGTAAAGGCGGTATCAAAGCAAGCGGTTGGGCTATGGAAGGCAGCACGATTGCAACAATGTACTTTGAAGCTCTTGCAGAAAAGTACAATTTCTCGCTTGATACTCCAGTAAAAGAACTTCCTCCCGAAATTCTCGATATAATTCTTTATGGAACAAAGGGCGAAAAAATTCGTGTTGTAAGAAAGCGTGAGTATGGCTCAGGTGTTAATGAAGTACCATTCGAGGGAATTATAAATAATCTTGAGCGAAGATTCAGAGAAACAAGCAGTAAATGGATAAAGGAAGAAATTGAATCCTTTATGAGTGCCACAGAATGTGAAGCCTGCCATGGACGCAGACTTTCCCCTGAAAGCCTTGCTGTAACTGTCGGCGGACTTAATATCAGCGAATTTTGTGATATGTCTGTCGATAAAGCGCTCGACTTTATAAATAATATTGAGCTTACTGAAAGACAGCGTATGATTGCCAAGCTTGTTATAAAAGAAATTATATCACGCCTCAATTTTCTTAAAAGCGTCGGACTTGGCTATCTCACCCTTTCAAGAGCCGCCGAAACTCTTTCAGGCGGTGAAAGTCAGAGAATCCGCCTTGCTACTCAGATTGGTTCATCGCTTATGGGCGTTCTTTATATCCTTGATGAGCCAAGTATAGGTCTGCATCAGCGTGATAACGATAAACTTCTTGCAACGCTCAAGAATCTTCGTGATTTAGGCAATACTGTTATCGTTGTAGAACATGATGAAGATACAATGCGCGCCGCTGATTATATAGTTGATATAGGACCGGGTGCAGGAGCTCATGGCGGTGAACTTGTTTGTGCAGGAACTGTTGATGATATTATAGCTTGCGAAAAGTCCATCACTGGACAATATCTCAGCGGAGCAAGAAAAATTCCTGTTCCACAGACACGCAGAAAAGGAAACGGAAAATTTATTGAGGTTAAAGGAGCAAGACAGAATAACCTTAAAAACATTGATGTAAAATTTCCACTCGGAACATTTCTTTGTGTAACCGGTGTTTCAGGTTCGGGAAAATCATCTCTTGTCAATGAAATACTTTATAAATCTCTCGCTTCAACTTTAAATCGTGCAAAAACACGCAGCGGAGAACACGATGAAATTCTCGGTGTAGAAAATCTCGATAAGGTTATCGACATCAACCAGTCCCCTATTGGCAGAACTCCACGCTCAAATCCTGCAACATATACAGGAGTTTTTACAGATATTCGAGAGCTTTTCGCAAGCACTAACGATGCAAAAATGCGTGGGTATTCATCAGGAAGATTTTCTTTTAATATAAAAGGTGGTCGTTGCGAATCCTGCGAGGGCGACGGAATAATCAAGATTGAAATGCACTTCTTACCTGATATCTATGTGCCCTGCGAAGTTTGTGGCGGAAAACGTTATAACCGTGAAACTCTGGAAATAAAATATAAAGGCAAATCTATCTATGATGTACTCGAGATGACAGCCGAAGAAGCAACAGAATTTTTCAGCAATATTCCTAAGATTTCAAGAAAACTTAAAACGCTCTGTGATGTCGGTTTAGGTTATATCAAGATTGGGCAACCGGCAACAACACTTTCAGGTGGTGAAGCACAGCGCGTAAAGCTTGCAACAGAGCTTTCCAAGCGTCCTACCGGAAAAACTGTCTATATTCTCGATGAACCAACAACAGGTCTGCATATAGCCGATGTCCATAAGCTTGTTGATGTTCTTCAAAAGCTTGTCGATAGCGGCAATACCGTAATAGTTATCGAGCATAATCTCGACCTTATAAAAACAGCTGATTACATCATTGATTTAGGTCCAGAAGGCGGCAGCGGCGGAGGTACTATCGTAGGCACAGGCACTCCAGAAGAAATCGTACAAAATAAAAATTCTTACACAGGACAATATTTAAAAAAATTCTTATAAAATGCGTGGAAAACCTCTTATTCACTCGTATATATTAGTGAAAGCACAAAACAAGCAAAATTTAAATAAAAATAAATTTTAGAAAAGGGGTTTTATTTATGGCAAATACAAGATTAAACAGTATGACTCAACAAGAAGAAAAAAATTTCTTCGGCTCAAATCCAGTTCTCCACAACATCAAAAAATCAGTTGGTAAAGATTCAGGCACAGAAGTAGCCTCATATAAAGGAATCACTTTAAAAAGCTTAATATTTCTCGCTATGATACTTGTAGGTGTTGTCCTCGCATCAATAATTCACAGTCTTAATTATCAGACTATATATTTAGGTGAGGATATTTTCGCAACTGTTCCGGAACTCATTGGTAGCTTAGTTTCAGCCGTTTTACTCCTAATTCTTTCAATAGTATGTATCTTCTTAAAGAAAACAATACCTTTCTTTGGCTCACTATATTGCATAAGCTTTGGATACTTATATACATCTATGGCAAATCTCTTTAACGGTTACAGAGAAGCTATCCTACTTGCAATCGTAGTAACACTTTCAATCTTTGCAGCAGTAGTTTTCGCTTATATGAACGGCAAAATCAGAGTCACAAGCAAATTCAGACAAGGTGTTACCGTAGCAATCGCCGCATTGGTAATTTCTTCAGTAGTTATTGCAATAGGATTTTTAATTCCGGGTTTAAAAGAAATCTCAATATTCGTAGCAACTAATCCGCTTCTCTGCATTGTATTCTCAATCATCGGCATTATAATCGCAACTCTCTCACTTGTTAAGGATGTTGATACAATACATCAACTCGTAGAAAACAAAATCTCCGCTAAATTTGAGTGGAAAGCTGCTTTCTCCTTAATTTTCTCTCTCGTATGGATTTTTGTAGAAGTTTTAAGACTTATCCTTGCTTTCAAAGATAACTAATATAAAATAAACCCAAAAATAGCAATAAATATATAAAAAAAGAAGCTCTCAAATGAGCTTCTTTTTTGTATTTATTATTAATTTTTAATCAGCAGGCTCAAAAATCACTTCATCATTGTTTTCAAGTTCTTCATCAGAAAGTTTCTTTTTGTCTGCTGAAATCTTAACAAATGCACAGGAATTTGCAGGAATCTCTAAATCTCTGCCATTAAGAATAGTTCCGAGAAGAGCTTCACCGTTTTCAAATTCCTTTGGCACAATAAAGTCAATAGGGAAGTTAGCGGCATTGAAAACGCAAAGAAGTTCGTCTGTATCATCATAGCGGATATATCCCATAGTTCTCTCATAAGAACCAAATTCCTTAAAATCACCATCTTTAAGGCAAGAACAATATGAACGGAGTTTTGCAAGCTGTTTATACCATTCAGTTAAACCTTTATCCTCCTTACCCCATGGGAAAGGTGCTCTGTTAAATGGGTCTTTGTAGCCCTCAACGCCCGCCTCGTCACCATAATAAATACAAGGCACTCCGGGAAGTGTAAACTGAATACCGCTCGCAAGACGCATTCTCTTTAAACCATACTCATGCTGAGAAGGCGTAAGTGAGGTATTAGCTTGCCATTCACGACCTCTGCCGTTTTGTCTTTCACCCGCAAGAAGTGTTATAACTCTTTCGGTGTCGTGAGTTCCAAGAAGGTTCATAAGGCAACGAATAACAGGGCGAGGATAGTTTTCGAGGATACAGTTAATTAGTTCTACCATATCTCTGCCATCACCACAATCAAGGAAACCAAGGATAGCATCTCTGAAAGGATAATTCATAACACTATCAAGCTGTTTGCCATAGAGGAAGCGTCTGCGACTGCCGTAGCTTTCCTTTATAGAAGCATCTTCCCAAACCTCACCCAAAAGAAGTGCATCTGGATTTTCAGCCTTTATAGCCTCACGGATATGTTGAATAAACGGGTCTGGAAGTTCGTCCGCAACATCGAGTCGCCAACCTGAATTTCCGCATTTCATCCATTTTCTGATAATACCATTTTCACCATTAATATACCTATCAAAGGAATATGAAAGCTCTTCAACCTCAGGCAAAGTATCAAAGCCCCACCAAGAATGATAAATATTTGGCCAATCCATAAACTTATACCAAGTATAATATGGTGAACTTTTTGAGTTATAAGCACCATTCTGAGGATAACGACCTTGACGGTTAAAATATTTACTGTCACTACCTGTATGACTGAAAACACCGTCATTTATAACATGCATACCACGCTTTTTAGCCTCACTGCAAAGCTCCTTAAAATCTTCTTCCGTTCCGAGAACAGGGTCAATTTTTTCATAGTCTCCCGTATCATAGCGGTGATTTGAATATGCTTCAAAAATAGGATTTAGATATATGCAGTTTACTCCAAGTTCTTCAAGGTAATCAAGCTTTTCAATAATACCCTTTAGGTCGCCTTGAAAGAAATCTGAATTTGTGACGATTCCATTTTCGTCAGGACGCCAATCAGGAATTTTATACCATTCATCATGAAGTTTTTTATCAGGATAAACACCTTTCTTTTTTTCTCCTGAAAAATAAAATCTATCAGGGAAAATCTGATACATAATTCCACCAGGCATCCATGATGGAGTTTCAAAATCTTTATCATAGCATAAAAGCTGATATCTTGGGTCATTGTCAGTATGAGAAAAGTATCCTTCTCCTCCCCAGCCACGCATAATATATTTTCTGCCTTGCTTTGTATCAAGACTAAAATGATACCAATAAAGTCCTGTGCTTATACCAGAGAGGTCAAGTTCCCATTGTTCATTGTTTTCATCAGGCATTCCGCACCAAAACATGCTATAAGAAACAGTATCCCCTGAAAAATCATCTTTCAGGGCAAGAATAGCACTTGAACAACCTAAATCTCTGGGAATTGTAATCCTAAAATGAATACTTTCCCCCTCACGAACAGAACCAAATGGGGATTTACATTCCTTATCCCTTGAATTAAATATTCTCATAAAATAACACCCTTACACATTGCATATGAAATTTGCTGAATAGCGTCGAAATACACTATATAATATTATAGTCCTATTGGAATATCATGTCAATACTAATACACAATTTTTACAACGATAATTGTACAATAATAACCTCTAACAAAAATAAGTTAATAATATAATATGAAATTAAATTTCATATGGTTCATATATATGCCATCTCGGTTTTTCTACATTAGCAGTTACAAGTATTCCGTCGGCCGTATATTCTTCACTGATTAAAGCACCCATATCACGAAGTTGCGCTATGAGATTGGCCTTATTAAATGGCAAAAGAAGATTAAAACGCTTAATTTGAACAGGAAGATTTTCCTCAATAGCCTCTAAAAGTTTATCAATACCATTGCCCGTTTTAGCACTTATAAGAACACTTCCCGAATTATGTGGAATATCATCAGGCGAAAGTAAATCGCACTTATTAAAGACTGTAATAATAGGGCTGTTTTCACAGCCAAGATCGTGCAGAAGTGAAGTTGTAACATCAAGATGAAGTTGATATTCTTCGCTTGTAGCGTCACAAACATTTATAATTATATCTGCGAGAGCGGCTTCCTCAAGTGTAGACTTAAAAGCCTCAACAAGATGGTGTGGCAAGCGTCTTACAAGACCAACAGTATCAATCATCATAACAGAAACTCCGTTAGGCAATTTCAAAGAACGGGAAGTAGGGTCAAGCGTTGCGAAAAGCTTATCCTCCGAAAGTACCCCGGCTTGAGTAAGTGTATTCATAAGCGTAGATTTTCCTGCATTAGTATATCCTACTATTGCGGCCGTAATTATACCATCTTTACTGCGTCTTGCACGAAGTTGATTGCGTCTGTCGGCAAGATGAGAAAGTTCCTCTTTTAAGGTTTCAATTCTTCTGCGAATATGGCGGCGGTCTGTTTCAAGTTTAGATTCACCGGGACCGCGAGTTCCTATACCGCCACCAAGCCTTGACATCTCACGACCTTTACCGGTAAGCCTTGGCATAAGGTATTTAAGCTGTGCAAGCTCAACCTGTAGCTTACCTTCATTAGTTTTTGCGTGAAGTGCAAAAATATCAAGTATAAGCATGGTTCTATCTATGGTACGAATATCTGTTTCAGCCTCAAGATTTCTTATTTGTGTAGGAGTAAGCTCGCAGTCAAAAACAAGTAGGTCTATATCATTAGCCTGAGCAAATTCCTTAACTTCAAGAAGTCTGCCTGAGCCTAAACAAGTTGCACTATCCGGCTTATCTCTTTTTTGAGAAACAGTAGCAATAGTTTCACCGCCGGCACTTTTCATAAGTTCCTTGAGTTCTTCAAGAGATGCCTCAGCATCATAATCTCCCGTATCTATACTAATCAATATAGCACGTTGTGGTCTTTCTGTGTTATCATACATTTGCATAAGTCACCTCAAAGTTATTTTTATTTCAGAAGTAAGCTCTTAACGATATTATAGCATAAAAATTCCAAAAACAACACCATTTGTAATTTTAACAAAAAATTTGCAATTTTAAAAAAATTACAGCTTTGTATGAATATTGCTATCCAAAGTCAATAAATTAAAGCCTACTAAAAAAGTAAATTTATTAATTATACTTAAAAAATTTTCTTTTTTTACTTTTTAACAAAAGAAAAACCCTAATTACCAATAATTTCATAACAAAATTCCTAAATAATAAAAAAAGTGTTACTTTACAAGTTTGAGAAAAAGCGTTATTATTATTCTATAAAGATAGGGAGGTATGCGCTATGGGCGATATAGATAAAGAATTAGAAAAAGAAACTAAAGCTCAAAGCTCAGACGAAAACAAAGGCGAAGTCGTTTTCGCTGCCACTCCTCATAAAGAGAATAGTGGCTTTTCAACTGTTTTTGCAAATGCGTCAAGTTCTGGCAAGGCTTCGGCTCAAGAAGGAAGCTATAAGCGTGCGAGTTATAGAACCTCTGCACCGGAAAAGCCTAAAAGCTCTAAAAAGACTAAGGCTATTATAATCAGCGCTGTTTCGGTTGTAGCAGTAGCAGGAATTTGTGTGGGTATTATTTCTTTGATAAAAAATAATAAATCAGGCGACAGTATTCCTGCAGTAGTTTCAACAGCGTCCTCAGAGAGTTCTACAGATATTGATGTACAGAAAATAAACACAGATTCCATTGTTTTCGGTAAAGATGTTACCGTTCAGGGCATTAATGTTTCGGGAATGACATTAAGTAATGCCTATAAAGCTCTTTCTGATGCAGAAAAATCGGTAAGAGATGACATAAATATTACTGTTGAAAACGGTAATAAAACCTTTAAACTTACTCAAGATGACTTCACATATGAGTATAATACCGCTGATGTTTTGATTAACGCCTATCATTTCAGCAGAGGAGAGCTTGATAATCCATCAGCTACTCATAATAAGAACGAAGCCGGAGTAACTGACTTTCCTCTTACAGCCACATTGAGCGATAACGCTATTGACCTTGTTGCAGATAAGATTGCTAAAAAGGTTAATATAAAAGCAGTAGATGCCCATGTTAAAAAGTTCGATCCAACCGCAAAAAATAAATTCACATATGAAGATGGCACAGTCGGTAAGGAACTTGATAAAAATAATGCTATACAGCAACTAAATACCATAATGGCATCAAGTAATAAAACAGGTACAATCAATGTTTCGCTTTCTGATGTTCCTTTCAAAGTAGATTTAAAAACAATAAAAACAAAAACTGAACTTATTACATCATTTGAAACAACATCTACGAATGTCTGGGCTTCAAACCATAATATGCAGATTGCTATGGAAACAATTAACGGCTCAATTATCAAACCGGGCGCAACATGGTCATTCAATGAAAGCACCGGCGATACTACAACCCCTGACCTTGGTTATGTTAAATCATCAGCAATCGTAAACGGCAGCTATGAGCCTCAATATGGCGGCGGTATCTGTCAGGCAGCTACTACAATCTATAACGCAGGTCTTCGTGCAAATATGGAGATAGTAGAACGCTTACCACACCAATATGCTTCAACGTATGTTCCAGTCGGTCTTGATGCTACAATAGACTACGGAAATATAGACCTTAAGATGAAAAATACATCTGCATATGCAATGTATATGGCAACATATATGTATGATAATAACGGTGATGGTTACCCTGAACTTATGGTAGAAATTTATGGTGAAAAACCAACTGCATACGATGAAATCGTTCCGATTGCATGGTGTGTAGAAAATACAGGTTCAAAGTATAGCACTTATAGTGCAAGAGTTTACTTTAAAAATGGCAAAGAAATAAAACGAGAAAGAGTTTGGCGTTCAACATATGATTATCATGGTGAATCTGCATATCAACTGGCAATTCCTGATGATATAGAGAATGGTCCTAAAGATGTTAAGCCAACAAATCAAGCACCTAAACATTATGGTTGATGAATTATAACAAAAAGAGAGCTTACAAAATGTAGGCTCTCTTTTTTATTTAAATTTTATGAAAAAATATATGTAAAATACGATTTCTAAAATGTTTAAAATTTCCGTAAAATGATTATAGAGTATATTGGGCTTCTCCATTCTTAGTTTACAAACAGTTTCATCTTAATGGAATTTAGCCGTTTATGCCCTACTTTTTCAAAAAATTTTATTCTTGTTATTAATAAATCTATATCTTTTATTCCTAATTAGAATCTATAATTAATTTCACCTTATAAGTCTTTTAATTTTTTTCTGCGATTTCTTGCATTGAAGAAATACTGTAAAATTCCTTTGTTTCTGAAATGCGGCAAACTTCAGACTTATTTTTTTCTAATAAAAGTGTGATTGGATAGAGGTTTATCCATATTTCATTATCACATTCTTTCTGACTCTCATCAAAAATAAGTTGCAAGCCAAAATGAAGATGGCTTGTGTCGATATTATTTGTGTTTTCCTTTGTGCTGTAACCCGTTCGACCAACATATCCGATAACATCGCCCGCATTCACAGTTTTGCCTTCTGCTATATCACATTGATATGGTCGATTTTGTCTTAAATGTGCATAGTAGTAATATCTTTTTTTATCAGCGCTACGGATGCCAATTCTCCAACCACCGTATTGGTTCCAACCCATAATCTCAACCGTTCCGGATTCAACAGCTATAACAGGTGTTCCGACAGCTGCCATCATATCATGCCCTAAGTGTTGGCGCTTATAACCATATGTTCGTGAAGCGCCGAAATCGTCATAATGTGAATATGGAAAAGTTTTTGCAATAGGAGAATAAACCTTCAAACCATATTTTTTGGTTTCGGTAGTTTTACCGTTTTCATCTGTTGATTTTTCCGTATATTCACCAAGAAATCCATCAAGTACCGCTCCGTAAGCCTCACGATAATATGAATAATACTTCATATCCTTAGTTAAATCTGATATTTTTTCGCCGCTTGAGAGCTTTTCGGCTATAGATTTAAGGTCACTTTCCTTATAGCTTGAAAAATCCCCACCGTATTTTGCTCCTAAGTAAGCGAGCATATCTATCCAATTTAGTTTTATTTCATCATCTTGGGAATCTATATCAAGTTTCATAGCAGTTTCTAAGGCGGGATATGTTACATTAAACTCAACATAGCGTATAAAATCCTTTTCCTTAGCACCCGTCATACATAACATAGTTATAGAAATTGCGGTAAGTGCCATTAGAAATAAAGAAATAACTCTTTTCAAATTCATCACCTCTATAACTATATGCAAAGATAGATATAAAAATCCCTTTTTAAAATGCAAAACAGAGCCTCACAGACAGTTTATGCTATCAGTAAGGCTCTATTTTATTTATATTAAATTTTGTTAGAATTAGAAGCCGTAGCTACCATAGTTGCCATAATTACCATAGGATTGATATGGGTCTATGGTTGAACTGGATTGTTCAGTTTTTGTGTCACTACTTGTTGTTGATTCATCGAGTGTAGCTTTTACAGTTTGCTCTTTGCCATCACGCTTAATAGTGATACTTACTTCATCGCCAGCTTTATGTTTTGAAATTAAGCTTGCAGCCTGAGAAGATGAAGTTATCTCTGTATCATCAATCTTAACAAGAAGGTCACCAAGCTTGATTCCAGCTTTTTCAGCAGCAGAACCTGATGTTACCTGTGCTACATATGTGCCTGCTTCATCAAGTCTATATGAGAATAACTGGTCTTCGGAAATATCAGTAAGTGAAACTCCAAGAGATGGTCTGCCTGTTACATATCCATGGTCCATAAGGTCCTGAAGAATATTAACAACATCATTTATAGGAATAGCAAAGCCCAAACCCTCGACATCTGAACCGCTTGATTTAGCAACAACAAGTCCGACAAGTTCAGCATTAGCATTGAAAAGACCGCCGCCTGAGTTACCTGGATTGATAGCTGCATTTGTCTGAAGAAGATTCATAGTTTCTCCATCTATTGTAATTTCTCTGTTTAATGCGCTGATGATACCATTGGTAACTGTGCCGCCGAGCTTTCCAAGAGGATTACCTATTGCAACAGCAGTTTCACCAACCTTTAAATTATCAGAATCTCCAAATGTAACAGGAGATAAATCTGTTGCGTCAATTTTAAGTAATGCAACATCAACCTGACTATCCTTACCTATAAGTTTAGCAGTGTAGGATTTGCCATTTTTCAAGGTAACTGTAATAGTGCTTGCACCATCAATAACATGGTTGTTAGTTATGATATAACCATCTTTTGAGATGATAACACCGCTACCTGCCCCCTTAGAAACATACTGTTGCATATATTGACCGCTTACTACTGATTCTGTTGTGATTTCTACTACAGAATTAGCAGCTTTTTCAGCTACTTCCTGAGTGCTGGTTGCAGCAACTTGCGTACCTTCATTTTTTGTTATGTTCAAGCTACCCTTTGATGTTTCTGAACTTGCAGCCTTGTTTGAACTGCTTTCTGTACTTGTAGCTGTAATAGGCGAATTGGAAGCAAGCTTAGAACCGAGGAAACCGCCGCCAATACCAATGCAAGCTACCAAAGCAAGAGAAGCTGTAATAATTGCAACACGCTTAGCTGTTTTGCTCTTTTTCTTTGGAGCAGGTGTTACATCAGTTACCTCTGTTGGCTGTTGCTGATAGTAAGGTGTGCTGTAAGTAGGCTGTTGGTATTGCTGTGAATAAGGGTTATTATAAGTAATAGGCTGTTGTGTCTGTGCATATGTTGTGTTTTGTACAGGCACTTGTTGTTCAGCTTGTGAAGCAGAATACTGTTGTGTATTCTCCTGAACTTCTGAAGTTGTTGAAGTTTCAACTGTAGATTGTTCAGCAGCTTGATTTATAGGCTGTTGTTCCGGCTTTGATGAATAAATATCATCATAAGAACGGCTATTGTTTTCAGGGGTATATTGTTCGTTATCTCTGTTATAATCTGTCATAATGTAGAACCTCCAAATATTTGTTTTTCATTTGATGTTTAGATTATATCGTTAGAAAATTAAGAAAATTCGATAATAAAATTAAATAAATTTAAAATAAATAGAAATAATTTATTTTCTCTAAAATAACAAATTGTGAACAACTATTATTTTAACACTCTTGTATAAAAAATTCAAGCTATAGCATAACCCCAAAAAAATCCAGAGTATGCAGCATATAACTGGCAAAACAATATAGGAATTTAGGAAGTCCAAATGCTAATATCTTGATTCTATCTTAAAAAATCAGTATAATAAAATAAATGGGCAATTTCATATTGAGATTGCCCATTTTTAGAAAAGAAAATATAAGTTGAAATTTATGGTGGTGACTATTTTGCAGATTGAAACATATCGTGAAAAATACAAAGATGATATTATTTCACTTATTCTTGATATTCAAAACAATGAATCACATATTAATTTGTCACTTCAAGAACGGCCAGACTTACTTGATATAAGTCGTTGTTATCAGCAAGAAGGTGGTGAATTTTGGATAGCCTTATCTGGTAATAAGGTGGTTGGAACAATTGGATTAATGCTAAAAGAACAGAACTGTGCTGTGATGAAAAAGTTCTTTGTAAAAAAGGAATTCCGTTCACAGAAGATAGGTCTTGCTTTATATAATGAACTTTTAAAGTTTGCTAAGAATGCAGGCGTTCAGTGTATCATATTGGATACACCATCTGTAGCTCAAGTATCCCACAAATTTTATGAAAAATCAGGATTTCGTAAAATTAGCAGTATAGAATTACCAATTTCTTATTCGTATCCTGATAGAAACAGTATTTTATATATGTTGGATTTATAAATTTCAGTTTACTTAACGCCCTTTGAGATAGGAAAAATCCTTTCCTCAAAGAGCGTTTTTTTATTGATAAATTTAAAGTAAAATTCTTGTCTAAGCAAGATTATTAAACTTATCCCAAAATTCCTTTGCAGGACAATTTATCACTATTTTTTCTCCTGAATAAGGGTCCTCAAGTTCCGCCTGAGAACAATGTAGACATTGCCTTTCAAATATGTCAAGGTGTCCCCCATACATATCATCGCCGGCTAAAGGGTGTCCTATATGTGCCATATGAGCTCTGATTTGATGCGTTCTGCCTGTTTCAAGAACTAATTCAAGCATTGTATGATTTCCTCTTACTGCAAGAGATTTCCAATGCGTAACTGCACGAACACCATCAGCACGAACTTCTCTACAAATCGTATGACCGTCCTTTAATGCGAGTGGTGCATCTATCGTTCCACTGCCTAAAAGTTCCCCCTCACAAACCGCTGTATATTTCTTTTGAACAGTATTTGGCAAAATTGATGCAGTAAGTCTATCCTTAGCAATTATAACAATTCCTGAAGTATTTCTATCAAGACGATTTACAGCTCGAAATGTATAGCTTTCACCATTTTGAAGCTGATGATATGCCACTATATTTGCAAGTGTATCAAAAATATGGTCGTGTACAGGGTGAACAGGCATAAACGGCGGTTTATTTACCGATAAAATGTTTTTATTTTCAAAGAGTATATCAAGCTTTCCTTCCGTCGGCTCTACCGAAATTTCTTCATCAGGAAATTTCAGAGTTACTATATCTCCTGCATTTACCGTATCAATACTTCTGAGAAGCTTACCATTTCTTGTTATACCATTTTCTGTGCGTTTCAACCTTGTTAAAAGCCTTGCAGAAACAGCACAGTGCTTTCTTAAAAATATTCCCGCATTCATTCCATCAAGCGACTGTGGAACTATAAAAACTGTTTCGGTTCTTTTATTTTCCATTTTATCAATAAACATTCCTTTAATATAAACGCACCATATAGTATTTGAATATTATACGGTGCGTTTTAATTTTTCCCTGAACTAACTTTTCCGGTAATAAAATTTCTGAACGAAGTAATTGCACTTTCACTATTATCAGCTACAACTACCAAAATATATGGATTACAATATTCTATTTTTGTATTACCAAGCTTTTTGCTTTCCTTAGGATTAAGTATTTGAAGATTAGCGCTTTGAGAGTTAATATGATTTTTTATTTTAGATTCCACCTTCGAGTAATCATTTTCATCATTTAGCTTAAAACAAGACACCTCAAAGCACGAATCTGCACTATCAGAAATATATACTGTAGCCTCAGAAATAAGTTTCTCATCAATATCATAATATTTTGAAATATTATCAGAGCTTACACGAGAAATACCACTATAATCAAGCTCACCGATTATTCTGTCTACAATTGTATCAGTAGATATACTTACATCTGTTTGTTCCTTATTTGAAAGAGGCTTTCCAAAACCCATATGTATCAAAAAGGCAATAATAATGGCAGCAACAGCTATTATTGACAAAATCAAAGAAACAGATATAATTACCTTTCTTTTGTTTATTGTCATAAATTCACCCCCATTTCTAATATCCATACTAAGCTAATTTTATTATACACAATTTGAATAAGTTTTTCAATTACAAGCTTGTTACTATTGGTTAAATTGTGTAATAATATCAATCACATAATAAAAGTGCGAATCCTTTCAAGATTCGCACTTCATTTTATAATATTCAGGATTAAATTTAAGTTTTATATGTACAGAAGATTAAAGGTCAATCTTCTTGTCGCCGCCAAAACCGTTAACTGCATAATAAGCAACACCATTTTCAGGCTGTACATAAATATCAAGAGTTTCAATAGCATCATCAAAGCCGTTTGCTATATAATCAGCCTTGCAAGCCTCAATAAGCTCAGCGTCTGTATAATCCTTGCCTTGATACTGAACTGTGATAGTAGCCTTTGTTGCAGGAGCTTTCTTGCAAGCTTTCTTTTTAGGAGCAACTTCTTCCTTAACAGCAGGAGCAACCTCAGCAGTTTTTGCAGGAGCAGCCGCTACTTCCTTAGCCGCAGTTGTCTTTACTTCCTTTGTTTCCTTAACAGCCTTTGCTGTTTTAACAGCAGGTTTCCTAGTTGTAGCCATATATCTTTTTCTCCTTTTCTATTTTAACATTATAGTATGTTTATGGTTTTATTATAGCTTTTAAAAATCAAATTGTCAAACGCAAACGGCTAAAAATGGCTTGTTTATCAAAAGAATGGTTACTTAGCCAATAGCAAGTTTTTTAAAAACAAATTATTGTGCATATTAGCTACATATTTTGTACTATTATATTAGAATTAACTAAACAAGAAAGGATATGGGTCTATCTTTGTACCATTGTCGATAATCTCAAAATGTAAATGTGGTCCTGTAGAATATCCTGTCGAACCTACCTCTGCAATCTTTTGTCCTGCGCTAACCTTATCCCCTGCTGATACACAAAGCTTACTGCAATGACCATAAAGTGTCTTATAACCATTTTCGTGGTCAATTATAACATATCTTCCATAGCCAGAATTATCTTCCTGAGCAAGTATAACTGTACCGCCATCAGATGCTACAATATCTGCACCATACACATCGCTGCCAGAAATATCAAGTCCGTTGTGGTTTGTTCCCCATCTTGGTCCAAATCCACTTGTAATAGTATCATAGTTTGGTAAAGGCCAACTAAATTTTCCAAGAGAAGCACCAACATTATCGTTCGTTCCAATAGTTGTAACTTCATTCACAACCTCAGAAATAATTTCTTTATCAAGAACCTTTTCTGAAACCGCTCTCCCATCAATATATGTAATCTGAGATGTAGTCTTTGTTTCGCCGTTTTTACCTTCAGTTGTAACTTCCTTATATGAGGTACTAAGTTTATCGTCTTTAACAGTTTCTTTTTTAAATTTTACCACCTCAGTTTCTGTTTTTGTAACAGTAAACTTTATAGATATTGGTGATTTCTTATACTTTACTGTAAGCTTATCACCGGTCTTAATCTTGCTTTTCTTTATAGCAGGATTTTGTTTTTCAAGTTCATCAACAGATATTCCATAATATTTAGCAATAGAAGCTCTTGTTTCTTTATTTTTAATTGTATGCGTAGTTGTAACTTCTGATTTTTCGCTTAAAATTGATTGCAAACCATCTTTGTCGGTAAGCTCGCTTTTCATGTGCATACCCTCAAGAATTTCTACCTTCTCAACAAACTGTGCTTTAGCGTCAGCAAAATTCTTAACTGCTTTCTTTTTTATAGATGATAGAATCGTTCTTATATCGTCATCAGATGTCATAACGGCAATAGTTTTTCCGTCTACTTTAAGTGAATATGCGGTTATAGGAATTTCTATATTTTCACTCATAGATTTTGTTGCCTTTGCAGCAGCAGTAAGGGTTCTTGCCTCCGCAATTCTTGCATCAGTATATGAAATCTCAGCAGGTGTTAAGGTTTGTTCACTACCAGACGATTTACTTTGCTCTGTGATTGAAAGTGGAACAAGCACTCCTGATACAGCAATCGCAGCAACTAAAATTCCGATAAGTATTTTCTTTTTATTACGCTTTTGATTAATGATTTCATCATCAATGAAATGCCCTTTATTATTCTGACTTTCAGAAGCGTGCTTCATCATAAAACCTCACTTTAAAAATTATACTAATAAATTTAATGCGTACAATACTTTTTTAATTATATCAATTTTGTAACTATTTTTCAATGGAAAAATATGATGTTTAAAAAATAATTTGTTAATATGATTTAAGAACCATTCCAAGCAATTAAAATAATGAAGAGTTTAAACTCTTCATTGTAGTTTACGAATATCTACGATAAAAAAAGCCCTTTGAGAAAAGGATTATTCCTCTCTCAAAGGGCAAACTGACAAACTGGAATTTTATGAATCTTTATTTAGAATAAAAATAAGGTATTACTGTTCCATCAATATTTTTTTCCTGCTTTAAATCAGAATTATCTGTAAGAATTTGATTGTATATTTTATATAAATCTACACTTACAAATGTTTGCTCATTAATCAAAGGTTTCGATATAATTTTAATCTTTTTCTCTGCCTCAATCTGCAAAAACCATAAGTTTGTTCCATAAATATTACTTTTCCAGGCACACAATCTTTCAACATCTTTAAACAAATAAGTTTTTCCAATGACCAATTTATATCCATAATCTGTTTTTTCAAAACTTCCAGTCTTATTAAACCATGACGAATGTTCTGTCAATTTTAAATAGATTGTGATAATAGTAATGGTAACTATCACAGAAATAAGCCAAAAAATCCATGGCATGGCAAATGTTTCTGACAAAATTGGGGATATTAGTATCCATATAGCTATAAACAAACCACAAAAGCCATATCTTAAATAAAATCTTTGATACTGAAAATCTATATTCATTCTTCATTCTCTCAATAATTATAAATTTTGTTTACACACAATACTTCACCAAACATCAATTTGCATTTCTCCTCACTCAAAGGGCAAGTTGAAAAACTGGAATTTGCAGAGCCTATATCATTGAAATGACTGTAATAATAACATCTATTCCATTTCCTAATAAATTTCCTATAAAATGGGCAGTCATTGGTACATATATATTTTTAGTCTTTATGTATGAAATACTTAAAGGAAGCGCCCATATCATCGTTAAAAATATTCCCCATATCGTTAATGAATGTTCTATAGCATACAAAAACATACTTAATAAAGTTGTACTTATGAGCATTCTTTTATTCTGAAAAGAAATCATGTTTTTTCTATAAAATGTTTCTTCCGTAATTGCAGGTAATATGATTGTAGATATTGCAAATATCGTTAATGTCAGCCAACTATCTCTTCTTAGCGCAATCGTTCCTGTGTTGTAATTTGGAAATAAATTTTCCAGAATTATTGTTATAATAAATGCACTAACAAAAAGTAATGCAGTAATACTTACTTGTTTCCAAAATCTCTTACCGCCCTTTATGTTACTCAACCATTCTTTCAACGAAAAATCTTTCTTTATACAAAAGTATATCAGCAATAGCAGATAAAATATGAAATTAGTATAAATAAAATACTCCCTTGGAAATATAAAGCAGGATAATATAAATACACTCTCTATTATGATTGGTATTATGTTTTTTCTCAGATATTTTCCCATTACTGGATATATAATAAAAAAGTGGACAAGTATGATAAAATAGAAGACAGAAAAAGGAGGAATAAAAAATGTCTTCAAAAAATCCGAAATACACCCAGGAATATAAGCAAACAATAGTCAATCTGTACCATTCGGGAAAAACATATTCTGAAATACACAAGGAATATGGAATTTCTCACAGTGCTTTATCCAATTGGATAAAGCAGTACTCAGAAGTAAAAATTGATGATGAAACAGTTTTTACAGCCAAACAAATAAAGGAGCTTCAAAAACGCAATGCCCAACTTGAGGAGGAAAATCTAATACTAAAAAAAGCCATTGCGATATTCACGCCAAACTCAGGCAAAGACTGAATGCCGTAAAGCTGCTGTCATCGGAACACGCTGTTACAACGCTTTGCCGCGTTCTTTGTGTCAACCGAAGCACATATTACAAATTTCTTCATCACAAGCCCTCCGAAAGAGAGCTTGAAAACCGTAGGATTCGAAGTTGTATTGCCGAGCTTTATGCAAGGTCAAAAAAACGCTTCGGAGCTTACAAGATAAAAAATTGCCTTGCCGGTGAATATCGCATAAATATAAGTACGCAAAGGGTTTATCGCCTTATGAAAGGTATGAATCTGCCAAAAATGAGTACAATCAAGCCGTCCTATCCAAAACACAAAACAGCTTCGAATGAGCATTGCCCAAACATATTGAAACAGCGTTTTAATCCGTCCCAACCTAATAAAGTATGGGTATGTGATTTTACATATCTTCGTGCCGCGGGAAGATTTTATTACCTTTGTGTAATACTTGATCTGTTTTCAAGAAAGGCTATCGCATATAAGTTATCTCCACATCTCAACACAAAGCTTGCAATTGAAACACTTGATTCAGCTGTCGCCAACCGTAATATTTCAGGCAGCCTACTCTTTCACAGTGACAGAGGTTGTCAGTTTACAGCAGAAGCTTTCAGGAAACATTTGGACGAGCTAAATATTGTTCAGTCATTTTCCGCAAAAGGGCATCCTTATGATAATGCTGTAATGGAGTGCTTTTTCAAATACTTGAAAAAAGAAGAAACCAACCGCAGAACTTACTCTTCCTTTGATGAACTCAAACTGAGCATTTTTCAGTATATCCACGGTTTCTACAATTCTTTCAGACCTCATTCTCACAATAACGGCCTCTCTCCTGATCAGGCAGAAATGAATTTTTTGTAAAATTTGCTCTTTTACTTGTCTACTTTATTGACTATGGTCCACTTTGATACGCCAACAACAAATTGGTAATTGTTTCTAAATCGTTCAAGCTCTCTTTTGCTGCCGATTTTATGTACTTGATATTCAAGGCTTCCATCTTTAAGGAGATATTGATTTGGCATAAGAAAACCAAGCCTCACTAACTCAGCAACCATTGCTTTTTCACGTTCAACCATATAATCTTGAATTACGGCAATACCTTTATTCTCAATTTTATCTCCTACTTCAACTTTTGTCGAATAAGGAATTATACTTGCAAATTCAAGTTGACGACTTATCAATTCTGGATTTTCATTTATTTTTTTCCTTAATAATTCAAAAGCAACCTTATCATCAACCCAATCATTACTTTTTGCCTTTTTGGGCAAGGCAATTACTAAATCTCTCCAAAACATTATCCTTTCATGGCTTCGTAAAGGAAACATATACCCATTAACACGTTCACAACAACCGATGCCAACTTGTCCGGCAATAATTGGATAAACTCTATTTGTATATGCCATATCATCAACTTTGTATGTTTTTCTTGAACCATCAAGAAAAAAACAAAAAAGCGGAGGCTGAGCCACTATTATTCTATCTGCATATTGTTTTAGACTTATGGGTTTATCATGATATTCTGTTTCCCCATGATCTTTCCATGTAAACTGTTGCTTGTGATCATCGTAATCCATACGAGGCACATCTACACCATCAAAACAATACTTATAAGTCTTATAGCTTTTTCCATTTGTTTCAGAAGCTATTTCATCAAGTATAGCAACTTTTTTCACCTTATCACCTCTAAAATGACACAATACACCGTTTACTATTATATTCCAAAATATATAGCAAATCAAGTCATAATATAAAATTTTCAATAAAATAGTGCAGATAGTGCAGATTATTTAGCTATTTAGTAAAAATAATAAGATGTATTATTTTTCGATAAGATATAAAACATTATAATATTTTTATCTTGCTTAAGTATTCACAAGTTCACAATCTACCTCCAATTCAATATATTTATTACCTGTAATCCTTTCTTTTCTGCCTTCTCCCTGAACTTTACTGCACCACCTGTAATCTTATGCACATAGCACACCTCAAAACCAGACTGCTGTATCATCCAATCATTTCTCTTGCTGATAGCAAATTTCTTTGGTACACTTTCCAAACCATCAGGAAAGAGAGTATCTTCGCCGTACACTTCCTTAATATGTTCATCCGGCATATATGCGAGGACAACGGTATATCTGATCTGCGGATATTTCGCTTTCAGCTCTTTCAGAACGGAATAAACCATACTGTCAAACTGTCCCTGATGACCGACATAGAACTCTGTAACACTGTCCTCTGTAATCAGCTTTTCAATAATTGCTGTCAACTTCGGTCTGATATTGTGCGTAACCTCACGGTGTCCGAAGAAGCAGCAAGTCTTATTCTTTTCCATATACATCACCTATTCAATCTGATATTCAAGATATATTATCTACTTTAATTAGATATTATAAAATAAATTGATGAATAAACCAAATATTATTGGCAACTATGTATAGTAGAATTATATATGGTGATGATTATGGATAAGAACGATTTTGCTAAAAGATTAGCCGATCTACGCACAGCAAAAGGCGTATCTGCAAGGGATATGAGCCTTTCTTTAGGTCAGAGTGCCGGATATATCAACAATATTGAAAATGGCGTAAATCTGCCTTCTATGGCTGTTTTCTTCTACATCTGTGAGTATCTTGGTATCACTCCGAAAGAGTTTTTTGACACCGATAATGCCAATCCTGAAAAAGCATCAGAGCTTTATGAGGTATCTAAACGCTTAAAATCAGAACAGTTGGAACATCTGATAGCCATTGCCAAAGGCTTACAATAAAACCGAACAAGAAATAAAATAGCAGGAGCATCAACCTTTGTAATTAAGGTCTGATACTCCTGCTTTCTTTTGTTTATTCTGTTGTTCAAAGCTCTACAATCGGACAGCCCTTGCTGCGGTAGTAGTAAATCTCGTCCTCTGCTGCAATACGGACAGATGCCATATTATAGTCTTTGAAATGTTCCTCCGCTTTGGCTTCGCTGTCACTCAGGACAAGAGCTGTGCCGTATGTGCCGTCTGTTTTCTTGTAAGTTGCAAGATACCAATTTTTCATAATTGCCGCCTTTCTTCATTATGCAATCTTATACAACTGCATTATCATACTGAACCTGACTAAAACAGGACTCCCGACATTTACCGCCGGAAGTCCTGAACTTTTTGAACGTGTTCTCTTTTGGTCGTAAATTGGTCGTAAATTTGTACGCTTGCTATACGAAAACCCTGATTTTATGCGGCTTTACTTATCCAAACTTTTCATTGTCGGGAAGAGAAGTACATCTCTGATTGCAGGAGCATTTGTAAGAAGCATACACATACGGTCAATACCGAAACCGATTCCGCCTGTTGGTGGCATACCGATTTCAAGGGCATTAAGGAAGTCCTCATCTGTGCGGTTAGCCTCTTCATCTCCTTGTGCGAGAAGTTCTTCCTGTGCCTTAAATCTTGCTCTCTGGTCAATAGGGTCATTAAGCTCAGAATATGCATTAGCCATTTCCCAACCATTCATAAAGAACTCGAAACGCTCAACATATTCAGGATTCTCCGGCTTTTTCTTTGTAAGAGGAGAAATCTCAATAGGGTGATCCATAAGGAATGTAGGCTGAATAAGATGCTCTTCTACGAAAGCTTCAAAGAACAAGTTGAGAATATCGCCCTTCTTGTGTCTTTCTTCGTATTCAACGCCCTTTTCCTTAGCAATGGCTCTTGCCTCTTTAAGAGTATGTATTTTGTTAAAGTCAACACCTGCATACTTCTTAACGGCGTCAACCATTGTGATTCTCTCGAATGGCTTGCCTAAATCCATTTCTATGCCATTATATACGATAGTTGTTGTACCAAGAACTTCTTGTGCAACATGACGATAGAGATTCTCTGTCAAATCCATCATACCGTGATAGTCTGTATATGCCTGATAAAGTTCCATAAGAGTAAATTCAGGGTTATGTCTTGTGTCAAGTCCTTCATTACGGAATACTCTACCAATTTCATAAACCTTTTCAAGTCCACCAACTATCAATCTCTTGAGATAAAGCTCAAGTGAAATTCTAAGCTTTAAATCCTCATCAAGAGCATTAAAATGTGTTTCAAACGGTCTTGCAGAAGCACCACCGGCATTTGAAACGAGCATAGGAGTTTCAACCTCCATAAAGCCCTGTGAATCAAGATACTTACGAATTGTGCTGATAATCTTAGAACGCTTGATAAAGGTATCCTTTACTTCTGGATTTATAATAAGGTCAACATAACGCTGACGGTAACGAAGGTCGGTGTTTGTAAGACCGTGATACTTTTCCGGAAGCGGTTTAAGTGACTTTGAAAGAAGCTTAACCTCTTTTGCGTGAATAGAAATTTCACCCATCTGAGTTTTAAAAACAAAGCCCTTAACTTCAACTATATCGCCAATATCCCACTTTTTGAGGAAACCGTATTCCTCTTCGCCGAGGTCGTCAAACTTTGCAAAAATCTGAATTTTGCCTGAACGATCCCAAAGATCCATAAACGAAACCTTGCCTTTGCCTCTTTTTGAAAGTAAACGGCCTGCAACGCAAACATCTTTGTTTTCGTATTCTTCAAAATTATTCTTTATTGTTTCCGTGAGAATATCACGAGCACTTGTTGTAATTACAAACGGATCTCTGCCTGCTTCCTTGAGAGCCTCAAGCTTTTCATATCTAACCTTGATAACATCGCTTGTGTTGCTCTGCTGTGGCTTCTGTTCCATTTAAGTCATTCCTCTCTTTTTCAACATCAATAACTGACGGAGTCGTAAGATCAAAATCCGTCAGTAAAAATTCTTAATTGGTAAAATTACTTTCTTATTTCAAGAATTTCAAATTTAACCTCTCCGTTCGGAGTTTCAACTTCTACAACATCGCCAACAGCGTGACCGAGAAGCGCCATACCAACAGGAGATTCATCAGAAAGCTTACCGTTAAATGGGTCAGCTTCACTTGCGCCAACTATTTGATAATCAACATCTTCATCAAAATCATAGTCGTGTACCTTAATTTTAGAGCCAACATGAACCATTTCATTTGTAAGTTCACTTGAGTCGATAACCTTTACATTCTTGAGCATAGCCTCAAGCTCTTGAATTCTGGATTCGTTAATACCCTGCTCATCTTTAGCTGCATCATATTCAGCATTTTCAGAAAGGTCGCCCTGTGCACGAGCCTCTTTAAGTTTTTCTGCTATTTCTTTACGCTTAACGGTTTTGAGAAATTCAAGCTCTTCCTCATAATTTTTAAGTCCTTCATCTGTCAGAATAACCTGTTTCTGCATAGTGTGAAATCAGTCCTTTCAAAATTCACTAATACTTATTATTATATAAAAGCGTTAATTATATGTCAAGAAATTAGAATCGAAAAAGATTTATTTAACTCGCAATTTTCGCTATTTTCTTGCTATAAAGAAAAATCTCGGAAATCTAAAAATTACTTCTCCGTTTTTTTGCTTAGGATAAGCTTTAATAACTTCATCTGAAATATCTTTCTCAAATTCAAGTTTATCATTTTCATCAAGAACACTAAGATACGGTCTTAAGCCCGTACCCTTATACCATTCCATAATATCATTATGAGATTTCATTCTATGAAAATATGTTGTAGTCCACATACTGAAATCAGAAGAAATTTCAGAAAGAATATCGTAGTATTCGTTTGGCATAAGATTATAAAATATTCTCGGATTTGGAAATTTATCCTTCCATTTATCGCTTTTAGTTACTTTTGCAATTATTTTATGTATGGGTTCTTCATAGTTCATTGGAGTTTGAATAGCTAATGTGCCATCTTTGTTTAATAAAGACATCATATTATTCAAAAGCTTTTCGTGATTCGGAATCCATTGAAT
Source organism: Pseudoruminococcus sp. (assembly GCF_047012705.1). Classification (NCBI taxonomy): domain Bacteria; kingdom Bacillati; phylum Bacillota; class Clostridia; order Eubacteriales; family Acutalibacteraceae; genus Pseudoruminococcus; species Pseudoruminococcus sp. The sequence goes on along the minus strand of NZ_JBKXNW010000004.1, from coordinate 44,933 downwards.
ACAGGCGTTTGAAAAAATTACATCAAACTTACATTCAATATCTGAAAATCCGTTCTCTGCGTCACAAAGTATAAATTCTATATTCGTGTAATTTTTCTTTGCCGAAATAATCATATTTTCTGAATTATCTATGCCAAGAATTTTTGCATTTGGAAATTTTCGAGCCAAAATTGCTGTACTATTTCCAGGTCCGCAACCAATATCAATTATGCTCTGCGGATTTATTTCTATACGATTAGCCAAATCAATTGCTGGCTGTGTACGCTCTTTTGAAAATTTCAGATATTGTTTTGAATCCCAACTTGACATTCTGAAAACCTCCTTGCATAGCAATTTTATCACAATTCACTTCATATGTAAATATTGCGTCAATCTCCTTGCTTTTATAAAAATGTTGTGATAAAATATATTTATATTATGCGGAAGTAGTTCAGTGGCAGAACATCGGCTTCCCAAGCCGAATATGCGGGTTCGATTCCCGTCTTCCGCTCCATAAAATAATATTGTCGCACCAATGTGATGTTAATGATTAAATCAACTATTACTAGTTGATTTTTTTGTGCGTCATTGCAAAGAACGGTGTGATATAATATGATTAAAATAATTAAGAAGAAAAATAATATGAGTGATGAACTCAAAGCCAAAATCGATTGGTCTTGTAAATTTAATAAGCAAAAATACTTTTATTTATGTAATTTTCAAAATAAAGTCCTATTATCTGAATTCTCAGAATACATAGTAAGGCATTAAGTTGATTTGAGATTTTAGATACTCCCATAATATTGGTTGTTTTTGTCGTATAAAATAATAAATTAATCCTATAGGTGTCAAACAATTTTTACTAGACATTTTTTAGTTTTATATAAATACCAAGTATAAAATACAGATGGAATTATCAATGCAATACATCCTATACATTGATATTCTATTGATAAATTATTTGGCAAAAAAATATTTGTTATATTTGTTATACTATGACATATCATACAAGGTATAATATTATTCGTTTTATAAAAGAACATTGAACACATTAAAGCAAAAAAAGTTGCATAGATAACTTGTAATGTTGTCATTACTATATTTGCACCACTAAATAAATTTGTCATATGAATTATTCCAAAAATTATACTTGGGAATAAAATAGCAGCTTTAGGATTTTTATTCATTATTGCTTTCATTAAAAATCCACGAAATAATATTTCTTCGGAAAAACCTACACCTAACATTGCTATAGAAATTAATAGTATTTGTTGCCACGAATAATTTATGTATATACCAAATCCTAAATTAACTAATGAAATAATAGCCATAGGAATAAAATAAAGTAAATTTTTAAGTTCAAGTTTTTTTAAGCTATTTAGACCATAATAAGAAAGTAATTTTTTCTTTTTAAACAAATTATAACAATTATCGGAAAAATTATTTCTACTAATGCATTTATACTATTAGGTATTTTTATTATTTTATCAGATAGTATATTAGCAAGTATAACTAATATAAAATATATAATTATCCACACAATAGAATACAGCATTTCTTTTTTAAATTTATTATTTATCAAATTTATCACTCACTTTCAAATTACTATTTAGTAATCAGATTTAATTTACTAAAATAATAAATAATTTTATTTTTATATATTCACATTACCACGAAATGGTTAAAAAATCAAGTCTTGTAATTTCTCATAATCTATTGTATTAGATATATGAGGTGATTTAATTGGAACAAAAAAGTATAACCGCACTAATCAGTGCATTTTCACGAGCATATCATGCAACAAACTCTACTGAAAAGATATTTGATGATAAAATTGCACGAATGCTTTTCAGTGACGAGGAATATCTTCAAATTTGTGAAACAATGACAAACGGAATATCATTCTTTAACCCAAACTTTAATGGTGATAAATCTTCCGCTCTCCGTTGGATTGTAAATAATCAGCTTGCTCCCTCCCCACTCGGACGAGCTGTATTTGCAGAAACCACTTTAAAAACCGCCGTATTATATGCCAAAACCGAACAATATCTTATTTTAGGTGCAGGCTATGACACCTTTGCATATCGTCAGCCTTGTTGGGCAAGTAAACTTCAGATATTTGAAATTGATTGTAATCCCACATCAAGTGATAAAAAGAAAAGATTAGAAAAAGCAAACATTCAAATTCCAAAAAATTTACAGTTTATCTCTGCTGATTTTTCTGATAAAAATTGGCTAAATAGTCTAACTGATAATCCGTCGTTTAATTCAGGTAAAACCAGCTTTTGCAGTATACTTGGTGTTTCATACTACCTTTCTGAACAAACTTTTAAAGATTTAATTTCTTCTCTTTATGATATTATGCCGGAAGGAAGCTCTATTTTATTTGATTATCCAAATAAAAACATCGGAGAAGCCTCCAAAAAACAAATTCAACTTGCCAAAGCTGCCAATGAAGAAATGCTTGCAGCTTATTCTTATCAGGAAATAGAAAAACTTCTGTCAGAATACGGCTTTTTGATATATGAACATCTCAGTCCACAGGAAATTACACATCAATTCTTTGAAAAATATAACTTATCAAACTACAAAAATCCTATAAAAGCCCTTGAAAATGTAAATTACTGTCTTGCTGTCAAAAAATCAAATTTTTAAACTTCCTATAAAATGTGATTAAGAGAGTTTAAATAAAAATGCGATAAACCCCAAAACAGAGTTTATCGCATTTTGTTTGCTTAAAACTATATAATTATTTCAAAGCCGACATAGCTGCCTCTATAAGAGAAATTTTCTCAGTCATCTTCTCAGCAGTTGCCTTAACCTTGTCTACGACAGCTTGTGGAGCTTTTGATACAAACTTTTCGTTTGCAAGCTTACCCTCTGCCATTGCAAGTTCTTTCTTAGCTGTTTCAAGTTCTTTGTTAAGACGCTTAAGTTCAGCTTCCTTGTCAACAAGTTCGTCCATCGGAATATAAATTTTTGCGTCTGCTGTGACGATTGTTACAGCGCCATCAAGCTCGAATGATTCTCCGATTTCAACTTCATTTGCACTTGCGAGCTTGATTATGAACTTCTCACCGTTTACATATGGTTTTTGTTCCTTAGCCGCAATATAAACCTTAGCCTTTCTTGAAGGCGGTACATTCATTTCTGCACGGCGGTTTCTGATAGCCTTGATAGCTTCCATAACCATTTCCATTTCGTGAGATGCCTCAGGGAAATTGAGAGCCTCGTCATACTCAGGATAAGACTGCGTCATAATTGTTTCGCCATCGTGTGGAAGCGACTGCCAAATTTCCTCAGTGATGAATGGCATAAATGGGTGGAGCAAAAGAAGTATCCTTGTAAGAACCCATACGAGAACCTGTCTTGCATTCTGTGCGGATTCACCCTCAGACTGCAAACGAGATTTTGCAAGCTCGATATACCAATCGCAGAAACAATCCCAGATAAAGTCATAAAGCTTCTGAACAGCAATTCCAAGCTCGAATTTATCGAGATTCTCACGAATTTCCTTTGTATATGCGTTAAGTGTGCTGATAATCCACTTATCCTCTGCCTCAAGTTTTTCAGGAAGCTCGTTCTTAACATCATAATCATCAATATTCATATGAACAAAACGGCTTGCATTCCAAAGCTTATTTGCAAAGTTACGGCTTGCCTCAACCTTTTCATCAGAGAAACGCATATCGTTTCCAGGGCTGTTTCCGTTTGCAAGAGTAAAGCGAAGTGCGTCAGCACCATATTTGTCGATAACCTCAAGTGGGTCAATACCGTTGCCGAGCGACTTAGACATCTTTCTGCCCTGTGCATCACGAACAAGTCCATGAATAAGAACCGTATCAAACGGAGCTTTTCCTGTCTGCTCAATGCCAGAGAACATCATGCGCATAACCCAGAAAGGAATAATATCATAACCTGTTACAAGCGTGCTTGTAGGATAATAATGCTTGAAATCCTCAGTTTCTTCAGGCCAGCCAAGTGTTGAGAAAGGCCAAAGTGCAGAGCTGAACCATGTATCAAGTGTATCAGGGTCTTGCTCTATATTTTTGCTTCCGCACTTTCCGCAAGCACATGGAGTTTCAGAAGAAACAGTAATCTCACCGCAATCAGAGCAGTACCAAGCAGGAATTCTGTGTCCCCACCAAAGCTGACGGGAAATACACCAGTCACGAATATTTTCGAGCCAGTGGAAGTAAATCTTCTCAAATCTCTGTGGAATAAACTTTGTTTCGCCATTCTTAACAGCGTCAATAGCAGGTCCTGAAAGAGGTTTCATCTTAACGAACCATTGCTTTGAAACTCTTGGTTCAACAGTTGTTCCGCAACGATAGCAAGTACCAACATTATGAGAGTAGTCCTCAATCTCGACCAAAGCACCCTCTTCTTTAAGGTCGGCAACGATTGCCTTTCTTGCCTCGTATCTGTCCATACCCGCATACTTAGGATAATCCTCAGTAATCTTTGCATCAGGAGTAAGAACATTGATAACCTCAAGATTATGACGAAGACCAACCTCAAAGTCGTTAGGGTCATGAGCAGGTGTAATCTTAACAACACCTGTTCCGAAATCCATTTCAACATAGCTGTCTGCAACAACAGGAATTTCTCTGTGTACAATAGGAAGAATAAGTGTCTTACCAACAATATCTTTATATCTTTCGTCATCAGGGTTTACAGCTACTGCAGTATCGCCCAAGAGAGTTTCAGGACGAGTTGTAGCAAGTTCAAGATAACCGCTTCCGTCCTTGAAAGGATAACGAAGATGCCAGAAATGTCCCTGCTGTTCCTCATACTCAACCTCAGCGTCAGAAATTGATGTCAAGCAGTGAGGACACCAGTTGATAATTCTTTCTCCACGATAAATAAGACCTTTATTATAGAGTTTCTCAAAAACTGTATTAACGGCCTTGTTGCAGCCGCTGTCGAGAGTAAAGCGTTCTCTGTCCCAGTCACAGCTTGAACCCATCTTCTTGAGCTGTTCGCAGATTCTTCCGCCGTATTGTTTTTTCCAATCCCATGCTCTTTCAAGGAATTTTTCTCTGCCAAGGTCATCTTTAGTAAGACCTTCTTTTTTCATAGCCTCAACGATTTTAGCCTCAGTAGCAATAGACGCATGGTCTGTTCCAGGAAGCCATAATGTATCGAATCCACTCATTCTATGATAACGAATCAAAATATCCTGTAAGGTATTATCAAGAGCGTGACCCATATGAAGCTGACCTGTAATATTAGGCGGCGGCATAACTATTGTGTAAGGCTTCTTATCCTTTTCACACTTAGCGTGGAAGTATCCGCCTTTCAGCCAAAATTCATATGTTCTGTCTTCAACCTCACTTGGATTGTAAGCTTTAGCAAGCTCTTTTGCCATCTCTATCAATATCCTCCTTTTATTTCTTTTTTCGGGGCTTCACCCCGAAACACACCAAAGGCTCCGCAGTTACTTCATAGGCAACTGCCTTTGAAAGTGTTTTTATAATCTATAGGCGAATACATTTCGCCACTACAAGTTTATTAGTTAATTGGTAATTACTTCATACACAACAGCAAACTTCCTAAGTCCACCACAAGCAATTCTGAGGCTTGACTACGAAAAACATTTCATTGAAATGCTTTCCTACCTTCCTGTGCTTAGAGAAGTATAAAGTATTTCGCCGTCTGTGGACGGAGACCAAAGGCTCTGACTTTGGAAAAAGTTTTTAATTAAAGAACTTCGACGCGAATAATAAACAGTAATTTAATAAAAAAGTAGAACGCGTCTTGGGAGCGGCGGCTCGCCGCCTTGAGCAAAACTTTTGATTGTCTTAGGGATTTTATTGATTGTTCTTTGGTCTGAAACCGCCCTTACCTCTATTTCCGACATTACTTGGTCTGCGTGGTGGAAGTTCATTTTCAGGTGTTAAGCCCTCTACTTCAATAAGAGCTTCTCTGCGAGAAAGATTAAGTCTGCCCTTATCATCAACTTCAAGAACCTTAACTATAACTATATCTCCAACATTTACTACATCTGTAACTTTTTCTGTACGCTTAACATCAAGCTGTGAAATGTGGCAAAGTCCTTCTTTTCCTGGTGCAATCTCTACAAATGCACCGAAATCCATTATTCTTGTAACCTTGCCCTTATAAATCGCACCTGGCTCCGGGTCATGTGCAATAGTTTCAACAATACCCAATGCACGCTTGCAGTTATCAAGGTCTATACCACTGATATAAACATGGCCGTCCTCTTCAATATCCATCTTGACATCACATTCAGCACAAATCTTTTGGATAACCTTTCCGCCTGAACCGATAACCTCACGAATCTTATCAACAGGAATGATTGTTGAAAGCATCTTTGGAGCATACTTAGAAAGCTCCTTGCGTGGCTCAGGAATAACAGGAAGCATAATATCGTCAAGGATATAATCTCTTGCCTTGTGTGTCTTATAGAGAGCTTCTTTAATCATTTCAGGTGTAAGACCGCTAATCTTCAAGTCCATCTGAATAGCTGTGATACCCTCATGTGTACCGGCAACCTTAAAGTCCATATCACCGAAGAAGTCCTCAAGACCCTGAATATCAACCATAGTCATCCAACGGTCGCCCTCTGTGATAAGTCCGCAAGAAATACCTGCAACAGGTGCTTTAATAGGTACGCCTGCATCCATAAGTGCAAGTGTAGAACCACAGATAGAACCCTGTGAAGTTGAGCCGTTAGAGGAAAGAACCTCAGAAACCAATCTCATTGTATATGGGAACTCCTCAACTGGAGGAATAACAGGTACTAAAGCTCTTTCAGCCAATGCACCATGACCGATTTCTCTTCTTCCCGGACCTCTTGAAGGCTTTGTTTCGCCTACAGAGTATGATGGGAAATTGTAGTGATGAATATATCTCTTAGATTCCTCATCGTCAATGCCGTCAAATGTCTGCTGTTCGCTGACAGGGCCAAGAGTTGCAACAGTAAGAACCTGTGTCTGACCTCTTGTGAACATACCTGAACCATGAACTCTTGGAAGAAGTGAAACTTCCGCTGCGAGTGGTCTGATTTCGTCCATACCTCTGCCGTCTACACGCTTTTGCTCATCAAGAAGCCAACGGCGGACAACTTTCTTCTGTGTAAGATAAAGGCATTCATCAATCTTAGCCTCAGAATCAGGATAAATCTCATCGAATTTCTCGTGAACCGCATCATAGATAGGCTTAAGTCTTTCGTCACGAACCTTTTTATCGTCTGTATCAAGAGCAAGCTTAATATCCTCAATAGCAAAATCACTGATAGACTCAAACATTTCCTTTGCAGGCTTATTGCTTGGATACTCAAACTTAGGCTTACCGATTTCCTTCTGAGCTTGTTTTATAAGCTCAATAATCTGCTGGTTAGCCTGATGACCTGCCATAATGCCGTTATACATAACATCGTCAGGAATAATATTTGCACCTGCTTCAATCATAGCGATTCTGCTATCTGTTGAAGCAACTGTAACAGCCATTTGTGAAAGTTCACGCTGGCTCTTTGTAGGGTTAATAATAAATTCGCCGTCAATCAAGCCGACAGAAACGCCTGAAATAGGGCCATTCCAAGGAATATCTGAAATACTAAGAGCAAATGATGTACCAATCATTGCTGCGATTTCCGGCTGACAGTCAGGGTCTACGCTCATAACTGTGCAGACAACAGAAACATCATTTCTCATATCCTTAGGGAAAAGCGGTCTGATTGGGCGGTCTATAACTCTTGAAACAAGAATAGCCTTATCAGAAGGGCGACCTTCACGCTTTGTATAAGAGCCGGGAATTTTGCCAACAGAATATAGCTTTTCTTCAAAATCAACAGACAATGGGAAAAAGTCCACACCATCTCTTGGCTTTGCAGCTGCTGTTACTGCAACATGAACGCAAGTTTCTCCATATCTTACAAGGCAAGAGCCGTTTGCAAGCTGAGCCATTTTTCCTGTTTCAATTTTCAAAGGACGACCCGCAAATTCTGTTTCATAAACCTTAAAATTTTCGAACATTTATTTTCCTCCGTTTTTAAATTTTATCGACAAAGCCCGTCTTTAACAATGAAACCAAGATATAAATTTATAGTGTAGCTTCAACTTAAAAGTTTCGCTCAAGGCGGAGTGCCTCCGCCGTCAAGATGCGAAATTGCTCAACAAGTTTTGCTAAAACATTCTGATAACTATTATAAACTAACAGTTATTATCAAACGTACATTATAATTATATATCCTCGTCTCACTGATAAAGGCGAATGCTTGCCTTTTCTTTATTATAAAGAAAAAGGCAGTCTGTGATATAAACAGACTGCCCCGAAACCGTATAATAGCATAATATAGCTATTTTCGGCTTAATTTTGCAACTAAAATGCCTCGTCGAATCCGTATGCGAAATAACACACAATCGTGCAGCATTCAGCCACTTATTACTTACGGATGCCGAGTCTTGCTATGATTGAACGGTAACGCTCAATATCAACTTTAATAAGGTAGTTGAGGAGTGAACGTCTTTGACCAATCATCTTGAAAAGACCTCTTCTTGAGTGATGATCTTTCTTATGAGTCTTGAGATGCTCAGTAAGGTCGTTGATTCTCTTTGTGAGAAGAGCAATCTGAACCTCTGGTGAACCTGTGTCGCCTTCGTGTGTAGCATACTCTTTAAGTATTGCTTCCTTTTCTTCTTTAAGCATTAGTTTTTCCACCTTTTAATAAATTTACCCTACTAAGCTGAATCTCAGAAAAAGGATGTGGAATTCCAAACCGAATTTATTAATTCCTATGGCTTAAACCTATAACCGAGATTAGGGCAATCAGCCTTATTAGTATACCACATAGAAAGCAATTTGTAAAGGATATTTTTAATTACTTTTACAAAATTCATCAGATATTTTCCATATTACATAGCACGATAGAATATTACAACATAATAAGGTACATTTCCCTTATAACACATCGCAACACCCATTTCATTATAATGACTACTGTTTATATTTTGAGATTCAATATCCCTGTCAAGCCAAACATTAAGTACGTCCTTAGCAGTTTTCATACCCATAGCGATATTTTCACCAACATAATAGTAGTTATCCATATCCGCATAATATAGAACTGTGTCGTAATTTGTTCCGTCCGGTCTGGTATTAGAGAATTTTTGTGTTATCTCTTCAGCACGAATAGCTGCAAGGCTATCAAGATTTTTATTTCTTTTAAGTTCGCCAATATTCTTTGACGCCCTATAATTATTGATTACTTTAAAAAGTTCATTAGATGTTGAAATTTCATCAGTTACACTCTTTGTAGTAGCAGACGCTGTTGCAAAATCACTATAAAACTTATTTGAACCGGTTCTTGTGTTCATTCTTATTTTGAATTTATATTCAGTATTTATATTAAGATTATTAATAACATAGCTTGTTTTATCATAATCAACCGTTGCTACAAGATGATACGCCGATTCATTAGGTGCAAGCTGATATATCTCATAGCTTTTAGCAAGACTTGATGCATTCCACTTGAGCATTATAGAATAATAAGTCATAGTTTTTGCACTAAAATTAGTAACTGCTTCAGGGCATGTCATTTCATCAGCCATATCAAAAGAAGAATATGATGTAATACCATTGCTTACTATATATGCTCTGACTTTATAATAATATCTGGTATATGGTTTTAAATTTTTATCTGTATATGATGTTGAATTTGTAGAACCAACCTTTTCATAATTATTTGTGCTCTCATTCAATCTAAAAATCTGATAACCATTTGCATATGGATATTTTTCCCACTTTAAGGTTATAGAAGTGCTCGATGTTGGAATTGTTTCTGTTATATTAACCGGTTGAAATGTAGTAGTTGCTTTTACAGAAGAACTTTTAGCACTTGTTGTAATAGTACCATCGCTATTCTTTTTATATGCTGCAATCTTATAATAATACGAAGAATCTGCGTTTAAATCTGAGTCAGTAAAAGAATTTACTGATGCAGAAACAGTTTTTATATTAGAAAAGTTTGCATTATCACTACTTCTATAAATATAATATCCACTTACGCCAGAAACCGTATTCCATACGATTTTTATAGTTTTTGGTGAACATTCTGTAACCTTCAAGCCTGAAGGACACGATACTAATCCCTTATCAGTTGCAGTTACAGTTATAGCACTACTCTTTGGACCAATAGCTACTACGCCTGTTGATGTTTTATTATATGATGAAATCATATAATAATATTTCTTACCTACTGCAAGAGAAGTATCTATATAGGTTGTTGTTGATGGAGAAAGTGCTTTTATTGCCGAATAAGATTTTCCGTCTGTGCTTCTATAAATATAATATCCTGCTACATTAGATACTTTGTTCCAAGCCAATTTAATTGTATTATTAGAGATTGCAGAACCACTAAGACCCGTTGGTATCGGCAGAGATGATTTACTTGTTGTAGTAACATTTATAGCACTGCTCTTAGGACTAATTGCTATCGTGCCTGTTGATGTCTTTTTATAAGCTGAAATCATATAGTAATATTTCTTACCTGATGTAAGAGAAGCATTATTGTAAGATGTTGCTGAAGCCGATAATGTCTTTATTGCTGAATATGATTTTCCGTCTGTACTTCTATAGATATAATATCCCGTCGCATTAGATACCTTATCCCATTTTAAAATAATTGCATTATCCGAGTATCTTGTAATTTTGAAGTTTGCTGGTGCTGATAAAGATGATTTGCTTGTCGTAGTAACGCTTATAGCACTGCTCTTAGGGCTAATTGCTATAGCACCTGTTGATGTTTTATTATATGATGAAATCATATAGTAATATTTCTTACCTGATGTGAGAGAAGTATTACTGTAAGATGTTACTGAAGCCGATAATGTCTTTATTGCTGAATATGATTTTCCGTCTGTACTTCTATAGATATAATATCCCGTCGCATTAGATACCTTATCCCATTTTAAAATAATTGCATTATCTGAATATCTCGTAATTTTGAAGTTTGTTGGTGCCGGTAAAGATGATTTGCTTGTTGTAGTAACGCTCACAGCACTGCTCTTAGGACTAATTGCTGTCGCACCCGTTGATGTCTTTTTATAAGCTGAAATCATATAGTAATATTTCTTACCTGATGTAAGTGAAGTATTACTGTAAGATGTTGCTGAAGCTGATAATGTCCTTATTGCTGAATATGATTTTCCGTCTGTACTTCTATAGATATAATATCCTGTTACATTAGATGATTTATTCCAATTTAATATAACTGCATTATCTGAATATCTCGTAATTTTAAAATTTGTTGGTGCCGATAAAGATGATTTGCTTGTTGTAGTAACTTTAATTGAAGATGTTCTTGAACTTTTTGTAATTTTACCATTTACATCTGTATAGGAAATAAGTGCAAAATAATAAGATGTTCCGGCCTTTAGTCCAGAAACAGTATAAGCTGTTACTGACTGGGATGTAATACTTTTCAATCTGGTAAAATTAGAGTTATCAGTACTATAATACACAATATAGCCAGTCACACCATTAGCTTTAGACCAGTTGAGCCTTACAGCACTATCCGAATAAGATACAGCTTTTAGATTTTCCGGAGCAGAAACCGCTGCATTTACTTTTTCTGCCGTCATTGGTAATGTCAAAAATACCGAAAGAAAAATGAGAACTGCCAAAACAGAACTAACGGCTTTCTTTCCAAAAACATTAACCATTGTTAACACCGCCTTTATTTTACTAAAAAATACAGAAAAATCTATATTTTCCTATATTTATTATACCACTCAATCATTTTACTGTCAATCCGTTTAATTTTTTTGTGCATTTTATATATATTTATAGATACAAAAATTTCAACTGCTTTAGAAACTGTACTCTATATTTCATCTAAATATAGTAAAAAGCAAGTGACAGTTTAAACCATCACTTGCTTTCTTGCTTAATTAAATTTCTAAATATTTACCCGAAAATTGCTTCATTAGCAATCGCTATCGTTTCCCTAAAATGATATGTTGCAAGAAGATATAACGGCGTATCCGCACTCACTGCACCTGTAGGATTCAAGCCAACCTTTTTTGCAAGCATATTCGCTCTAAATTCGTGAAATCCATCTGTAACTATCGCAATATCCTTACTATAACCTTTTTCTTCAATGATTTTTTTAGAAAATTCAAGATTTTCCGAGGTGGTAGTAGACTTATCCTCCATAATTATTCTATCGGAAGATATTCCCTTTTCAGTCAAATAATTATACATACACTGAGCTTCACTTATCCCCTCATTAGAACCTTTTCCGCCAGAAACAATGCAAACTGAATTTTTATTTTCATTAAGATACTCATATGCAGCCTCAAGCCTTTTTGAAAGCATCAAACTTGGATTTGTCCCATTAACCTTACAGCCAAGTACAACTACCGTAGAGTTTTTAGTCGGAGCCTTTACTGCCGTTGCAATCATAAAACCACTAATAACCACAACATATGAAGCCCCAATAGTAATTAAAGAAATAACTACTGCAAGTATACATTTTCCAAGTTTTTTACTGCTGATTTTCTTCAAAATACTTTTAAATTTATTCCAAAAAATTGAAATCACAAAACCACATATAGATAAAAATAATCCAAGTAAGTTGCCAATATCAAAAATTGAAACTCTCATAGGGAGTATGAACCATATCGCCAATCCTAAAAATATCAACGAAAATAGCACTCTTAATATAATTTTAACAATACTCAATTTTTTCAAAATAAATCCCCCTTTTTTCAACATATTCTAACATATTTCAGTAAAAATATTGTTAATAGATGTTTAAGAAATCTCAAAAAATCGCTGACAACTTTCTGACAATTTTTTAACAAATAACTATAATCACTTAAATAAATTCCATTTTTACACAAATTGTGTTTATTGCCTTGACATAACTAAAATTATTGCCTATAATAATATATAGATACACATTTAGTGTTGATAGTAAGCAATAAACCTTAATTATACTTGCAGTGAATAAACCGCTAAAAGTGTGTAAGGCATAAGGTCGTTGCCAATTAAGAGTTTATTATTATACATTATTTAGGAGGGATATAAATACTTTTATTTTATAATAAAACAGAAAGCCCAAAAAGAGCTTTCTGTCTTTAAAATTCAAAACTTAATGCTTAAATTTTTTTCTGCTGATTAAGAACGAAGCAATACTTATGGCAAGAAGCGCTGCAACGAATATTAAAGCATAAATAGAATTATCTGCGTCATCAGGTTGTTCTATCGGGTTCAATTCCTTACTTGGTTTTTGTTCATCACGATTACCGCCGGATTGCTGAATCACAGATGATTCATCTTTACTCTCTTTATAAGTTCCCTCAGGCATAAGTTTTATTGTATTAACAAAATCCTCTGAACTTTTTCCCGTAGATGCCCTAAACGGATTTTTTTCAATGCAAAGCTTATTTGGAATATTTGTAAGCTTAACCTTATATTCACCTGCCGGAAGATTTGCACAAACAATCTTTCCGTTTTCATCAGATGTAAAGCTCTTTGAATTTATCTCGGCTTCAACTCCGCTTACAGCCTTTCCATCTTTATCAACAAATTCAAGCGTAAGGTCATCATATACAATAGTGTCGCAAAGCTTAATATCAGAAATATTATAGGCATAATCTACCGCTGCAAAAGCAACCTTATTTTGCGAAATTTTAAGGGATTTTTCATCGTCATCATATTTTTTAGCAAGTTTTTTTAACGCAGATTTCAGCTTTGTAATATCATAAGTAAATGTTGTGTTTCCGTTAGAATCAGATTTTTGTCCAACATAAACTATAGAACTTTTATCAAAGCCTATATTTGCGTCTTCCATAAGATTATAGATAGAACTGCTATATTCATACTTTCCAGCTTTGCCATTATAAACCGCAACATATATATCAAAACCCTGTATTGCATTATTATCATATCCCGAAATTTCAAGATAAGTTTTCTTATCAGCAAAATAAGTCTTATATGATGTTTTGCTTGGTTTTTTATTATCCACAGTAAAGTTAAAGCTTCTTTTCTGCTCTGAAATATTTCCTATAGATTCCTCGATTTTACCACTTATTGTAAGAATATATTTTCCATCGCTAAGTGAAGAAAGCATAGTATTTATTGAAGTAGAATTATCATTAGAATCCGCTCTGTTTCTGTTAAAGGCTTCGCTTTCATATATAACAGCTCCGCTATCGTTCTTTATAACGCATTTAAAATCAATAAGATTTCTTTTAGCAAGCGAGCGTATATATAATGTAGGATTTGTAGCTGACAAATTGTTCAAAGCTGTTTGCAAGGTATTTGCATTAAACGAAATATTTTCCCCATCAAAGACCTTAGTAAATTTATTATATCCAAGCAACATAGAATAGTTAAATTCTTCTTCGTTGTTAGTAGAAAGATAAAGATAGCTGCTTTGTTTATCAGCCTTTTCATTGCTATCATATATAAAGCTGCCAAAAGCACTTTCCTGTGCATAGTTTCCTACAAAACCAAGTAACGATGAACTTATTGTTACATCATCTTCTTGAGAAAAAAGAACATATCCATCGAGATAAAAACCTTCTGAGAAATAAGCTCTTTGTTCAAGAATAAAAGCTGAATTGAGCTTAATTTTAATAGTAACGGTTTTAGTCTTATTTGCATCAAGGCTTATGGTATTTATTTCCTTATCATCTACAATAAATTTTACAAGATAATTACTGCTTATAATGTCCTCACGATATGTCTTTTTACCTTTTGAATCATATTTTTCAGAGGAAAGTATAAGCGATGGAGTAAGGGTAATTTTTTTATCAGTTATATTAGTAATATCAAGATTAACTTCATACGAGCCAATATCACTGCTGCCAAGAACTGTAAACCCACTTGAAATATAAGCGTTTGCACTTAAAGCGTTATCTAAATTAACAAGACCTGCCCCCTGTGTGCGAACAGTTTCTTTCGCTGAATCATCTCTGTCCTCAATAATATCAGCCGTACTTGTTATAAGCTTATATGCAAGATCATTTTTCTGCTCTGCTGAGTATTTCTCAAAGCGTTTATCATTATTGATATACTCTTTTAAAAGTGCAAGCTTTCCTGAAACAAGTGCCGATGAAAACGATGAACCGTTTGCTGTACCATAGCGATTATTTGGAATTGAAGAATAACTTGGTGAAGTTTCAGCAAGCAAAGGATTTATTGAAAGACTGCCATTAGAACCATAAGATGCATTTGTAGAAATCTTTTTGTAGTTTTCATTATCACTTGTAAGAATATATTCTGTTGATATTCTTATTCCACCGGATTCTTTAAAATCCTCGATTGATGTATTCTTCACAATAGCGGTCGGAACTGTTGTTGTTTCAGTAAGTTTTGTTTTATCATTGCCAAAAATAACTATTGCCAAAGCACCTCTCTGCTCAGCGAGATTTATGGCAGATTCTATATTCTCTTGTTTATCAGATACAAAAACAACTTTGTTTTTAAGTTCTATACTTTTATCATCTTTCAGACTATCATTATATATAACATAATTATAATCACCATCATTTATATTATAGAAAGAATAATCAGTTCTTCCGTCAGAAAACTTTGGCAGTATATATTCTATTCTTTCATCATTATAAAGGAAAAACAGAGAATAATTACTTTGTCCCTCAGCAGATGAAACGGAAAGAACTCCGGAAAGTGAAGCTATTGGCGATGCCGTACCATTTTCAACAGTACTGTCAGAATCAGCCTTTCCGAGGTTACCGGCAGGCATTACAACTGCTGTTCCGCACTTATGAATTCTCTCAAACATAGCATTAAAACTTGCCGCAAAATTGCTATCAAGTATCTTTTCACTGCCATAGCTTATATTGATAATATCCGCACCTAAAATAAGAGAATCCTCTATCGCACTCAAAATAACTGTACTATCTGCCACCTTTGATAAATCAGAACTGCATTTCATAAGCAGAAGTTGACTATTATACGCATTACTTGCAGAAGAAATATTCTCTATACTGCCTCCGATAATTCCGGCAACCATAGTTCCATGCTCACAATTATCAGAAAGAACATTGTTATCGTTATCGGCATAATCATAAGCATATAAAAGTTTCTGGTTTATATATAATGCAGTTGGTGTAAAATCGCCATTTATACAAGTGTGAAGATTTGAAACAAGATACATAAAATCATCTTGCTTATATTTTCCGTTTTCTGCATCAAGTGTAAAAATTTCATGATTTATATCAAAACCAGTATCAAGAATAGCAGTAACCGTTCCTGAACCTGTCAATTCTGTTTCTTTTGAATCTTCTTTTATATCAGCACTATCCGATACCGGAATAGACTTATTTTCGGTATCTTCATAAGGATTAAGCTCTATAGAAAGATATATACGCTTAATACCATCAAGCTTTTTAATCTCAGCAATTTTTTCGTATTCACAACTAAAAGATACCGAATTCATAACGACTGCCGTTGATTTTATGCTATCGGTTTCTTGCTTTCCTATTATATTTTCAAGAGAGTTTATAAATTTATTTTGTTCGTTTTTAATACTCGCAAGAAGATTTTTTGTCTGTTTATCAGAAATATATTTTTGTAAACTTATCTTTTGTGCAGACTTTAAATAGCTTTCACTTAATGAGGCGGTAGTAAGCTCCGTTGTTACCGTAACTATATCTGTATTCTTATATGGAATGGTAGAATTCTCATCTTTATTTATAAATTCTACCTTATTCTCTGTATTAACTTTATCGTTGATAACAAGCGAGGATTTATATATAGTCTTATCCTCTTCTTGTTCTTTTACGGTACTTGTAAGAGGCAAGACAAAAATCGTTGTAAGCAAAAGAACTAATGCAACAACGAATGTTATTCTTTTTTTCAATGCAAAAACCTCTTTTGGTCAAAATTTTATTTTTCAAAAATGTAATACTTCATTTATAGGATAATTAAATTAAGACATTTAAAGCTATTATATCACATATTTCTTAAAATGTACACCATATAATTATAGCCTGTATCATAATCACCCTTACGATACAGGCTTAAACTGAATTATTATATTATTTTTCTGTCATATCTGCAACTATTCTTACTGCAAAGCAATGTTCGCCAGTATAGCCATTTATTGCAGGGTGGCCTAAGCAATTAACAAAGACCAATGTTCCGTCTTTGCGTTTGATTCTATGTTTTAGATATACTTCCTGAGAAGTTTTGAGTGTATCATCTATTATCTTGCGATAAACTGCTCTCTCTTCTTCTAAAATCAAATCATACTGTGTAAGCTGATTTTCTATAACATCTTCCCAAGTATAGCCTGTTATTTCTGTAAAATTAGCATCGCACTTTGCCAATTTAAAATCAGGTGTCAAGAGATAATGAGAATATTTAAGAGGTGTAATTTGTGCAGAGCTTTCCTTAATATCATCTTCTATAATAGAATCCAGATTACGGATTTCATTATCTTTTCTTTCGTGCATAGTTTTTACAAGCTCTTCAAATTCTTCTACTGGTAAAGGTTTTGAGAAATAATAACCCTGCATTAAGGCACAACCAACATTACTTAAAAAAAGTGCTTGTTGTTTGGTTTCTACACCCTCTGCAACAACTGGAATTGTAAGCTCATGTGCCATACGAATAACAGCGTTTATGATTTTTCCGCCCTTATCTCCATTGCCATTTTTTTCATTTTGCAAGAACCTAAGGTCCATTTTAAGTACATCAACCTGAACTTCTTTGAGCATATTGAGAGAAGAAAAACCACTACCGAAATCGTCCATTTCAACAGTAAATCCAAGCTCATGAAGTTTATCGACAACACCTATAAGAACCTCAGGCTTACTCATATATGCACTTTCTGTAATTTCAAGCCTGAGCATAGATGCTGGAATATCATACTTTTTAAGAAGGTTAGTAAGTCGACTATATATTCTGTCATCAAGAAGGTCTATTCTTGAAATATTGACAGAAACGGAAACAGGGATAAAGCTTCCTTGGTCAAGCCATTTTCTCATAAGCTTACAAGCTTGCTCCCAAATATAGTAATCAAGCTGAGCAATCTGACCTGTTCTCTCTAAGATAGGTATAAACTCTCCTGGAGAAATCCAGCCTAATGAACTATGAGTCCATCTGCAAAGGGCCTCTGCACCTATGATTCTGTCTGTTACAAAATTATATTGAGGTTGAAGCCAAACCGAAATCTCACCATTTTCTAAGGCACTATCTATGCTCTGGCTTATAACAAGTTCTCTCCACTGCTTACGCCACATTTCTTCGCCAAAAATTCCAAGCTGATTTCCGCTGAGATTTTTAACGCTTTTTTGTGCAACATTAGCCCAATCGAACATCTGATTTATATTAGGATTGCTCATATCCTCTGGCTTAAGCTCATATATACCTGCTGCAATTTCTACATTGTAGCTTGTTCCAGGTCTTATAAGATAATTGCAAACCTTATTGCAAACTATATCAAAGTTTTTACGAATATCATCTTCACCCTTGAATTTTGTCAGAGTAACAAGTGTATCACCTGAAAATCTTCCACATGCCTCATTATCACCAATAAGCTTTACAACAAGTCCCGCCCAATATCTTATAAGCCTATCGCCTACTTCATATCCAAACAAATCATTTACAAACTTAAATTTCTTTATATCGCAAAACCACATAACATACTTTTCGTTTGGATTATTTCTTATAAGATATTCTGCACGCTTACGAAAACCATTAATATTAAGTGTTCCGGTAAGCTGGTCTATATCCTGAAACTGAAAATTATTATCATCAAATTCTTTCTTTTGCTCACTAATAATTCGTATAAAGTTTTTTTCTCTTGCAGTAAGCATCAGAGCGTTTTCAACTCTTCTGATTATAGCCGCTTTATTCATATTTGCCGAAATACAATCAAGTATTCCTATATCATATACACTCTGAATATTTTCCTCAATACCATCCGCAATAAGCATAACAGGAATATCGTTCAAATAATAGCTGTTTTTAAGATTTTTTAGGACATCAACATCTGCCCTATCAGAAAGTTTATCCGAAATAATCATAAGGTCTATGCTATAATTATTTTTAACTAAAATTTGTAAGGTTTCGTCTCCGCTCTCTGCCTCTATAATAAGATATTTTTCTTCAAGAGCCTTTGCAAAAATCTTACGGTTTTCAGGATTGCTATCAGAAATTAAAATTCTTATTTCTTCATCGTGGATTTTGTTTACCATCAATCTTTCCCTCCTGAAACAAAATTTATACCACCCAGACTAATTGTAGCAAAATTTAACAGATTTTTCAATATAAAACAAACCTTTTGACATTATTTTTATAATTAAAATAAAAAAGCACCGCATTAGGTGGCTTCAATTAGGGATTTTTAATCTCTGAAATAATCGGCATAACTTACGACAATGTAGGTTATGCCGTTTTTTCTTTGTCTGCCGGGATATCAACTGCACCAATAAAATTCCAATGGATGCAGATGGTCTGCTTTTTAGTTCTTGTTCCCGGCACCTTTTCAGGTTTGTAAACATCAATTCTCTCAACAAAACTTCTGATGATTTCAGCAGTAAGTTCTGTAATATCAGTGTACTTTCGTACCACCTTGAGAAATGAGTCCACATTCAATGTTTGCTCATTTGATTTGTCGATGAACTCCTGAAGTTCAGTCTGTCTTTGCTCAAGTTCTGTCTGCTCAGCATCGTAGGTTGCTGACATTCTTGCAAAACGCTCATCCGAAATCTTACCATCAAGATTATCTTCATAAAGTCTTTGAACAATGGTGTCCAGCTTTGCAATTCTACTTTTTACCTGTTCTAATTCCTTGTGGCTATCACGCAGTTGACGATTAAGTTCTTTCTCACTTTGCTTTGTCACAAGTGCGATAAACTCACTTTCATGCTCACGAGCATACGCAGTGATTCGATGGAGTTCTCTAAGGAGTATTTCTTCCACTTGAACATTGTGAATCTGATGCGATGAACATCCACCTTTGACCTTACGATATGTAGCACATACGAAATGTTCTTGCTCGTGTGTCCAGCCTTTGGCTCTTACCTGATAAAGCTTTGCACCACAATCTGCACAATACAACATCCCGGAAAGAATAGGCATTTCACCCATAGGTGTTCGTCTACGTCTGCCATCACGGATTCGTTGAACAATATCAAAAGTTTCCTGATCGATAATAGCCTCATGGGTATTTTCGAATATTTGCCACTTGGAAGGGTCATTTTGTAATGTTTTCTTAGACTTATATGATTTCTTGTAAGTTTTGAAATTAACTGTGTGACCTAAGTACTCCTGATGTAAAAGCAAATCTGCAACAGTTCTTGACTGCCAAGCATATGGATTATTCGGTACAACTGCAGGATAATTTATGCCAAGTGATTTGTAGTAAGCAGAAGGTACAAGAACCTTATCCTTTTCAAGTATTGACGCAATCTGACTTGGACCATATCCGTCAACGCAAAGGTTAAATATCCTGCGTACTACATTTGCTGCTGTTTCTTCAATAATCCAATGGTGCTTATCCTCCGGGTCTTTCACATATCCATAAGGTGGATTTGTACATAGTGGTTTTCCAGCTTCACCTTTGGCTTTAAATACTGCTCTGATTTTCTTGGAAGTATCCTTGGCATACCATTCGTTAATGATATTAAGGAATGGTGTAAAATCACTGTCCTGCTGATTATCGCTATCAACTCCGTTATTGATTGCAATGAATCGGATATCAGCGTTTGGAAATACCATCTCGGTATACATTCCTACCTGAAGGTAATCTCTTCCAAGTCGGCTCATATCCTTGACAATGACTGTTCCGATTTTTCCTTCCTCGACCATGGCAATAAGTCTTAACCAGTCGGGTCTGTTAAAGTTTGTACCACTGTAACCATCGTCCACAAAGAATTCAATGTTTCTAAAACCATTGTCATCGGCATATTTTTTGAGAATAGCCTTCTGATTGACGATACTGTTACTTTCTCCCTGAAGTTCATCATCTCTTGAAAGTCGGCAATATAATGCCGTAATTCTATCATTTGCGATAGTACTGAAAGACTGTCTGTTATTATTTTGTTTTATCATATTTGCTCCTTTCCGACAGTCTTCAAGCGGGATTATATATTCCCGTACTATCACACTTATATCAAGTCATATTCCTAAACTTTCGGATAATAATCTGCACAAACTTTTGCAAGTGAATTTGTGTGATTAACAATCAGTTTCTTCACCTTGTCATAGGCTGTTTCCTTGGCATCAACACTCTCTACAGAAATAACTGTAAAGAGTGTTGCACCAATTTGCATTTCAGAAACACGACAAGGTTTACCTTCATGTAATGTTTCTACCATAGACATTAACCCTCAATCTTAAGCACCTTGACTGCCTCGGGTCTTACAAGCTTTCCGTCAAGGAATTCAATGCCAAGATATCCAATCTGACTGTTCATAGCGAACTTCTCACGAAGTGCCTTAACGCTTGTATGGTCACGGTCTACGATGGTGTAGTAGCTGAAATCACCAAAGGCAACAGGTGATGCACCTGCAGCTGCATTAGGCATGAATTCTGAAATCATTACTTCTTTACCAAGAATGGTATCGTTACTGTGATTCCAGATATAGTTGCCATCAGCATCCTTTACTCTGCGAAGTGCAAATGCCGTTTCATCGTTCATAAGCCACTTACCGTTCTTGCGATATTCAGGCTTTACAGAAAAGTAAAGAGCCACAACATCATCGTATGTAAGTGCTGATGCAGTAGCACCGACTTCAGCACCACCATTATCAGAAAGAATACCAACAGGTTCTGTAGTACCGTTACCTGTGATAAAGGCTTTTTCTTCTGCACGGGAGAATGCCTTTGTAAGATGAGCAGTCATGTGCTTTTCAAAGTTATAGCCGGGACTGAAAACAAAATCCTCGTCCATACGGATGACTGCTGCAAGCTTGTGACTGTAAATATCATAAGGAGTAAAATCTTCCATACCGTCATAGATAGGAATAGCAGTACCTTCAGGAACGAATGATGCGGTATCATCACAGTCTCTCGCCCAGAACTTGTGGTCTCCCTGATTGTAAAGAACAGTACCAATATTACGGAATAAGCTTTCCTTGGCTAATGCTTCTGAAAACTTGCCTGCAGTATAGGAAGGAAGCTTGATAGTGCCCATAGATGTCTTGCCACTGCTAAGTGTTTCAGCAGATGCATTGTTCCCCTTCATTGCATTCCAGAATGCCTTGTCATATTCAGGGTCATGTGTAGTAATAAAACTTGTATTCATAGATATAAATCCTCCATAATTTGTTTGATTTTTGATTAGGGGTTAATTACCCCTTTGATTTTGCGATTTTTGTGCGTGGCTTTGCCCAACCGGTAGTCGCTCTATGCACTGTAGAGATTTCAACTGCCCCTGCCCACGAAGTGTCAGTTACATATCATCATGTCTTTCGATAGAAAGCTTGTAATATTCACAAAGCTCTGCTAAGTCCTGACTGTCATGGATATCAAAGTCCTGATGACCGCCATTAAGATGGAAGTGGTAAGCCTTTGAGATGGTAATCTTGATGTTCTCAGGTGTATAAAGAACAAGCCTGTTATGCATCTTGAAGTGCTTATCAAAGAACTCTTTATTAAGCATGGTGTATGCCTCCTTTCTTGGTATCTGCACAGGAACTGCATACATACAGTTCAAGTCTTGTATCGCTGGCTCTTTTGGTAACAGGTCTTAAGTGACTGTTGCAGAAGGGACAGCGTATTTTGTATTTGCCGTTGGCTCTGTTGGTATTGGTATTACGAACCTTTAATCGGAAGTAATAAGGCACCACCTCTTCAAGCCACATGGCATGGTTGTCGGATACGGTCTTTTCATCCCTGCACATACACAGTGCAATCTTCTCCGTACCTTTAGGGTCACAATCCACTACGGGATAGTAATGAATATCCATTATCGGTTCTCCTTTCACGCTTGGGGCAGGTTGTGGCAGATGATTTCAGCTAGAAAAAAATATAAAACCTTACGTGATAGGGCTTAAAATACCTGCCACAAAGTGCCACAAAAAATAGTTAGAACAGTGGCTCCACATAATCCTTAATGGAATAACCAATCAGGATTGTGGTTTTGTCACCGCCTGACTGTGGTCTCTTTCTTTCTACACGACCGAATTTGCGAAGTTCGTGCAGGAAGTTTCTGTTGTTTTCGCAGTAGCACCCATTGTCACTGCACCATCTGCGATATTCTTCATATACAACTGCAGTCTTAACTTCAGCGGTAGCATCAGGCACAAGCCTTTCTTCTGCAAACTGTGCCAGCTTGTCGCTTTCATACTGATAAGCACTGATAGCTGCAGTTACTGCTGATGGCTGTACGAACCCTTCATCATGAAGAATGCGATACCCGGCTATAAGCCAGTTAAGGATTGCACTCTGCGTTGTTGGTCTTGCGAATTCCTCTTTGAGCGTTCTGTCCTGCTCCCAAGGCTCGAAGTGCCTGTCAAAAGGAATGATGATAACTCTGTTTGAAGAAAACATCGTGATATCGGAAATCACAGGAAGATAATTGGTGTTGATGTAGAGTTTGAACTGTGGTTCAAAATCAAAACTGTTCTCGTTGAGAAATCTTGCGTTAAGTGTGTCATTTCCTGTCATATTCTTTACCTGTGCAGCATTAAGTACTAAGCCTCTGCTCGGCTCAGATATATTGGCAAATCGGATACCTGCAAGTCGGGCAATATCTTCACTTGGAGCCTGCGAATTAACAGTATGCTTTTGTGCGATAGTTTCAGGTCTTACGGCTTTACCATAATCACCAAGAACCCTGAGTACACTTTCCATAAGCGTTCCTTTGCCATTTCTGGTAGTTTCGCCATAAAGGAAAAACATACATTCATAACGGGTATCACCACAGATACCATAGCCGAGTGCCTTTTGAAGAAACAATGCCTTATCTCTGTCAGCGCTCATAACTTCATCAATAAACCTATCAAAGCGTTCACTTGTTGCATCGGGGTCATAATCGACAGGACTGATTTTGGTTAAGAAGTCCTCCGGGGAGTGCTCCTTAGGAATGCCTGTCCTTAAATCAAAAGTGACGTTATTGCAGTTGAACAGGTATCTGTTACTGTCGAATTTCTCCATCGGCACGGGATAAACGCTCTGTGCCTCCTTGATATAGGTTTCACGGAATCTGCGTTGCTGCCAGTACTTGCTTTCCTTTAAGAAAAGCAGTCTTTTTTCTTCATCCTTAATCGTTGAAGTGTAAAGAAGCATTGCATCTGCCAAGTCCTTACCAAGTTCCATGATTTTAAGATTCGCAATATCGGGTACCCATCGTTTACCGTCATAGACAAACCACTTCTTACGTTCAGGTACATATCTTGCGATTGCTTTGAACATATCTGCGAAGAGTCTGCCATAGCCGATATCACCACTTCGGTAGCGTCTGTTTTCAAGCAGGTTGAATTCAGTAAGCTTTGAAAGAATGTCGTTGAAATCCTCATCAGCAGTTGCCATCATCGGACTGTAAAATGCAGTACATTTCTTTACTGCATTTGTGAGTGTAATCATTCCATAGGTAGAACCACTTTGAACTCTGTCCCACTTGTCACGCATCAAGCCTGATCGTCTGAAAAGTCTGTCCATCTGCTCGGTGTTACCACCACACCAGAAAGCAAGTATTTCAGCTAATGCCATATCTGCTTCACTTTGAGATTTACCTTCAGGTATTTCACCATTCCACAGAGAGTTGAACTTATCTGCCTGCTTTGATTTTGATGCCTTGGTATAGACACTTTCATCGGATAGAAAACTACCGGGAGTGTCTACAACAGGAGCAGTAACATCTGCATCGGGTCTTTTCATGTACTTATCCAAAACCATCTGTAATTGCTCACTATGTTCATTAACATCTGCACCATGAATTGCTTTTCCTGTCAGTGTGAGAAATTTGCCTGTAACATCAGGGGCATAGACTTCCACATGGGTATTGCGATTATTGATGTAGTAGCGTTCACTGTCATAGGCAAATCCATCTGCAAGAATAAAGATATGAATACCATTGCCTGACGGACTAAGTTCAGTATAGGAGTCAAGGGTATCAACAATATCCTGACCTCTTGCATCAAGCTTTCCATTAACAACGCAGTCATCAACATCCACAAGCCTTAATGGTTCAAAGCACCCAATACCGATACCTGCATAACCACCATTAGCAAATGCCTCCACAGTTTCATCAAAAGATGAATAATGCTGTGGATTAGTAGCATCGGCTCGTTTTCCGTTAAGCTGATATGGTATTTTGTCAGGCTTTGTCTTACCCGGTTTCATTACAAGCTTCCACAGACAGAACCTGCCATGGTCTTTCATGAACTTGGGTATCGTGGAGTAATCGAAAATCTCCACATTCAGTTTTTCGTTTTTCTTATCCATACATCTGTATGACCTCCTTCCTAAGGACAGCTCTCTGTATCGTCTTTACACTTTCCCGCTGGAGAAAGCTTTACAGTTTGAGCGGATACATTTGAAAGAATTTCTGTCCTTCCTAACTGTTAGCCTTGAAAGAGGCATCAAAAGGACGTTTTTTAGGAAGAAAATAAAAAATCCATCTGCAAATGTTACAGATGGACTGGAGGGGTAGAAAAATTCATAATATTGTGGTATAATAACGCTATATTTTTGAGATAATTCCGGGAAGGAGATGCAATATGGGATTTACAGAAGAGATTAAAAGAATCAGACAGAGATGTTTTTTGACACAGCAGGACTTTGCCAAAGAAGTACAAGTGGCATTTTCTACTGTTAATAGATGGGAAGGCGGTAAAGCAAAGCCTAACCTTATTGCAATGAAAAATATAAAGGAGTTCTGCCTTAAGAATGATGTTGACTATGCAGGCGTTGAAGAGGCATGGCTTGATTTTAAAGTGGAGGGAAAATCAAAATGATTAAAGACATAATGACTGCAAATGAATTGGTTACACCAAATCAAAAAGAAATAAATGTTCTAAAAGAAAATTTCCCATCATGTTTTAATGCTGATGGCGCTTTTGACATGGTAAGATTTTCAGAGTTTTTAAAGGACAAAATTGATGTTACCCATGAAGGTTATGAATTGAAATTCTTAGGCAAAAACTACTCAAAGATGCTGGCATCACTCGACACAGAAACTGTAATTGTTCCAGACGAAGCTCATAACAGCCTTCCTGAAAATATGAACAGTGAGAATGTATATATTAGTGGTGATAACCTTGATGGTTTGAAACACCTGCTTAAATCATACGCAGGAGAGGTTAAGTGCATCTACATTGATCCTCCCTACAACACAGGGTCTGATGGATTTGTTTACAATGATAAGTTTAACTTCACTGTTGAGGATTTGGTTGAAAAGCTAAGTATTGATGAGGAACAGGCACAGCGAATTCTTGATTTGACGAACAGAGGTAGTGCATCACATTCAGCGTGGCTGATGTTTATGTATCCTAGATTGCAAATGGCTAGAGATTTATTGAGTAAGCAGGGAGTAATTTTTATGTCTATTGATGACAATGAAAAAGACAACCTGAAATTGCTATGTGATGATATTTTCGGTGAAAATAATTTTATTGCTAGTATTATTGTGCAAGCTAATAAGAGAGGGCAAACTTATAAGCAACTTGCAAAGACTCACGAATATTTATTGGTATACGTAAAAAATGAAGATGTACTTTTGAACGAATTATCAAAGGCAGCTGGTGCTTTCGACAAACAAGATTCTATTGGAGAATTTGAAGAACGTGAACTTAGAAATAGGAATCCAAAGTTTGGTAAATTTAATCGTCCTAATCTATTCTATCCTATTTATGCTAATCCTAATGTTGTTGACGAGTGTGGATACTGTCCAATTTCATTAGAAAAAACACCTGATTTTTCAATTGAAATTCTTCCGTTTAATAGCGAAGGTGAAGAAAGCTGCTGGCGTTGGGGGATGAAAAAACTTGCAGATAACAACAATCCTGATTCGATGGAGAGTGATGTTGTTGCCAAATTAAAAAATACAGGTGAATATGGAGTTTACGAGAAATATCGTAAAGGCACATATAAAGCTAAAACAATATGGTATGAAGATAATATCGTTGGAGATTTGGTTGAAGAAGATGATGATATATGGGAAGAAACAGGGGTTATTACAGAACAGGGCTCAAAAGAATTGGGCATGTATGGTATGGCAGATGCATTTGATTTTCCAAAACCAACTTATCTTGTGAAAAAAGTTATGCAAATAGGTGGCTCTGAAGATTCTTTGTTCATCGACTTCTTTTCTGGTTCGGCAACATCAACAGAAGCAATTATGTCTTTAAATGCAGAGGACAACGGAAAAAGAAAAATCATTGCTGTTCAACTTCCAGAAAATCTTAATCATAAATATGAAACTGCTGGAAAAACTGAAAAACCTAAAGTAAAAAAGGTTTTAGATTTTCTGGATTCTGCCAACAGACCACATACTCTTGATTATGTTGGAATTGAAAGAATCATTCGTGCAGCAAAGAAAATAAAAGAAGAAAATCCAGACACCACAGTAGACCTTGGGTTCAAGCATTATACTTTAGCAGAGGTTAGTCAGACTACGCTGGATAAGATTGAGAAGTTTGACAACAGCGGAATTATTACTGATACAACTGTATATGATGAATTCGGTACTGCAACTGTGCTTATAACTTGGTTGGTGCATGACAATTATGGATTTATAAATAAGTGCGATATGGTTGACCTTGCAGGATACACAGCATATTGGTGTGAAAATCACTTATACCTTATCAATCCGGGACTTACCGAAGAATCCATTAAGTCTCTTGTTGAGAAATACAATACTGACGGTGCATTTAACCCTCAGAACATTGTTCTCTTCGGTTATAGCTTTAATTATGTAGAAATGGAGAACTTGAAAACAAATGTTAAGATTCTCCGTGACTCTGAAAAGAATTTAAAAATCAATCTGGACATTAGATATTAAGGGAGGTGTAGGTTTTGGAACTGATACTAGAAAAAGAATTAGACCATCAACAGAAAGCAGTTGATGCCATAATTTCTGCCCTTGATGGAATTACAATGATAAAGCCTCATCTCGCTTATGAGAATCCTACATTTGATAGAAAAGAGCTGCGTCTTATTCATAACTTGATTGAAGTTCAAAAGAATATCCGTGCAGACTATAGAGGTTGTCGTGATGATGGAGATTACCTTAATCTTGATATTAAGATGGAAACAGGAACAGGAAAAACCTATGTATACACTCAAACCATCTATGAGATGCATAAAAAGTTTGGCTTTAACAAGTTTATTATTGCTGTACCATCTCTTCCTATCAAAGCAGGCACATCACAGTTTATTGATGACAGTTATGTAAAGCATCATTTTTCTGATGCGTGTGGATATAACTGTGATATTGAATTAGGTGTATTAGAAAGTCCGAAGAAAAAGAAAAAAGGCTTTTTAGCTATGCCTCCTGCTGTCCGTGATTTTGTAACTGGCTCATGTCAGAATTCAAACAAGATTTATGTATTACTTGTTAATATGCAGTTGTTAACAAATGGTAATATGCTTACACGATCAGATTACGATTATTTAGTTGAGGGATTTTACAGACCCTTTGATGCATTAAAGGCAACAAAGCCGGTTGTAATTATTGATGAACCACATAGATTTTCTCGTGACCAGAAGGCATATAAAGCTATTGTTGAGGAATTATGTCCACAGATGATTATTCGTTATGGAGCAACCTTCCCTGATACAACTGTTGGTAAAGGAAGAAACAAAGTAACTTTCAAGGATTTTAATAACCTTGTGTATGAGTTGAATGCTTGTGATTCATTTAATCTAAACTTGATTAAAGGTATCGCAAAGGAACATTTTGAACCTTTATCGAAAAAGGAAGAAAAGGTTAAGTTGTTGTCCGTTGCGTCAAAAACTTCTGCTACATTCCAATTCAAGAAACGTGGAGAAGAAACAAAAACATATACTCTTACGTCAGGTGATTCGTTATCTGTTATTGATTCATCCTTTGAAGGACTGACAATAAGTGCTATTGGTAAAAATTACATTGAACTTGTAAACGGACAAGTGAAATTTCAAGGTGAAGAATTTAATACAGACATCTATTCATCATCTTACCAAGAGCAAATGTTGAAATTAGCAATTCAGCGACATTTTGAAACAGAGCGTCAGAATTTTTCTGGCAGACAATTCAAAATTAAAACTCTAGCATTATTTTTCATAGATGACATTACATCTTATCGTGATTCTGATGACGGAAAAGAAGCATATTTAAAAGTGATGTTTGAAAAACTTCTACTTGAAAAAATCGAAGAATTATTGCGAACACTTCCAGATAGTGAACAGGAATATAAAGATTACCTTGAAGCAAGTAAAGCTGATATCTCTGCTTGCCACGCAGGATATTTCGCACAGGACAACAGTGATTCAGATGAAGCTATTGCAAATGAAGTTGCTGATATTCTTCACAACAAGAAAGGACTTATTTCCCTCCGTAAAGAAGATGGTTCATTCAATACAAGAAGATTCTTGTTCTCTAAATGGACACTTAAAGAAGGCTGGGACAATCCTAACGTATTTACAATTGCGAAATTGCGTTCCAGTGGAAGTGATAATAGCAAACTACAAGAAGTAGGTCGTGGACTTCGTCTGCCTGTTGATGAAAATGGTAATAGAATTTCTAACGAAGAATTCAAACTTAACTATATTGTGGATTTTACAGAAGCAGATTTTGCTCAAAGAGTTGTTGATGAAATAAATGGTGAATTGCCAGAGACACATACGATTACAGATGACATTCTTAAAATTGTAGCTGAAAAGCGTGGTGTAGATCCTAACGCTCTGTTCTTTGAATTGGGAGCAAAGGGTTATATTAATATGAATCGTGAAATTATCGCAGACAAGAGAGATACTTTCTTTGCTGATTATCCTGAATTCGCTACAGGTGTGGACAGTAACAAGGTTACTGATGTCAACAAGAATAAGAAAGAAGAAATCCATGTAAGAAAAGCAGTTTACTCTGAACTAAAGGAGTTATGGGAACGTATCAATCACAAATATTATTTGTTTTATGATGTAGACTTGTCTGATGAAATACCACAGGCGCTTCATGACATTTTGAGAAAGTCCGGAATTTTCGGTAATGTCACTTTGTATAGCCATAGAGATCAGGTTGCAACAGAAGGAAACGCTATGATTGTAAGAGAGGATTCTGGTGTATCATATTCCATAAAACGCCCTATCCCTTACAATGAATTCTTAAAGAGAATCAGCCAACAGACAAGCATTCCTATTAGAGAACTCCACAAAGCTATGTGTGAGTTTTCTAAGGAAAAAGATATTCCAGATGAATACATCAATGAATATTCTGTTGCTAATATTGTTTCAGCTTTTACTGATTGGCATATAGAAAAAATGCAAACTCGATTTAAGTATAAACGTTCTGCACAACCTGTGACTGAAACAGCCTTAACTTATAAAGACGGTTCGCCTAGAGATGTTATCAAACAGGGAAATGTAGGTACTAAATTTGCTGAAGGTACACCTTCTGATAAATATTTATATGACAAGATTGTGTTTGATTCACCTCTTGAAAAAGCAAATATTATGACCGATATAGACGAAGTTGTAGTATACGGAAAAATACCAAAATCAAGTGTTGCAATCCCTACGATAGTTGGTGAAAACTATAGTCCAGACTTTATGTATGTTGTAAAGCATAAGGACGGAACTAAGGAATTGAATATTGTTGTCGAAACAAAACTGGTAGAAAATAAATCCACACTTCGTGGAATTGAAGACGCTAAGATAAAATGTGCTGAAGCTTTCTTCAAGCAGCTCACTATTGATGGATATACTGTTTCATTCCATACACAGTTAAGCAATAAGAAAGTTAAGCAGATTATCGATGATGTAATAGCGGGGTAATTAGTAATATAAATGTTATATACATATAGTAGGAGGTGTCTTTTGTGAATAAAAGTGAAATCAAAAATTTAATTTTACTTAAACAAGAAGGCTCCTATTGGGATTTTAAGCGAGAATGGTATTCTCAAGACAAAAAATCAGATTTACTTCATGATATTATTTGCATGGCAAATAATCTATCTAATAGAGATGCTTATATTATTATTGGTGTTGATGAGGAAAATGATTATTCATTTTCCTCAGTAAAAAATGATCCAAACAGAAGAAATACACAACAATTGGTCGATTTTATGAGAGAAAAGCGTTTTGCTGGTGGTGTCAGACCGATTGTCAGTGTCGAAAGTATTGGCTTTGGCAAAATTGAAATAGATGTAATTGTTATACATAACAGTGATGCAACGCCATTTTACTTGACTGAAAACTTTCAATCTGTCATGCCTAATAACATCTATACACGAGTAATGGACTCTAATACGCCAAAGAATAAATCTGCGGATTTATCACATATTGAGATACTGTGGAAAAAACGTTTCGGCTTACTTTCACCACCATTGGAAAGAATGATGATATATCTGAAAAGACCTGATTTGTGGGATTCTTCTCCGAGTAGTTATGAAGAAAAAATGTATTACAGATTTTCACCTGAATTCACAATAGAAACAGTAATGGATGATAGCAAAAATGGATATCAATATTACTTATTTAATCAAACCGATATTCGTCCTAGATGGTATGATATCAATTTATATTATCACCAAACAATGCTTGCTTCATTAGAAGGACTATCTCTTGATGGAGGACGCTATTTTACGCCTTCACCAAGAACAGACGGTGTATCATTAACACAATATCATCATTGGGATATTGCGTTTAAGTATTATATTAAAAACTCTATTGAATATATTGTCCATGAGTTTTACTATCATCCAGATGGTGACGATGAGACGATTGCGCATGATAGGTTTATGGAATGCATTCTTGTGTTTGAAACTGATTGTGAAAAAGAAAATTTCAAAGAATATCTCAAACTTAATTGGAAAAACAAACAAAGCTATACTGACAACATATGGATGCCATATTTCGAAAAAATCGAGAGTTACAATATGGATGTAATTAAGGAAGAATATTTGAATTCTCAGATATTACAGAAAATGCTTATTGAATTTCGAAATGAATAACAATAAAAATTCAAAGAAAGAACTTAAGGAGGGCTGTTATTGAAAAACACAGATGATAAAACAGAAATTATATTAGCACAATGGCAAACGTGTGTTGAAATGGCTAATTCAGTTAGTCAACGAAGAGATACAATGAATAATATTTTTGTAACATTAAATTTAGCTATTATCGCAGCTGTCTCAATCACTTGGGATCTAAAATCATTATTTATTCTTGCTGCAGGAATAGTTGTTTGTATTATATGGATATTATTCATTCGAAACTATAAGTTGCTCAACACGGAGAAGTTTAATGTTATTAACGACATTGAAAAAAAGTTACCCGTTAAACCATTCAATGATGAATGGAAAAAATTAAAAAGCAATAAAAAATACAGAGAT
This sequence comes from Pseudoruminococcus sp., assembly GCF_047012705.1. Taxonomy (NCBI): domain Bacteria; kingdom Bacillati; phylum Bacillota; class Clostridia; order Eubacteriales; family Acutalibacteraceae; genus Pseudoruminococcus; species Pseudoruminococcus sp. Next base: position 12,477 of record NZ_JBKXNW010000004.1, on the reverse strand, counting down.
AGTACTAAATTAGAAAATACACTACCAATAATGTTTATTGTTTTATATGTGATTGCAATTGCTGCTATTGTTGCTATCAAATGTTATACACAAGGAGGAACACCATGACTTACAATTTATTTATCAGCCACTCATGGGCATATGGAGATGCATACGATAAATTAACGGATATGCTTAGAGCTAAGCCATATTTTGATTATCGTGACTATTCTGTTCCAAAGAATGATCCAATTCACAATGCCCCATATACATATCAACTCAAAGAAGCTATTAGAAAACAAATGCAACCTGCCAGTTGCGTCTTAATCATGGCAGGTGTCTATTCAACTTACAGTAAATGGATAAACATTGAAATAGAACTTGCAAAGAACATGAATAAAAAAATAATAGCAATCGAACCATGGGGTTCTGAAAGAACATCGACTGTTGTTAAAACTGCGGCAGATAGAATTGTTAAATGGAATACCGACTCTATAGTTAGTGCGATTAGAGGGTATTGATATCTCACATACCATTTTGGTACTTGAGTATAAGAAAACGACCACACAGGAGCATTTCTACTCTTGTATGGTCGTTATTTCTTTTGCCACCGCTTGAAGACGTCACTCAAAAACTGTTTTTTCTTACAATCCCTAAGTGAAGGCTTCTTTTAGCGATGCTTTTTTCATTTATCTTGTAAGAAGCTTATCTAAGGGTTTATTTAAAAACTTCAAATAAAATTTAACTACAATACCTGTTAAAAGTGCAGCTACTATCGTTCCTTCTCGCGTTCCCTCAATTTTCATATTAAAAAATACCAAAGAAAGAATTACTGCTGTAACTACACATGAAACATCAAAAAACACTTTAAGATTTCCGAAATTCTTATGTAAGGAATCTGCAAGAGCCTTTACAAAAGCTTCACCAGAGTTCATAACTACATTTGCTATAACTGATAAAGAAATGCCAAAACCCAAAACAAGAGTTCCAATAATTACAAAGATTATGCGTATTATATAGCCATCTATCTCAAAAAGTGACATAAGCCACATTCCAAAATCTGTGAAATAACCAAATAACAACGAAAGTGGAATCTGCAAAAGTTGAATAAGCTGAAACTTTCTTTTCATAAGTAGAATTTGTCCAAGAATCAAAACGCAATTCCAGATAATAAGCCAATTACCTAAGGTCAAAAAACTAAACTGCATACTAAGAGCATTTGCGACTGATGATATAGGGGATACACCCAATTCACCTTTTTTAGTAATTGCTACACCTAAAGCTGATATAAACAGACTTATCACAAAAAGTAAATATCTTCTTGTTAATTCTTTCTTGCTCATTTTTGCTTCTTTAACTTCTTTCATACAATCAGACCTTCTATAAAATTATCATATAAAAACATAAAGTTATTATGTTTTTTTAAATCGCAGAAAAAAGCCCGTTACCGAAGTAACGGACTTTTTGAACTTGGCGCGCCAGGAGGGACTCGAACCCCCGACCTTTTGGTTCGTAGCCAAACACTCTATCCAGCTGAGCTACTGGCGCACTTACGGTCCTTGCTGAACCGCTCATTTATAATAGCACAACTGAAATGAAATGTCAAGCATAAATTTCGATATTTGTAAAAAAATTGCAGATTTTTAAAAATCAAAGTACATCAAGATACTTTGCAATGAAGCGTTGAAAATAATTCAAGCTATTTATAGTTGAATTATAAATTTCTTGAGAATATCTGAGAACAAGTGAAAGTTCTTCAGAAGTTATAGCCTTTCCGCTAAATTTAGCCCTTTCCGCTATCGGATAAACATCATTACAGAAAATCTCATACCATTTTTTCTTTTCCGGTGAGATTTCTTCTTTCTCGATGAGCTTTTTGATATTATCATACGTTGAAATATCCTCATCAATATTTATCTTATATAGCAATAGCTTAACTATATATGAATAAATCTCAAGCAAAGCCTTATTCTTATCTTTATTGCTAAACCTTGATTTTCTCTTTTTAATTCGTATAAATCTATTTATCCAAAGCGTAGCAAATACTATCACAACACACATCGGAATAAACAGTATATACAATATAACCGAGGTGGAATTTGAGTTATTTTTAGTTTCTGTAGGAGTTTGTGAAGATGAATATTCTGCATTACTTTCATTGCTACTTTCCGCAAGGCTTTCTGCAGGGCTTTCTGAACTGCTTTCTGCAAAATCGCTACTTTCAGAACTACTTTCCACACTGCTTTCCGTACTACTTTCTATACTGCTCTCATTATTATTGAATGCACTAGACGGAGTAAACTCTAAAGCTTTCCAGCCTGTACCTGAATAGTAAACTTCTACCCAAGCATGTGCGTCCGAATCAAGCATTTCAATAGAACCTATACTTGAAAGCTTTGATGTGTCGAACTTAAATCCTTCTGCATATCTTGCCGGTATTCCTGCCGCACGAAGTAATAGAACTGCTGATGACGCAAAATGCCTACAATAACCTTTTTTATTTTTTGTTAAGAAATATTCAACGAAATCTTCTCCATCAGGAGTTTTTCCTGGTGAAAGGGTATACTTATATTCATCTGAACCTACTAAAAGATTCATAACATCAATTATTGTATTATCCATAGAGCTTGTATTGATGTTTTTATCTTTTATAAATTTTTGAAGAAAACTTTTTGTATTTTCAGGAAGCTGTGTGTAATTTTCGTTAACAAACTTGTCGTAATCTATCAACATATTAAGATAATTAAAATCATTCCTATCTATACTACCAGAATTATATAATTCAGAAACAAGAGTTCGTGTATCTGCATCTGAGTCTATATATTTATTTCTTGAATTGTATTCGTCAAGATTGATTTTTTCGTTTGCCGGATATACATTTCCATTTTCATCTATGAAGGTAATTTCACCAGTTTCGCTATCTACTTTTAGTGTTCCATCTTCAACAGTTATTTTGTCTAAATAATCATTTAATGCAGCCATTCTGTCTAAATAATCATCTAATGAATGATAGCTATTAAGCTTATACATCATTTGAACTAAATCATCAAGAGAAAAATTCATAAAGCTTGTTGATGAATATGCACTATAAGAATATTTATCAATACCTCGTTCCTCATTTTTTGCTGTTATATAACCGTCATCAATATATGAAATTTCATCTTTTGGTTCTATATCAACTAGATTATATGGAGTATAAATCAGTCTTGGATTTCCTCCGTTACACCATTCTGCTATAACAGAAAATGTAGTTGAATTTCCTGAAAGTCCAAATATTCTATTTACATTATTAAAAATTTGCTGTGTACTGTTATCGCCAATAATATTTTTAACTTCTGCTGACTTGTTTTTTGGAAGCAATCCCCAGCCACTTTCACTATAAACGCTTCCGACATAGCTCTTTATATATTCATCGTGAGGTATATCTTCTTTCCTCAATTCTGCACCATTGGTAAGTGTAAGTCTTAAAACAGGTTTATTTTTAAAGCTTATATCTCCAACATCACTAAAGTTAATAGAGCTTGTATCCCCACCAAACTTTGAATTAAGATAGCGTGAAATTTCCGTGCTATCAAAGCCGTTTACTAAACTTGACCTGACAGCGTTGAGAAATTCTGAACGGTGAAATGCTGATTGCGGAAAAGCTAATGAAATAATAAGCATTAATGATAGAAGTATCGGTAATGCCACAAATGCAATAGGTTGTGCAGCGGCAGGCGATGAAATATGATAACCACGAAATCCTCGCTTGAAAATTTTAATTCCACTAATAGTAGGTGAAAGAAAGAGCGACATTCCATAAAAAGCAAATAAAAGCACTATTGCAATATACGAAGGTGTGAGCGGTACTAATACAGGAGTAATTATAAATGGCAAGGTTACGAATGCTGCAAGAAATAGATTTCTTCTTTTAATTATTGCCCAAGATTCAAGAAAGATAAATATATACATTAAAAATAGCAGAAAAATTGTAGAATCAAATGTATAATTTGAACCTTTTATTATATCATTCCAACCTATCGGAAATGATACACCTGAACCTTTCTCTCGAAATTGCTCTAAAACAAATTTTATGCCTATAAGAAAGCCTCGATATATTGCTTTCTGAAATATAAGATAAAATAACACTCCAAAGACTGCTCCGCCTATAACAAACCATATATTTTTTCGTTTCATAAGATAGATTGCTGTAAACGCTGCAGAAAAAATAATGAAAAAGAAAACAATTACTGGCACTGATATAGGAATTGAAAATGATGAATAAAGACAGCCAAGTGACGAGCCTACACCCAACATAAGAAACAACAAATAAAATATTGCTGTTTGAAATAAATTAGGTTCAGAGGCTGAAAGTTTTAATTCTTCTAAAACTATTGGATTTTGTTTCTTTTTTAAAGTTGTATTTTTCATAATTTATAAAAACTCACCTTTATGCTATGCATTAAAAACATATGATTTCACCGGAAGACTTCTAAGCTCCTTTAGAGGCTGATTTTGCATATCGCATATCTCATAAACAGTTGTTGAAACAGAATTTGAAAGTTCATATAAAGCTGCTATTGAATCTTTACTGATTTTAGAACCCATATATATAACTGAAGAATATTTGCCGAAATCCTCTGAAATATTATAATTATATATAAGACCGGAACAACAACCTGAACTTTCGAGCATAACTGTAAAAAAGCTTTGAATGTCGAAATCATTTTCAGAATATTCATTTATATTTTTATTATTAGAATTAAACCATTTAACAACAGGCTTTATCTCGTTATCTTTTAAATTTTGAAGCACTCCATATAAAACTTCAAGTGTTGTTTCAGAAAGTCTTATGCTATCTGAAAAATCCACAAGAATTAAGACCTTACTTACTATCGGTTCTCCAAAATCTTTTATAATAATAGTATCGTGCTTTTCGGAAAGCCATCTGTGTATTCTTCTTATTCTGTCACCTTCACGATATTCTCTTATATCAAAAATTTCTGATGGGTCATCGCCTGAAACACGCTTTGAATACTCCAGGCTTTCGTCCTCTATTCCGCTTTGAAATTCATTCTCTATTGTATTAACACGAGCATCCGGCAATATCGCTACACGACAGAAAATTGAATTAATATCTGACTTTTTCTTTATAGAAAACAACATTAAAAAATCATATATCTTAATCTCATCTATCTCACATAAAAGAGAACCACAGCTTTTAGAGCTGAAAAGCATATCTATACTTTGTGGATAATATGTAGGTGAAATATAAATGTAATCTTTACTTTCTTCACCTGTAAAAGTATTAGTTGTTTTAAATCTTATTGCAATTTTTCCTGAAAGAAATTGATGCTTAGTATAGCTTGTAAGGCGAATGACAGCCTTCTCGTCTTTGAGATATGCCTGCTTATTTGATGAAAGATTTAAAACTATCTGCTTTCTTAAAAAGAACATAATTATAAATGATATAACAGGCATACATAAAACTAATAACAAAAAGAATACTGCAAGATAGCCATCAAAAAATATTAAAAATATTATTGCGGCAAAAAACAGTAAAAAATACATAATTCTATTAAAGAGCATAGTGAGCCACCTTTATGAAAGTCTTGGGGCTGGAACCCTCTTTATTACATCTTCAAGTGCTGTATGTGCAGATATACCACTTACACCTGCACGAGAATTTATCAAAATTCTATGCTCAAAAACATCAAAGAATACATTTTGAACATCTTCCGGAACAACATATTCTCTGCGTGAAACCCATGCTGCTGCTCTGCTCATTCTTGCAAGAGCTATTGAAGCTCTTGGACTTGCTCCCATCTTTATCATCTGGCTGTTTCTTGTAGCCGCAGCAAGCCTTGCAATATATTCGTATACTTCATCTGAAATATAAATATTTTCAACAGACTTCTGCATTTCTATAATATCGTTTTTATCAGCAACTTTCTCAACATTATCAAGTGGATTGTTTCCTTGTTTTTGCTTAAGAATACGAACTTCGTCATTGACGCTTGGATAACCGATAGAAAGCTTTATAATAAATCTATCCATCTGAGATTCCGGCAAAAGCTGTGTTCCTGTTGAACCGATAGGATTCTGAGTTGCAATAACCGTATAGGGTCTCGGAATAATATGCGTTACTCCATCAACGGTAATACTACCCTCCTCCATCGCTTCAAGCAAGGCACTCTGCGTTTTTGAGCTTGTACGGTTGATTTCATCAGCAAGAAAAAGATTGCATAATGCCGCACCGGGTTTATATTCTGTTCCTCCTGTTTCTCTATTTATAATAGTATATCCGACAACATCTCCCGGAAGAATCTCAGGCGTAAACTGTAAACGCTTATATGATAAATCGAGCGCTTTTGAAAATGCTAAAACCATAGTGGTTTTGCCAACACCCGGACAATCTTCAAGGAGTATATGTCCTTGTGCAAGAATAGCCATAAGAATTTTTGCAATAATATCATCTTTTCCTACAACTGCTTTGCGAACTTCATTTATAATAGCGACTGCTTTGTTATACATCTAAATCATTCCAATCTAATAATTTTTAATTTATTATTTTTAATTATGGATTGATTATAACATTTTATAATATAATTCTTCAAGTATATTATAGATTTTTTTAAAATTTGTAAAAAATTAATATCACTTATATTATTTTAGCAAAAAGTAACACAATAAATAAAAGCTTTTGAAGTAATTCTTTTAAAAAATTCAGACATATTTCTATAAAACCCGTCAATATTCTGAAAGTTATGTTGACAAATATATTTAATTTGATAGAATGAATCTTATAAGACAACTAAAAGGGAGGTTGCTTATATATGAAAAATAACAAGCGTTATCATTATAACTACGGAAATAATAGACAGTATTCTTATTTAGGAGTAAGGAATACATATACGGCTAACAACAGAAGCAGAAAAAAGAAAAATCATATATGGATTATTGCTTTAGTTTCTATATTATTTGTTCTTGCTGCCTGTGTGGCGGCATTTTTTATAATGGGAGGTATGTCAATTTTTAACGGAGGTCTTTATGATTCAAATATAAAATCTACATTTTTAGATAAATCTAAGATTGAACATATGTCATATAACGGTGAAAAATATGAATCAAAATATGTTAGCACAGAAGATTATCTTATAAATTATCCCGCAACAAAAATTGACAACATTGATAAAGAAATAAATGATAGGGTATCGTATCTTTCAAAATGTGCTGAGGCATCTTCAGCAAGATTTACTGCGATTGATTATATTACAGAAACGGCAGATGACAAATATCTTTCACTTGTATTTACAGCTAAGGAGTATGATGATAATAAAAAACTGATTTCAGATTATGTTTCTACAATGATGTTTGAACTTGATTCTAATAAGCTTCTTGACGATGAGCAGGTATTTAAAAATAGTTTTTATAATTTTGCTTCTGAATATGTAAGAACTTATTTTAATAATAACATTGATACAAAGAAAAAAACATCAGATGAAACATTTTTATCTGCTACAACCGCTGATAAAATTCATTTCGGAGAATACTCGATAAATGATAATAAGTGTACTCTTTATATGAATCAGAAAGAACTATTCGGTTCGGGAAGCACAATATATGAAATTCCGATAGCTCTTTCTGAGCTTGATGGATATTTAGAAATTTCTCTTGAAAATGCGAAAAATACTATCAAAAAAGCATCTACTATTCGTGATAACTTAGACCCTAATAAGCCTATGGTTGCACTAACTTTTGATGACGGTCCTCATGCTGAAAATACAGAAATTATTCTTGATGTTCTGAAAAAGTATAATTCAAGGGCAACATTTTTCGTTGTAGGCTATAATGCGGAAGCAAATACTGATGTTCTTAAAAAGATTTCAGACGCCGGCTGTCAGATTGGTAATCATACCAAAGACCACTCTAATCTCACAGAACTTACAGATGATGAAATAAAAGAAGAAGCTGATTATGTCGATAAGATAGTTAAAAATGCAACAGGAAGTCCGACGACAGCACTCAGACCTCCTTATGGTGCATATAGTGAAAAGGTTCAACAGATTCTTAACAAAACGCCATTGATTTTCTGGAGTGTTGATACAGAAGATTGGGCGAATTTGGATAAGGATAAAACAACTAAAGCTGTTATGAATCAAGTTTCTGATGGAAGTATTGTTCTTATGCATGATATACATAGTTCAACAGCAGAGGCTATGAAGGAAATAGTCCCTAAGTTAATAGCGGAAGGCTATCAGCTTGTAACTGTTGAGGAACTTCTTTATTATAAGGAATTAAATATAAAAGGTGGAGAAACATATCCTTGGTAAGTATATTATTGTGTTATTATTTACAGAGAAATATCGAAAGTTTATGAATTTAAAATATTATATTGTTATTTATTGAACTATTTTTCTTTTAGGTAATTATTTTGGGATTTTTAGGTAGTATAATCAAGCATAAGCATTTTATAGGTTAAAAACTCTCAAATATTTTCTGAGTTTGTTAAGTGAGGGTGATTTTATGAAAAATGTAGTGCAAAAAATAGGTATTTGGGGCGATTCTTTACTTAAAGGCGTTATCTTCGATGAGGTTACCGGAAAATATCGTGCAACTAAAAAATGTGCGGTAAATCTTTTCTCAAGAGTTTTTAGTACAGTAGATATTAAAAATAATTCCCGCTTTGGTTGTACCGCTCCAAAAGCAGAAGCTAATCTTGAAAAATCCTTACAAAAAGGATTTTCAGCAGACGCAGTGCTTTTGGAATTTGGCGGAAATGACTGCGATTTTAACTGGGCGGAGGTTTCTGCAAATCCTGAGATAGAACATCAGCCTAACACACCACTTCCTGAATTTGTGGATTCTATGAAAAATATGGTTGATGAACTTACCAAGCATAATATAAAGCCTATTCTGTCTAATCTTCCTCCGATAAGCTCTGATATGTATTTTGACTGGATAAGCCATATGGACGGAGTAGATGGTGATAAGGTCTTATACTGGCTTAAAGATAAGACTATAATCTATCGTCAGCAGGAAATCTATTCACACGCAATAGAAAAGCTCGCTTATGAATATAATCTTCCGCTTATAGATATAAGAGAGCCTTTCCTTAAAATTCGTGATTATAAAAGCTATCTGTGTGTTGACGGCATACATCTTAATGAAAAAGGTCAGGCTATTATGTGCAGTACCTTTAAAAATTATGCCGCAGCTATGTGATTAAAGAAAGGTATATTTTATGAGATTCAGAGTAGGTCATGGTTATGATGTACATAAACTCGCTGAGGGCAGAAAACTTATTATTGGCGGCGTTGAAATTCCACATTCAAAGGGCCTTTTAGGTCATTCTGATGCTGATGTTCTTGCTCACGCAATATGTGACGCACTGCTTGGTGCAGCTGCTCTCGGAGATATAGGAAAGCATTTTCCGGATAATGATGACAAATATAAGGGTGCAGACAGCTTAATTTTACTTGAAAAGGTTTGCGAGCTTATACGAAACAAAGGTTATGAAATTTCAAATGTGGATTCTACTATTCTTGCACAAGCACCAAAACTTAGACCTTACATAGATGAAATGAGAGGTAAGCTTGCAAAAGCTATGAAACTTAATATTGATGAAGTAAGTGTAAAAGCTACAACTGAAGAAAAGCTTGGTTTCACAGGCAGAGAAGAAGGAATAGCCGCACACGCAGTAGTTCTGCTTAGCGCAGAATAATAAAAAATTTCTATTAGTTATATAATCAGAAAACCGACCACCATTTATTAGACATAAAATCTAACAAATGGTGGTCGGTTTATTTACAATATGGGTTTGATAACAATTATTAACTTATAATAATTTTAAAGAAATTTATCAGCTAATCGGTAGCTACTTTAATTGTGCTATTGATACGAAAATCGGCATTGTTATCATAGAAAGTAAGGTTGAGAGAGTTACAAGCTTTACAGAAAGTTCTGTATCACAATCAAATTTCGCAGAAAACATTGTTGTTATCGAAGCGGTCGGTGCTGAAACTGAAATAACAAGACTTGTAAGCATATCTCCTCTTACACCGCAAAGATATAAAACTGTCATCGCAACCGCAGGAATAGCTATAATACGCAGAAAAACAGAAACATAAGCCATTTTGTCAGTAAAAGCAGATTTCAGGCTACCCTTTGAGAGATAATAACCTATTACAAGCATAGGTAACGGAGTATTCAAGTCAGCAAGATAGCTAAGCGGTTTATATATAATGTCGTGAACTGGTATAGACCATAGGAAAATTATCATTCCAACAAAAACACATATAATACTTGGATTAATAATGATTTTCTTTACGGAAATTCCCTTTCCCCTACCTTGCATAAGCGTTACACCATAACTCCAAGCTATGAGATTAAACATTGCAACAAAGGTAGCGCCATAAAGTACGCCGTCATTTCCTATAATCTGTTGTTGAAGCGGAATTGACATAAACGAACAATTAGAAAAAATTGTTCCAAATCTCAAAACCCTTTTTCTACCCTCGTCTTTACTTCTGAAAACAAGCGTTGCAACAGCTATCGAAAATGCGTGTACAGCAATGGCAGATACCGCAACAATCAAAATTCCAATCATCATATCCGGGTCAAATTCTCGTATAAATGAACGAACAATAACGCAAGGTGCTATTATGTAAAGCAAAATATCAGTAATTTTCTTTACTGAATGTTCATCGAGCATTTTTCCTTTTCCACAGAAAAAACCTACCGCAATCAATATAAACAAGGTCAGAACCTGAAGCCCTACCGTCAAAAAGCTTTCCAACATAATTTCATTATCCCCTAACAGCGATTAAAGCCTTTGCTTAAAATCTTCATATCCAAACTTTTTCCACAGTTCAAAATCACCATTTTCGTGAGAAATCGCAATAGAAGGAAGCGGCATACCGTTAAAGGTGTTATTCTTAACCATAGTATAGATAGCCATATCGCAAAAAAGAAGTCTATCGCCTATTTTCAACGGCTCATCAAAGGAATAATCACTTACAATATCTCCCGCAAGACAGGTAGGTGCGGCAAGACGATAAGTATATTTTTTCTCTCCTGCCTTTCCTGCTCCAATTATTTCAGGGCGGTATGGCATCTCAAGAACATCAGGCATATGGCAAGCTGCAGATGCGTCTATAATCGCAATATCCATTCCGTTATTAACAATATCAAGCACCGTTGTAAGTAAATATCCTGCGTTGAGTGCCACAGCCTCGCCAGGCTCAAGATATACAGTAACATCATATTTATTCTGTATATAATCAATACACTTTATAAGGGTTTCTATATCGTAATCGGGACGAGTTATGTGATGTCCGCCACCAAAATTTACCCATTTCATTTGCTTGAGATACTTTCCGAATTTTTCCTCAAAATGTGGAATTGTGCGATTAAGAGCATCTGAATTTTGCTCGCACATAGTATGGAAATGTAACCCGGAAATGCCGTCAAGCTCACTTTCATCGAAGTTTGCAAGAGTTATGCCCATACGGGAATTTTTTGCACAAGGATTATAAATTTCCGTTTCAATTTCAGAATATTCAGGATTAACACGCAGGCCAAATTCTATTTCAGGGTGTTGCTTTGCAATAGCTTTAAAATGCTTCCACTGAGAGAATGAATTCAGCACAATATGATTGCAATATTTCAGAAGTTCGTTAAAATCACTATCTGAAAAAGCCGGTGCGAAAACATGTACTTCCTTGCCCATTTCCTCAAAGCCAAGCCTTGCCTCATAGATACCACTTGCAGTTGTACCGTCAAGATATTTAGAAATAAGCGGATATAATTTATACATAGAAAAAGCCTTTTGTGCAAGCAGAATCTTACAGCTTGTACGCTTGCGAACTGATTCAAGTATTTTGAGATTTTTAATCAATGCACCCTCATCAACAATATAGCAAGGTGACGGAGTATTAGGAAATTCTAATTTTTTCATCATCAACACCCTTTCATAACATAACAAAACTTAATCAACATAAACTCAGCGGTGAACCGTAACTAACAAAATTACCACTTAGCAAACTAACTATCCTAAGAAAATTAAAAGTTTCGCTCGAGGCGGCGAGCCGCCGCTCCCAAAACGCGGAATCGCTCGGCAAGCCTCGCTCGACACTGACAAGGAAAACCAATTGCTGCGACCGATGAAACTACCGATTAGCAAACTAACTATCCTAAAAAATTAAAAGTTTCGCTGCGAGCCTTTGAAAAGGCTCGCAGGGTCGATGGACGGAGTCCCTCGTGGGTTTTAAGGGCAACGCCCTTAACATTCTTTACTCCCAAAGAGGTGGACAAAGTCCACCTCTTAATTTTTTTGTATTAACAACATTAGTCCAATAGGGAACCCCCTGCGAGGGTTCCCTACGAAAAACATTCCAAAGGAATGTTTTTCTACCCTCCTGCGCTTTGTGGAGCATAAAGAGTTTCGCTCTCTGCGGAGAGCGACCAAAGGCTCCGCCTTTGGAAACTGCAAGCTTTTGAAAAAGCTTGAGCAAAACT
>NZ_JBKXNW010000003.1:112858-277425 GCF_047012705.1 Pseudoruminococcus sp. | reverse complement strand
CTCAAGGCGGAGTGCCTCCGCCGTCAAGACGCGGAATCGCTCGACAAGTCTCGCTCGTAATTGATTAAGGGAAACTTGTTGCTGCGGATAACGAAATTATCAATGAACTACCGATTAATTAACAAACTTACCCTAAGACAGATAAAAGTTTCGCTCAAGCCTTTTTAAAGGCTTGCAGGGTCGAGGGACGGAGTCCCTCGTGGGTTTTAAGGGCAAAGCCCTTAACATCTCTTTCTCTCTAAGGGCGGACTTCGTCCGCCCTTTATATCTAATGTTACTAACAAGAAAAAATTAAGCGGTGGACAAAGTCCACCGCTTTAGAAGTAAAGAATGTTGGGCTTCGCCCAAAGGTGTTTCGCTCTCTGCGGAGAGCGACCAAAGGCTCTGCCTTTGGAAACTGCAAGCTTTTGAAAAAGCTTGAGCAAAACTTTTAAGTGTCTTAGGGAAGTTTATTAGCTAATACGCTATCTTATCTCTTTTTTCTCGAAATAACAGCTATTCCAAGGATATAGAAAAGAATTGATGTTGCAATTAAAATCAGTATGCTGTCGAGAGTGGAAACCTCCCAAGAGCCTATTGTAAAATCAACGCCAAGTTCTTCTCTTATTGACGGTATTGCAACATCTGAAATCATAGCAGGCACACCGTCAAAAGATTTTTCAAATGGAACTTCCATAAATATCTTTCTGAAAATAGACGCTGCGTGAGATATAGGGAAAATCTTAACAACCATAGCAACACTATCAGGCATAGAACCAACAGGAAGATATATTCCGGTAATAAAACCAATCAGTGTTCCGATAACTGTACTTGCAGTTGCAAACGCATTTGTACTGCTAAAGAACGATACCACAAAGAACATCATTGAAGAGCCGGCAAGAACAGTAAGAAGAATCATTCCAAGGACCTTTAGAATCGAATCGAAAGGTAAAATCTCTCCACCGCTTACAACTATGTAAAGCTCCCCGACTGCAAAGGCAATAACACTCATAATTATACCAATAACAAATGCACTTATGATATATCCTCCCGCAATAGAACTTCTTGAAATCGGTGCGCAACGAAAATCCTTATCTATTTTCTTAACCTTGTCATCAACAATAACGCCGAATGCACCTAAGGTTGTAGAAATTGAGGTTACTGCAAGAATTCCTGCAATAAGCCAGCTATCCATAAGGAATTTTGCACCTTCAACCTTTACACCATCAACATCGTCAAAGCTGCTTACAAGTTGGTCACCAAGAAAAAACGCATATAAACCTATAACAATTAAAACTGCAAGCAAAGAAAAGAACACCGAACTCTTATCTCTGAAAAAAAGTTTTAAATTTCTTTTAGCAAATAAAATCATTCTCTTATCTCCTTTCCTGTTATTGCAATAAAGGCATCGTCCATAGTTCCATTTAACACTTCAAAACCTTCTATGTAATCTCTGCAAGCGTCAAGAATCGGCAAAGCGTCCATAGTGCTTTTAATATTGATTTTTATATCTGCGCCAACCTCGGCAAAATCAATTTTATTCTTTTGCAGATATTCTTTAACACCAGTGCTATTTCTCTTTGGCGAAATTATCATAATATCTCCGGCATACTTTTCTTTAAGCTCTGCCGGAGTGCCTTTCGCAGAGATTTCTCCTCCGTCAATAACAACAACATAATCTGCCTCAGCCGCTTCCTCCATATAATGCGTTGTAAGGAAAACCGTCATCTTTGTTTCCTGCTGAAGTTTACGAATAGTTTCCCATACAGATTTTCTTGTTTGAGGGTCAAGACCTGTTGTCGGCTCATCGAGGAAAAGTACCTTAGGCGTATTGACTAAGGCTCTTGCAATGTCTGCCCTTCTGCGTTGACCGCCTGAAAGCTTACCATATCTTCTGTTCTGAATTTCAGTAACACCTGAAACAGCCATAGCCTTCTCAACATTTTCACGGAGTTTATCTCCGCTGAGTCCGTAAAATCCGCCACGAATCATAATATTTTCTTTTATGGTAAGCAAAGGGTCAAGTACCCCGTCTTGAAACACTGCACCTATCTGGCTGCGAATTTTATCGTCCTCGTATCCTAATTTTCTGCCACAAACAGTAACCTCTCCGCTGTCCGGCTTTAAAAATGTGGTAATCATATCAATAGTAGTAGATTTACCTGCACCGTTAGGACCTAAGAACGCAAATAGTTTTCCGCTTTCTACATAAAAGCTGAGTGATTTAACAGCCTGAACATCGCCATATGATTTTTTCAGATTTTTAACTTCAATTATCTTTTCCATTTTTATTCCTCCCATTTTTAATAATTTTGTTTATGCTTTCTGCAGATTTTTTCTCTTGAAAAAACATAATTACAAATACCGAAAAATATACCACCGTATCTATTACAATAACCTCTGATATCCAATTAACATTCAGCGTAAACCATTCAAACCATAAACCACCCATAAGTAATACACAGGCTGAAACCTCAATTAAACCAATTAAAATAAAAACAAAAACAGGAATATTTCCAAAAAACTTTTCAGAAACTATATCCGTTATAAACATAAGAATCGTAATTATAAAGCAAAGCAAAGCCATTTGGAATATCCATTCCACACCAAAGCTTGTGGAATAATTTAAAGTGTTTATAAAAGCAACTATAAGCGAAGCTATTGTATATGATGAAAAAAATATATTCATATAATATTTTAATCTTGCCATTAGACAACCTCCTTAAAGACCAAATTTTTTCTTGAAAATAGGTACATAGTGTCTGTTAATTATCAGCTTTTCTCCGTTTAAGAGAAGTACCTCATACTTTCCATTCAGCATTGGCTTTACTTTCTCAATAAAATCTATATTTAAAATACACGATTTACTTATACGCACAAAGCTTGAATTTATAAGAGCCTCTTCAAATTCAAAAAGTTTCATCTTACTTTCATAAACATCGTTTTCACAATATATAAATGTTTTCTCATCTACACTTTCTATGTAGCAGACATCTTCATGGTTGATTTTTTGCAAATATCCGTCCTTATAGGCGGTTATGGTAAAGGAGCATATTTTAATCGCATCTATAATCTTTTGCAGTTCGGAATTTATTTCAGAACAGCGAATAATTATTTCTGTTTCTTTAAAATTTCCATCCTGCTCTATAATAAGCTTCATCTCATAACCTCCTTACAAATAAACTATATCACATAAAAATCGTTGCGTAAACCAAATTCAGGTAAAATGCATTTAATGGTATCTAAACTGCACTCAGCTTTGGTCGTCTGAATAAAAATGAATTTTTCGGGATAATATGGTTAAAATAATTCCAGTATTATTATAAGAAAAGAGGAATATTTGTGGATTTACTTAATGTTGCACTAACCTCAATAGGTTCTATTATAGTGCTTTTTTTGCTTACAAAACTCATTGGAAACCGTCAGATGTCAGAGCTTAATATGTTTGATTATATTAACGGAATAACTATTGGCTCTATTGCCGCAGAAATGGCAACCTCTCTTGAGGACGATTTTCTCAAGCCACTTCTTGCAATGATAATCTATGGAGTAGTAACTGTTTTAATTTCGATTCTTGCCAACAAGAATATAAAGCTCAGAAGATTTTTAAATGGTAAAACCCTTGTATTATATAAAAACAATAAGCTTTTCTATAAAAATTTCAAAAAAGCCCGTATAGATATGAACGAATTTCTTTCACAGCTAAGAATTAACGGATATTTTAATATAAGCGAATTAGAAGCGGCTTTTCTCGAAGAAAACGGAAAACTTTCTGTCCTTCCAAAATCCGAGTCACGCCCGTTAATCCCTAAAGATATAGCCCTTTTCCCTGATAAAGACGAACCTCTTATAACTCTTATAATTGACGGCAAAGTCCTGACAGGCAATCTGAAATTTTCCGGTAAAGATATTACTTGGCTAAACAAAAAGCTTAAAGAGCAAAATATAAACCGAATTTCTGATGTATTTCTTGCGGTCTGTGATAGTAACGATAAGCTAACCAGCTATAAAAAAGTAAAAAATAAGCCTGATAAGGATATGTTCCAATAAGCTCAGCAATATCTTTATAAGTGAGTTCAATAATAGCTGTTAATTCATAATAACTTTGAAAAGGTTTGAAAGAAACTTTTCATTTTATATAACTTATGTTTTATATAAACAAAAGCGTGACGAAGTATTCTTCGCCACGCTTTTTAGTTTATTTCAAATTTGTTTAGAAGTTTAAATCATAAGGTGCTTTAATGCACTGCTTATTTCATACCGTTCTCGTAAGCTTCAATCATCTTCTTAACCATCTGACCGCCTACTGAACCTGCTTCTCTTGCAGAGATGTCGCCGTTATAACCCTGCTTGAGATTTACGCCTACTTCGCTTGCACATTCCATCTTAAAACGTTCCATAGCTTCCTTTGCCTGTGGTACATTGAGTTGATTGTTGTTGCTTGACATAATTATTTCTCCTTTGTTTTTAAATTTTTTTGATGTTTTGATTTTTGATTTTGTTGTTTTGCGTTTGCACTATTATATTATGTCGTTATAAGCTTAATATTAAATGTAAATTTTATCTATTTTGGAATTTTTTATCTTAAAACTCAAAACCGTTTTCGGGTGTAACCCCAAGCAAGAGAAGAATTGCACTTGAAGCTAAAGAGGAGTAAAGTTCACAATTACCCTTAATATAAAAATCTCTTGGCTCAATAAGTTCTCCGTCAATCGTGCGTATTGCTCTTTGCAAACTCACCATATTCATTTCATCAGCAATGCTTGCCGTACTCAATGTATCCTTTAGCGACATTCCGCACGAAATTGCAATATTACTGCTGCCGTTAAGCATATCTATAGCATTGCGATTTTCCGAAGAAAATATCGCAAGAAAATTCTCTCCATATATTTTTCCTTTAAAGCCACTGCAAAAAACAGCAATAGAACTGCCCGAAAGCTCGTTAAAAGCTTCCGAGGCAGTAGATATCGAAATACTCCTTTGTTTGCAAATCATATCGCCATAACGCTCAATAGACTTGCAAACACAGTTAAAAAGTTCTTTATTTTTCCCCAAGATTTTTATATTTATCATAGCAATACCTATAATTATTTTTCATAAGGCGGCGTATATTGAATTATCTCACGATATGATTCAAGTTCTCCCTCACCCTGAGCTGCAAAAGGAATAAGCCCCGTACAATCGGTTGTGCTTGAAACAGGATTAAACTGTTTTAAAGCTTCTTCACGAGCTTCGGTTTCCTTATCATTAGGATAATGTTTTGCCCTGTTTAAATCGACCTTATTAATATTTTTACTATCCATAAAAATTCCCCTTAAAAGTATTCCTAAATATTTTAACTCAAAATTCTACGATTACATATTATTTATGTAATCGTATTATGCTCAACACCCAAACCAAAACTAATAGAAAGTGCTTCATCAACCTTTCCCATTTCGCCAAGGTCGAGAGAACCCATACGCTCTTTTAGTCTGCGTTTATCTATTGTGCGAATCTGTTCCAAAAGCACAACAGAATCCTTAGCAAGACCGCTCTCATTGGCCATAAGACGAATATGCGTTGGCAAGTTCGCCTTAGTGCTTCGGCTTGTGATAGCCGCAGCAATTACAGTTGGACTATATCTATTGCCGATGTCATTCTGAATGATTAAAACAGGTCTTACGCCGCCTTGTTCAGAGCCTACAACGGGACTTAAATCCGCATAATATATATCTCCTCGTTTAATATTCACAGCTTTCACTCTCCGAAATTTTATTTTGTGCCGGCAATATTATTCTTGTCCGATTTTCGGAAAAATAAACATAATCATCCAGCACATTAACATAATATTCTTGCAAAAGCCAAGTGCCACCTTATGTAATAAACCATATTGAAAACATCAAAATTTTATATTATACTTTATTAAATACTGAAAATTTTCATAGCATAAACATCATTAAAAGGAGCTTTTTATATGACTTTTAAAAATAAATTAGGCATTACAGATTCCTTAGAACTTGCCCACACAGAAGAAAAAATCAGTAAAACAAAAGCTCTTGAACTTTTTGAAACCGGCTTATTAGATACTTTTGAGGTTGGCACATTTAAAGGTCTATCGCAGATTCATAAATATCTATTTGAAGATATTTACGATTTTGCAGGCAAAATTCGTGAAGTAAATATTGCTAAGGGCGGTTTCAGATTTGCCTCTATAATGTATCTTTCTGAGGCACTTGAAAGCATTTCAAAAATGCCACAATCTACCTTTGATGAAATCATTGAAAAATATGTTGAAATGAATGTTGCTCACCCATTTCGAGAGGGAAACGGACGAAGTACAAGAATATGGCTTGACGCTATTTTAAAGAAAGAATTAGGTCAGGTTATTGATTGGAGCAAAGTTAATAAAGAGGATTATTTACTTGCTATGGAACGAAGTCCAGTAAAAGATATTGAAATCAAATTTCTATTAAAAAGTGCTCTTATAGATAAAATCAATGATCGTAATATCTATATGAAAGGCATTGACGCAAGCTATCATTATGAAGGCTATGATTTATTCAAAACAGAAGATTTAAAATAAAAAAATTCGCACAAGCCGTTAAAAGCCTGTGCGAATTTTCTATTTAAAATCATCAAACAACTTGGAAGAGATAGAACTTGAGATAATTTGTTTCCTGCATATTCCAAAGTATCGGGTGGTCAGGAGCTTGCTGACGAGCTTCTATCTGACGAAGCTCAACATGAGCGTCAAATGCGGCAGATTTAAGCATTGTGCGGAAAAGTTCATCTGTCATAAAGTGCGAACAAGAACAAGTAGCAAGATAACCGCCTCTTGGCAGTAACTTCATAGCACGAAGATTTATTTCTTTATATCCACGAATTGCACTATCAACAGTTGCACGAGATTTCGTAAAAGCAGGTGGGTCAAGAATAACATAATCATATTTTTCATCTGCAGTTGGAAGATTCGGCAACAAATCAAAAACATTAACTGCTTTAAAGCTCATCTTATCCTCAAGACCATTAAGTTCGGCATTTCTTTTTGCAAAACCAACTGCGTCCTCAGAAATATCAACAGCACAAACATGCTCTGCTCCGCCATAAGCACAATTAAGTGCAAAAGAACCTGTATGTGTAAAGCAGTCAAGAACTCGTCTGCCTTTTGCCAATTTTGCAGCGGCCCTGCGGTTAAATTTTTGGTCTAGGAAAAATCCTGTTTTCTGACCATTTTCAAAATCCACATAATATTTAATTCCATTTTCTACAATAGTTACCTCAGTTGAATCAGGAATATCAAGTCCGTCAATCTTAAAAAATCCCTTGTTTTCCTCCATTCCTTCAAGACGGCGAATACCAACATCATTTCTTTCAAATATTCCACGAATATTAAAGCCGTCTTCAGTAAGAATTTTAACAAGTGCCTTAAAAATCAAAGGCTTAACACGCTCTGTTCCAAGAGAAAGCGTCTGAGTTACAAGTATATCATCAAACTTATCCACAGTAAGTCCAGGGAAACCGTCAGCCTCACCGAATATAATACGACAGCAATTCAGGTCATCACGCATAACAGTCTTGCGATATTCCCAAGCATATCTTACTCTGCGTTCATAGAATGAATAATCAAAACGGTCATTTGCATTTTGTGAAATAACCCTTATACGAATTTTCGAGTGGGAGTTATAATATCCTGTACCCATATATCTTCCACGATTGTTTACAACATCTATAAGATTTCCGTCCTCGATTTCTCCGAAAATCTTTTTAACTTCTGTATCATAAACCCATGTGCTTCCGCCAATAAGTGAAGTTTCCGCCTTTCTTGAAATTTCTGCACGAGGATATTCTCTGTTTTTAAGCGACATATTATTTCTCCATTTCTGATAATCTAATTTGTGGGTAATCCCTCAAAACATCTAACATAAATCAAACAATCTAATTTTAACATTTACAAACTAAACTTTCAATAAAAAAGCTTACTCAGATAAAAAATATAATATTTATTTGATATAATTTCTCTAAACAGATTGAAATTTTTCTAATTTTTAGTTAAAATATAGATATGTATAAAAGTTAATAAGTTAAATTGAAAACTCTTTAAACTTTTTAATTATTTCGCCGTATAATAAAACACCTACGGCTCGGAGGTTTAATTATGGATAACTATTTCTCAAAATATGTTCATAGTGCCTTAACCGGTGATGAAACAGCTTATGAAACACTATATAATCTAACAAAAGACTCATTATTTTTTGCTGTACTTAACATAACTAAAAACGACCAAGATGCACTAAATATAATGAAAGAAAGCTATACCCACGCATTCGAAAATTTAGATACTCTCGATAAACCTGAAATCTTCGATATATGGCTCAATAGAATTGCCGCATATTCTGCTTACATATTTATAACAGAAAAAAATTCAACAGCTTTTAGTAATATCGTTGAAAACTTTGAGTGGAACGATGAAGATAACTTCGACAAACTTCCACAGGAAACTATTGATGATAAAGATACAAGAAATGTTGTAAAAGATATACTTGAAAATCTTCCTGATGACCAGCGACTTCTTACTATAATGCACTACTATCAGGAAATGTCTGTATCTGCTATTTCTTCAACAATAGATTTACCGGAAACTACAGTAATGTGCATACTTTCCTCCGCAAGAGAGCAAATAAAAAAAGAAATTGCAAGAGCCGAATCAGAAGGCAGACTTATGCGTTCAGTATCTCTCGGTGCAGTTCCATTTACACTTATGGAATTAGCAAAATCTCAATTTTTATTCCACCCTGCACCGCCTATGAGCAATATAATTACACCACCAACGAGTTCAAAGGCTGTAATTGAAGAAAC
This sequence comes from Pseudoruminococcus sp., assembly GCF_047012705.1. Taxonomy (NCBI): domain Bacteria; kingdom Bacillati; phylum Bacillota; class Clostridia; order Eubacteriales; family Acutalibacteraceae; genus Pseudoruminococcus; species Pseudoruminococcus sp. Next base: position 268,611 of record NZ_JBKXNW010000003.1, on the reverse strand, counting down.
AAACAATATACAATCAATTTTAAACATTCCGTCCCCTGCCGAGCCTGAACAGCAATCACAAAATACTGAAGCTGATAAACAAACTCCCGAACCAATTCAACAGGAATATGCGAATCCTTATAAACAGGCTCAACAGCCAACTCAACAGGAATATGCAAATCCTTACGAACAGCCTCAACAGCCAACTCAACAGGAATATTCCAATCCTTATGAACAGCCTCAACAGCCAACTCAACAGGAATATTCCAATCCTTACGAACAGGCTCAACAGCCAACTCAACAGGAATATGCGAATCCTTATGAACAGGCTCAACAACCAGCTCAACAGGAATATCCCAATCCTTACGAACAGCCTCAACAGCCAACTCAACAGGAATATTCCAATCCTTACGAACAGCCTCAACAACCAGCTCAACAGGAATATCCCAATCCTTATGAACAGCCTCAACAACCAACTCAACAGGAATATGCGAATCCTTATGAACAGCCTCAACAGCCAACTCAGCAGGAATATGCAAATCCTTACGAACAGGCTCAACAACCAACTCAGCAGGAATATGCGAATCCTTACGAACAGGCTCAACAGCCAACTCAACAGGAATATTCCAATCCTTACGAACAGGCTCAACAGCCAGCTCAACAGGAACCAACTGCAAAACAAACGCAGAATGTTCAAGCGGTTTCAGAACAGCCATCAAACAACGCTCCTCAAAAACCTCAACCATATCAGAGAACATTAGAATCGAATTTCAGTGTAAGTAATACCCCTAAAAAGAAAGTTAAAAAGCAAGATGTAAAACAAAATAAAGAACCTTCACAGCTTAGTAAATTTCTTAAATCAAAAGCCGGTATCGCTACTGTTGCAGGTGTGGCTTTTGTCGTTGTAGCGGGCGTAACTTTATATTATATTTCAAATGCCGCCAAAAATAGTAGTATTTCTATAGACGGTATGACAGAAACTCCAATCACAATAACATCAAATACTGAAAGCTCACACGAACCAACTTCCGAAGAGCTCCGTTCACAAGAGATAAAAGCTGATGAAAAAAATTATGTATATAAAGAATACTCTAATGGTACATTACACATAGTAGGATATAACGGTAAGCTTGAAGATATAGTAATACCTGAAAAACACTCAGGTAAAATTGTCACAGGAATAGACCCGATGGCATTTGAGAATTGCTCACAAATCAAGAGTGTAACTATCTCAAAAAATATTCAGTCAATCTCTCTTGATAATCTAGATAATACACAATCATATAATCCTTTCTACAATTGTGTTTATATGAAAAATATCTATGTTGATAAGGAAAACAAATATTTCACATCTATTGATGGTGTATTATATAATAAAGATGTTACAAAATTACTTTTCTATCCATCTCATAAATCAGATAAAACATATACTGTTCCCGAAAGTGTTACTGAAATAAGTTTTTGTGCTTTCCAAAGAAATGGAATTGTAACAGAAATAACACTTCCAAAAGGTCTTAAAACAATGAAAGCAAAAGCCTTTTTGGATTGTGCATCTCTAAAAAAAATAAATATTCCTTCAGGCATTACGAAAATTGAATGGTCACTTTTTTCCGGTTGTAAAGCTTTAACTGAAATAACATTGCCAGATGGTATAACCGAAATAGGGTTAACCGCTTTTTATGATTGTTCATCTATTAGAAAAATTACCATTCCAAAAAGTGTAAATAGAATTCGTTTGTATGCTTTTGCAGACTGTACTCTACTTGATACTTGCACAATCGAAAATAATAATATAACTTTTGATGAGACAGTATCTCTATATAAGGACAAAGAAGCGGTTGTACATCTTATAGAAAATACAGACGTTCCTCTTGATAATAATAAAGACACTATTTTTACAAATACTCAGGTTACACTTGTAGCTAAAAAAGGCTCTAACACTGAAAAATACGCTAAAAAATATGGTTTATATTTCTCCTATATGTAAGCACAAAAGTGATGTTTATTATTTTTCAAATTTATGCTATAATCTAAACAAACAAAATCCACTGGAGGTTTATTATTATGAGTTTTCTCGAATTAGCAAAAAAAAGATATTCTGTTCGCTCATATAGCGAAAAGCCGGTTGAAAAGGAAAAACTTGATACTATTCTTGAAGCAGGAAGAATTGCACCTTCAGCTGTAAATTATCAGCCAATTAAAATTATAGTTGTAACTGATACAGAAGGCTTAGAAAAGGTTTCTAAGGCAACAAATTTCTATAAAGCGCCTTGCGTTTTAATTGTCTGCAATGATACATCAACATCGTGGAAGCGTAAATATGACGGCAAGGAATTTGGCGATATAGACGCAACAATAGTTACAGACCACATGATGCTTATGGCAACAGAACTCGGACTCGGCACTCTCTGGATAGGCAGATTTAAGCCACAGGTAATCAAAGAAGAATTTAATATTACTGATGGAGTTGAGCCTATCAATATTCTTGCAATCGGCTATGCAGATTGCGAACCCAAAAGTCCTGATAGACACGATAAGGATAGAAAGCCACTCAGTGATATAATTCTTTCTTAAAATAACACTAATAGCAAAAAAGGTGGAGCTTATTGCCCCACCTTTTTATTAACCAATAATTTAGGTAGTAAAAAGAAACTTATGCTTATACTGCTTTTATAAATATCATATAATGACAAAATCGTTCAAAATTTTAAATTTTTTGATAAATATGCTTGAACTGTTATTTCTACTTTGATATAATAAGACAACACAAGAAATACAGGAGTGCAGATTTAATGAAAACATCAAATACAGCGTTAAGACTTAACGAATTTATGAAAAAAAACGGATTAAAACAAATTGATATTATAAATCGTGCCAAGCCATTTTGCGATGAATATGGCGTAAAGTTAAGTAAATCTGACCTCAGTCAATATGTTTCGGGAAAGGTTGAACCAGGTCAAAATAAGCTGTATGTTCTCGCAAGAGCATTAGATGTATCTGAAGCATGGCTTATGGGTTATGATGTCAAATCTAAGCCAGAATCAATGCAAATCCAAATTTCTCAAAAAACCACCGAAATAACAGATGAAATACTTAATATGCTTATAAAGAATTATAAAAAAATGACAGAATCAGCTAAACACGCACTCCTTGAATACTCCGAATTTATGATAAGCAAACCTGAAAATATATCTCCACAAAAGGCTTAACTATTAATAGCAAATTCTTATAATGAGAATTTGCTATTTTTATTTTTGACAAAAACAAGAAAATTATAAACAAACATATTTAGCGTCAGTTCGAGTAGTTAAGCTTATAATTAATAAATTGATAAAAGTTTAGTGGTGTTGTCAATTACTAAACTTACTATAAAAACTAACCATTGCATAAGAAAAGGGAAAATCAGCAATCGTGATTTTCCCTTTAAAAAATCTTAAATTTTAAACACAACAGGTGCTTATATTGAAACCATATTTATTATTATAGCCATCTGAAATATAATCTCCCTTAAGGAACATTTCAGCTTCGTCTATTCTTCTGTAATAAAGTCCCCAATAAAGCTGACCTCCTGCATGATGATAAACAGCAAATGTATTTACAAGCTTTGTCTGATTAACCTTATTTAAATCACTATAAGATGTAAGAAAGTCGTAAATATCCCAGCCACCATATGTCCAGCCTGTTCCGAGGTTATATGAGAAACTTACAAGAGCATCAAATTGATATTGATTTATCTTGATGTTATTATTCTTAGAAAATCTGTTGATTGCACTTGTATATGCACCCTCATTAACTTCTTTAACCAACCATGCATAAGCCTCGTTCTTTGTAAGCGAATTATAGAAAATATCGCCCGGATAAACAACAACGCCATAACCAACTGTAGGAACCGGGTCATAAGCCATTTGGTCACGCTCATAGTGCGAGAGGAAGCCTTCTTTCTCAGCAATAAATGAAATCAAATCATTACTTGCTCTGAGTGACTGAATAGCCGTTGTGCTTTTGCTTGTAACATTAGAAACAAATACTGTTCCCTTCGCATCGCTGCAAGTACTCCATTTATTATTAAGATATGCGTAAGCAGTGTAATTAAATGTACCTGACTTTGTCATCTTAAGAGTACCCTTCCAGATATAATCGTTACCGTCTGAAGTTTTAGAAGTTGCATTAACAACATAAGTCTTATCTCCGACTGTAACATTAAACTTAACAGCTGTGCGTTTTTTATCTGTAATAGCAATGAAAGTAACTGTTGAATTAAGAGTTGCGGAATTTGGATTTGTATAAGTAAACTTCAACGGAGTAGCCGCAAGAACATTTACTACACAAACAGCCTTGTTTCCATTTGAATCCTTAGCTGTAATAGCAACCTGACCAACTTCTTTTGTTGTAACAAAGCCATCAGAAACAGTAGCTATAGAAGGGTCGCTGCTTGTCCAAGTAATTCCTGATGAAGAATAGCCTTCAAGATAAAGCGTTCTTGTTCTGTTTACTGTTGCAGAAGTTTGATTAAGAGAAATCTTTCCGTTCGAGTAAACATCATTAACAGTAATCTTGCAGCTCGCTGTCGCTCCGGCAGAAGTCTTGGCCGTAATTGTTGCTGTACCCTTTCTAAGACCACTTACAACACCGTTTCTTACAGTTGCAACTGAAGTATTGCTTGAACTCCAAGTAACTGAACCTGAAGGTTTTACTGTTGCAGTAAGCTTAACATTTTCGCCTCTTGTTATAGTAGCAGATGTCTTAGAAAGCGTAACACTTGAATTTGGCACTACATTAAGGTTAAAGTTTTTATAAACAGAACCTGTATCATCATATGAATAAATTCTTGCTGTACCAGCCTTAAGTGCCTTAACCGTACCATCAGCTGAAATCGTTGCAACTGATGTATCACTAGACCGATGATAAATCTTACCGCTTCCTGTTGAAGTTTTAGCTCCTACATTAAAGCTTTTACCAACTGTAACAGATGATGGTGCATTTGTAAGTGTGATTGAACTGTAATCGGGATATTTAACTGTAACTTTAGCTGTTGCAAGAACCTTACCCTGTGAATTTGATGCCGATATTGTTGCAGTACCCTCATGCACACCTTTATATTCACCTGATTTATCAACTTTTACTGTTGAAGTATTCGATGATTTATATGTAATGTCTGCGGCAACCGGTGAAACCTTAGCAGTAAGCGTTTTCTTTGCATCAACCGCAACCTTTGCAGTAGAAGGCGAAAGTGAAACGCTTGTTGCAACAGGTTCTACAACATCTATATAGAAGAATTTTGAAATCGTTCCTGTGCTTTCAGTTACTCTTACTCTTACTCTACCAGCTTTAATACCTTTAATAACTCCATTTGATGTAATCTTTGCTATTGTTGAATCAGAGGTAAAGTAGTAAAGTTTTCCTCCTTCTTTAGATGCCTTTGCATTGACATTTACCGAACTACCAATTGAAATTTTTTTAGGAGGGTCAACATAAATCTTATCAAAGTCCGGATGTTTAACTGTTATTTTAGCGGTTGAGCTTCCTCCTGTGATTTGGTTGGTAGCCGTAACTATTGCTGTTCCTGCTGAAACTCCTGTCATGTTACCATTTTGGTCAACCTTCATAACCTTAGTGTTAGAACTTGTCCATTTAATATTGTTACTGCTGCAGCTTGATGTAACAGGCATATTCTTTGTGCTTCCTATAGCAAGATCTCTCGATGACCTTGACAACTTAATTGACACATCATCAATTTTGAGATACTCTGCAAAACAATAACCTGTTCTTCCATCATTCAATTTAACATGAACCCAGTCTTTATTTCTATCACCAATAACGGTGACCTTTGTATCCGGGTCTATCGTAGTAATGACAGCAGAAGAGGTTGTTGCCGACTCTCTTACATTCAGATATACCGTTGAGGTTGCCATAACATATGTATCTGCATTAGCAGTAGTTGACGGTATAGCCGTAACTGTAACAGAGGCTGCAAGCATAAACGCACAAAAAGAAGCAATAATTTTAGTTCTTATTGCAAAACGTGGTTTCATCGGTTTAATTTCTGGTGCTAACCTTTTTGCGTGCATATAGAAACTCTCCTTATTAAATTTTATCCATTACAATTATATAACAAGTTTCTCACTATTTCAAGTAATTTAGGCAAATTTGTAACAAGAAAATTACAAAATTCTTGAAATTACTACAAAATAATAACATATTTTTCTTAAAAAATTGCAATTTTTATAATAGATTGAGAAAAACTTTTGTCGAAATTTGATATTTTCTGACATAAACTCAAAAAAGATACAAAACCTGAAAATCAAGTCTTGTATCTTTTGAATCGGTAGTTCACTGGTAATCTTTTCGACCGCGGCAACAAATTTCTCTTATAAATACCGAGGTTTTGCTTGCAAAACCGATTCCGCGTCTTGGCTGCGGCGGCTCGCCGCCTTGAGCGAAACTTTTAAGTATCTTATAAGGATTTTGGGAATTCATTAGCTAATCGGTAGTTCACTGGTAATATTTTCGACCGTGGCAACAAATTTCTCTTATAAATACCGAGGTTTTGCTTGCAAAACCGATTCCGCGTCTTGGCTGCGGCGGCTCGCCGCCTTGAGCGAAACTTTTAAGTATCTTATAAGGATTTTGGGAATTTATTAGCTAATCGGTAGTTCATTGGTAATCTTTTCGACCGCGGCAACAAATTTTTCTTATAAATACCGAGGTTTTGCTTGCAGAACCAATTCCACGTCTTGGCTGCGGCGGCTCGCCGCCTTGAGCGAAACTTTTAAGTATCTTATAAAGATTTTGGGAATTTATTAGCTAATCGGTAGTTCATTGGTAATCTTTTCGACCGGGGCAACAAATTTTTCTTATAAATATCGAGGTTTTGTTTGCAAAACCGATTCCGCGTCTGGGGTTGGCGGCTCGCCGCTAAAAATGATTTGGAATCTTATACTATTTAGTTATGCACAAAAAACGGGCGAACAAAGTTCGCCCCTAAATCTTTTTTAGAAATCCGTTAGCTAATTAAAGTAGCCAAAAACTTTTTGAAATATTCCGGCAATTCGGTTTCTACTGTTATTATACGTTTATCTCTTGGGTGCTCAAAACTGATATAATATGCATGTAAGCATTGACCATTCAAAGACTTTATCGGATTTTTTGCAGGTCCATATACAATATCTCCAGCGACAGGGTGTCCAAGCTGTGCCATATGAACTCTGATTTGATGCGTTCTGCCTGTTTCTAAAGTAAGCTCAACATGAGTAAAGCCGTTATATCTCGCAAGAACCTTTACATGAGTAATCGCATTTTTACTATTTTTATAGGTGACAGCCATCTTTTTTCTATCTTTTGGGTGTCTGCCTATTGGTAAATCTACTGTGAAATTATCCTCTTTCAGATTGCCATAAACGACTGCCTGATATTTTCTTGTGAAACTGTGTTCCTTAATCTGTTCAGCAAGTCCTCTATGTGCAAAATCATTTTTTGCAACTATCAGCAAACCACTTGTATCTTTATCTATTCGATGTACAATACCTGGTCTGAGAACACCATTTATTCCAGAAAGTGAGTCACCGCAATATGCAAGCAAGGCATTTACAAGTGTTGAATCATTGTTACCCGGTGCTGGGTGAACAACCATTCCCTTTGGCTTATTAACAACAAGCAAATCATCATCTTCATAGCGAATATCGAGCGGAATATCCTGTGGCTCAATCTCAAGAGGTTCGGGTTCAGGCTCGCTGAAACAAATTCTATCGCCATTTTTAAGCTTACAGCTTTTCGCAACAGTTTTGCCATTAACAGTTACGCTACCTGTTTCAATGATATTCTGTGCAAGTGAACGGGAAAGCTCGGAATTATCAGATATAAACTTATCAAGTCTTGTTCCCTCATCAGAAATTTCAGCAGTTAAAATTATCTCACTCATCAGAATCTATCCTCTTTGGCTTATCTTCTTTTTTATCGCTGAAAAACAGTACAAAAACAACCATAAGTACCGCACCTATCGTTATACAATAATCGGCAAAATTGCATACCGGCGGAAAGAATGAAAGCTGCAAATAATCTACAACAAAACCTCTGAAAAGTCGGTCGATGAGATTTCCTATTCCGCCGCCGATGATAAGCGTTACGCTTGTAAGAAATAGCTTATTGGTGATTTTCTTCTTAATGATTACATAAAAGAAAAGTGCAATCATAAGAATTGTGATAATTGCAAAAAGCCAACTCATATTCTGCATAATGCCAAAAACAGCACCTCGGTTTTCAACATATGTGAGTGTAAGAAGATTGCCTATGAATGGAACATTATCTCCGCTGTGTAGGTTTCCTAAGACGAAATATTTTATAACCTGGTCAATGATAACAAGAACTGCGGAAATTACCGCCGTAATAATTGCTGCCAAAATAACTCCTCCCAAATATAAATGCGTTCTGTTAAAAGCTTTAAACATATAATAAAAATTCGCTCCAAATTTATGGGTTGGAGCGAATTTATTATACTATATTATATGCGATTATTCAAGAACTTTTGCACAACGCTCGCAAAGTGTGATGTGCTTAGGATTCTTGCCAACTGTGCTGCTGAAGCACCAGCAACGCTCGCACTTCTCACCTGCTGCGTGAGATACTTCAACCTTAAGCTCTGTTGCACTCTCATCGTTTACGATTTCAATTTCAGAAACGATATATGCAGCTGTAAGCTCATTTTCTACGGACTTAAGGAAGTCGTACATCTCGCCTGTGCATTTGAGTGTAATCTTTGCTTCGAGTGAAGAACGGATTTCCTTTGCCTTAACAGCAACCTCGATTGCCTTCTTGACAATATCTCTTGTTTCGTGGATTTTATCCCACTTTGTGATAAATTCTTCATCAGCATTGATACCTGTCTTTTCAGGCATAGAGTTAAATACTACATTCTCTGCATCGTCTTTCTTGCTGTGCTTCATATACTTCCAGATTTCATCAGAAGTGAAAGCAAGAATTGGAGCAATCATTCTTGTCATAGCGTCAAGAATGGTATAAATTGTAGTCTGAGCAGCACGACGAAGTTCACCGTCGCTCTTTTCTGTATAAAGTCTATCCTTGAGAACATCAAAGTAGAAGTTACTCATATCTACAACACAGAAATTATGAACAGCGTGGAATACCTGATGGAACTCAAAGCTTTCATAGCCCTCACGAACCTTATCATTAAGCTCGTCAAGCTTCATCAAAGCCCACTTATCAATAGGAAGGAGCTTATCGAAAGATACTGAATCTGTATCAGGCTCAAAGTCGTTGAGGTTTCCGAGGATATATCTTGCTGTATTTCTAATCTTTCTGTATGCCTCTGAAAGTTGCTTGAGGATTTCCTTAGAAATTCTGATATCAGCATGGTAATCTGAAGACGCAACCCAAAGACGAAGAATGTCTGCACCGTAATCGTTGACAACATCTGAAGGGTCGATACCGTTGCCGAGTGACTTTGACATCTTCTTGCCTTCTCCGTCAACAACCCAACCATGAGTTACAACTGCCTTATATGGTGCTTCACCTGTTGTTGCAACAGATGTAAGGAGTGATGACTGGAACCAACCTCTATACTGGTCTGCACCCTCAAGATAAAGGTCAGCAGGTCTTCTGAGGTTTGGTCTTTGACCGCAAACTGCTGCGTGTGTTACGCCTGAATCGAACCAAACATCCATAATGTCTTTTTCTTTGTCGAAATCTGTGCCACCACACTTAGGGCATTTTGTACCCTCTGGGAGGATTTCGCTTGCAGATTTCTTGAACCAAGCGTCAGAACCCTCTTGTCTGAACAACTCGGAAACAGCCATCATAGCTTCTTTATTGATATAAGGTTCGCCGCATTCTTTGCAGAAGAAAATCGGAATCGGAACACCCCATTTTCTCTGTCTGGAGATACACCAGTCTTTTCTGTCACGAACCATATTTATGATTCTGTCTTCACCCCAACCAGGAATCCACTTAACGCCCTTGATTGCTTCTACTGCTTCGTCCTTGAAATCTTCAACTGAGCAGAACCACTGTTCTGTTGCTCTGAAAAGAACTGGCTTTTTACATCTCCAGCAGTGTGGATATTGGTGAATAATCTTCTTTAATGCAAACAATGCACCGATTTTTTCGAGGTGCTGTGCAATAGGCTTATTTGCCTCCTCTGTTGTAAGTCCTGCAAACTGACCTGCTTCTTCTGTAAGCTTGCCATGAGCATCAACTGGTACAACAATCGGAATTTCAGGATAATTTCTACAAACCTCATAGTCATCAAGACCGTGACCAGGTGCTGTATGAACGCAGCCTGTACCGCTTTCAAGAGTAACATGGTCACCAACGATTACGAGAGATGTTCTGTCGATGAATGGGTGAGCTGTCTTCATATACTCAAGCTCTGAACCCATAATTGTGCCGACAACTTCATAATCTGTGATTCCTGCTGCCTCAAATGCAGATGCATAAAGCTCTTCTGCCATAACGAAATATTCGTCGCCGCTCTTAACCAAAGCATAGTTAAAACGAGGGCCAACACAGATAGCTACATTAGCAGGAAGTGTCCAAGTTGTAGTTGTCCAGATTACGAAATATGTCTTATCAAGGTCTGCTCCGAGAGCCTTGAGCTTGCCCATATCGTCTGTAACCTTGAACTTTACATAGATTGAATGGCATGGGTCTTCCGCATATTCAATTTCAGCCTCTGCAAGTGCTGTTTCACACTCAGGACACCAGTAAACTGGCTTTAAGCCCTTATAGATATAACCCTTGCAAGCCATTTCTGAGAAAATCTCAATCTGCTTTGCTTCAAACTCGTGCTGAAGTGTGATATATGGATTATTCCACTCACCGATACCGCCAAGACGCTTGAACTGGTTGCGCTGGTCATCAATATAACCAAGTGCAAACTCACGGCAGATTTTTCTAAGCTCTATATCATCAATAGTTGTGGAATTGCCCACACCTGCTTTTTTTCTTGCTTTAAGTTCTGTCGGAAGTCCGTGTGTATCCCAACCAGGAACATATGGTGCTTTAAAGCCTGACATATTCTTATAGCGGACGATAATATCCTTGAGAACCTTATTAAGTGCTGTGCCGAGGTGGATATTACCGTTAGCGTATGGAGGTCCATCATGAAGTACGAAAAGAGGCTTGCCCTCGTTCTTCTCCATAAGCTTTTCATAAACGGAAGATTCTTCCCAATGCTTTAACATAAGAGGCTCTGACTTTGGAAGTCCTGCTCTCATCGGAAAGTCCGTTTTTGGTAAATTTAATGTGCTGTTATAATCTTGAGCCATTATCTGTTACGCTCCCTTTTTATAAAATTATCACTTTTTGCTGTGAATATCAAAATCTGAACCAAACTTAAAATCGTTAAATCTAACTTCTTTTTCTTCTGCAAATTCTGAACTCTGCTCAATATGTTCTCTCTTTACTGATGGAGATGAACTACTGATATCGATATTATCCTCTGTATCTTCAATAGCAGATTTTCTTTCTGTTTCTTTTTTATGCTCTACTGAAGCAAAAATTGGTTCAACAGATGTTCTTACAGGCTTTTCTACTACTTCTTTAGTCGGTTCTTTTTTCTCTTCAACCGGAGTTTCGACAAGATTTTTTTCTGCCGGCTTTACTTCCTCATCAGTTTTAATTTCTTCCGCAGGTTTTTCAACTGGCTTATTTTCTGTTTTTTCAGCTGTTTTTTCTTCTGCCTTTGGAGCTATTATTTCTTTTTTAGGGGTCGGATATTCTTTATCAAGTTCCTCATCAGTTCTAATTTTTTCCTGAATGTCCGTAATATTCCTAATAGCATTAAACTGAGCTCTGTATCTTCTTATAAGCAGCGTTTGGAAACTCTTTACATCTTCTGTAATCTTCTTAAGAAGTTCTTTCTGTCTTTCAAGCTCAAGGTTGCCGGCAGCTATTGCACGACGGCTATTTGCTGTTGAATCAGCAATGAGCTTATCAGACTTTTGCTTTGCGTCTGTCATCATAGCATCAGACTTTTCCTGAGCTTCTGTAAGCATAGCCTCAGATTTCTCCTTAGCCTCCTTAACCATAGCGTCTGCCTTAGCCTTAGCATCTCTGAGAATTACATCTGCCTTATGATTTGCTTCTCTGATATTAGAATCTGCAAGTCTTTGTGCACTTAGGAGAACGCTTCCTACGCTTTCTTCTGTGGAGCGATATTCCTCAACCTTTTTTGCAAAAATATCAAGCTTTTTAAGATAATCGTCTCTCTCGCGGAGAATATTATCTACAGTTTCAATAACGCCATCTATAAAATCATCGACATCCTCTGTCTGATAACCATTTCGTGCTTTATGAAAGGTTACATTTTTTATTTCTTCAAGTGTAAGCATATAATCTCCCTTTCCTTATAATGACAGTATCGGACAGACGCAATAATGCCTCTGTCCGAAATTTGAAGCGGATAAGCTTCTATAGTTTTTACATATAAAGTCCGTTGCTCTCGAGTTCATCAAGAACTTCTTCACCTGTGAGGTCAACATTATTCGGAGTAATCATATATGTATTAGAAGCAACTCTGCTGATTTTTCCCTGATTTGCGAATGCTACGCCACTAAGGAAATCGAGAATTCTTCTTGCCATATCCTTATTTGTATTTTCGAGGTTAAGGAGAACTGTGTGCATCTTCATAAGCTCAACAGCAATATCCCTTGTTTCTTCGCCAAAACGTTCAGGCTTGAATAATACCACCTGCAAACGAGCGGTTGCATTGATATTAACAACCTTATTGCCAGACTGAGATGATCTTGGTGCAGTTTGCCTTGACGCTTGTCTTTGTACATGCTGTTGAGGTGGTTCCGGCTCTTCATATGCCGGGCCGTACTCCTCTTCTGTTTCATAAACTCCGCCGTCATCAACTGCGGATTCATTATCATAATAGCTATTATCTTCTGTATATTCCACTTCGTCCTCCGGTGGTTTCCACATATCTTTTAATTTATTCATAATACCTGCCATTTAAATTTCCTCCTTAGATTATGTATAGCTTCTTGCTCCGAAAAGCCCGCTGCCTATTCTTACCATATTAGCACCGCAAAGAATAGCCTCATAGTAATCAGCAGACATTCCCATAGAAAGATAATCCATAGATATATTATCCATTGTTTTGCCCGAAATGTCAACAAATAAATTGTGCATATCTTCAAAATATTTACATAATTCTGTTTTTTCTGCACAAATTGGCGGAATAGCCATAAGTCCTCTTACCTTTATTCCATCAAAATATGATATTTCTTCGAGAAGTTCATAAAGCATATCAGGATTAAGTCCTGTTTTATTTTCCTCTCTGCCGATATTTACTTCTATAAGTACATCTGTCGTAATACCCTGATTTGATGAAACCTTTGCAATTTCCTTTGCAAGCTTAACGCTATCAACAGATTGAATCATACTTACTTTGCCGACAACCTGCTTAACTTTATTCGTTTGCAAATGTCCGATAAGATGAAGCTCACAATCGCCAAGCTTATAATCATCATATTTAGAATTAAGCTCTTGAACCTTATTCTCTCCGATATATTTCAAGCCAAGAGAAATAGCATAATTTATAATATCATAGGAAACTGTCTTTGTAGCGGCAAGAAACTTTATATCTTCCGGCTTTCTTCCTGACTTTTCAGCTGCCTCAGCTATTCTTGCCATAATGTGCTCATAATTTTGTTTGACTTGTAAGAGCCTTTGCTCATACTCAGTTGATAACTTTTCCGTCATATAAATCCACTCCTTCAACAACAACCTTGTCATAAACATTTATCGTAGAACCAGAAAACAACTCATCGTCACCAGGGTCTTGCTTACAGATTACGAAACCGCTATCGGAATAGAGCGGAATAACCTCTTTAAAATTGATTTCATTTCCATATTGAACATAGACGCCTGAAACTTTTTTGCTAACTTTCTTTTCCTTACCATCTTTATCCTGGGTTGTTATTGTAATTGTATCCTGATGAATTGCTGATTTCGGGACGGAAATTCCTGTATAAGAATTCATATTTATTGCAACAGTTCCTGAACGAACAGATAGCAAATTTTCATTCATATCTGTTCCCAGAAAAATCGCAACTCCATCTGACTTGCTATCCTTACGATTTATACTTACAAGAGTAACATTGATATTCTTGAGTGATGCCGACTGCATTGTAAGCGTCATCTGATTATCTTTATATTCATTAAGCTTAATAGCTTGCTCGCTGGTTACAGGACAGGCAACATACCAAAATACATCGGAAACTACCTTTCCAACAGCATTATCATAAGTTTTCTTGCTTGAATTTTTTGCCTTATTTAAATCTTCAGGCATAATAGAATTGATATTCTTTATATTAAGAACATTTTCATAGCCATCAAGCTCACTTGTAAAATAGCCAGCAGCCGGAGCTGTAATATCTGAAATCTTCTTACTTGAGGATTTTTTCATATTGCTAATCTTACCCTCAAGTTCTGAAATTTTCTCGCTAAAATTCTTAATCTTTCCTGTAAGGATTTGTCGCTCATTGATATTATATATTATCTGGTCTATGCTGTCATCAGATTTTGAAAGATTGCCATCATTTTTGTTTATCGCCATATCAATAAGATATGTTGATATATTCTCATCAATAACATCAGGGGTAACTGAAAGATTTTCTGCACTACTTTGCAATTCCTTTAAAACAGACAGCTGCTGTTCAAGGCTTTGAAGTTCGGCTTGCTTTTGTGCGTCCTCTGCCGAATTATAAAGCTCGGCAACTTTTTCTCCTTTAGCGACCTTATCTGTATCATCAGCTTTATAGGAAATTACACCGCCAACATTTTTTGAATTCATAACGGTTTCACTTCTAATAAAATATCCGTCTACATCAAGGGATTCTGTCATAGTAGAGTAAGTTGCAGATTCTGTTCTTATATTCTTAAAGCTCGCATTACTCAAAAGATAAATTACATAAACAAGCAAAAGCACAGAAAGCAGGGCAATAATTATTCTTCTGATTATAGATTTATCCACATACTCACCTCTCTGAATCAATCTACCTTATGATTATACTACATCATCTTCCGATTGTCACGATTTTTGGCGTTTATTATGATATTTGACGGATTTTTGTTATTAATACAGGCATACTTTAGGACAATTTTTCATAATTCCATTCATTGATAAGCTTTTCACTCTCTGAAAGAATATTACAGCAATCGCATTCTAAAAATTTTATATCTTCACATCTTCTGAACCATGTAAGCTGACGCTTTGCATAGCGTCTGGTTTCCATTTTTAGTTTTTCTACCGAAGCTTCAAGAGAACATTCGCCATCTAAATACGGCTTAAATTCCTTTATTCCGATAGCCGCTGAGGCTGTTTTGCTCGGGTTCTGATTAAAGAAAGCTTTTGCCTCATCAAGTATTCCGGCTTCAAGCATTTTATCAACACGAAGATTTATTCTGTCATAAAGCTTTTGCCTATCCTTATAAGTAAGACAGATTGTAAGATGATTATATGGCGAAGGCTTTTCTCTTGAGCGTTTCATCTGTTCGCTCATTGTTATTCCTGTATTTCGATAAATCTCAATCGCACGAATAATTCGTTTGCCATTATTAGGGTGAAGTGTTGACGCAGTTTCCGGGTCAAACTCTGCAAGCTGTTTAAGCAGAACTTCTCCACCCTCTCGCAAATATTGTTCGTTAAGCTCCGCACGAAGTTTTTCGTCAATCTTTTCTTCGGAAAATGTTATATTTCCGACAAGAGATGAATAATAAAGTCCCGTTCCACCAACGAGTATGGGAAGCTTTCCTCTTTCGTATATCTCTGCAATGACCTTATGGGCAAGCTTGACATAGTCCGAAACACTAAAAGCTTCTCCTATCGGTAAAAAATCTACAAGGTGGTGCGGTATTCCACGAGCCTCTTCTTTTGTAACCTTTGCTGTCGCAATATCCATACCCTTATAAATCTGCATTGAATCACAGGAAACTATTTCTCCATTATATCTTTCGGCAAGTTCTACCGAAAGTCCTGTCTTGCCCGACGCTGTCGGACCTACTATGCAAAGAAGCGGTATCTTATTATTCATATCTTATATCATACCCTCATAAATCTTTTTTCGAGTTCGTGTCTCGTCATTGTAAAACAAATCGGTCTGCCATGCGGACAATATTTTACATCAGGATTTTTCATAAGTTCCTCGACAAGAGCCATAAGCTCTCCCTCGCTGCTTTTATCACCGGCCTTTATAGCGGCTCGGCAAGCAACATTCTTATAAAGCCAATCCATCTTCTCTGTCATAATATCCCGCTTATTTTTTGCAAGATAACCTGCCATTTCTACAACAGTGTCGGCTATATCGTCACGCTCAACAATCTGAGGTGCTGCTCTGACTACAACCGTACCCATTCCGTAATCGTCAATTTCAAAGCCCGCATCTTCCATAGCTGAAAGATTATTTAAAAGTGCGTCATATTCGGTTTTATCAAGCATTACAGTTATAGGTTCAAGAAGTATCTGAGCATAATTTTTACCACAATCACGCTTTAACTTTTCATATAAAAGTCTTTCGTGAGCGGCGTGTTTGTCGATAAAAAGAATCGCATTACCTTTTTCAAGGATTATATATGTCGCAAAAGCTTCGCCTAAGAATTTCATAGGAGCATCACGCTCACTGTCAAGTCTTACACCCGCTATACTCAGAAATGAATCAATAAGCTTGTCCTGATTTTTAACAACAGACGGCTCATTATCTTTCTGTGATATAGTAGGTTCGGAGAATTTTTCTTCATCTTCTTTAACAGTTTTAACCTGAGTTTCTTTTTCTTCGTTTTCTCCACCTGTTTCTGCCGTTGCCTTTTCTAATTTTTTACGGACGCTTGCCGTATATGGGTCAACCGTAATGCAATCGGAAACTATCATCGGAGAAAAGTTTGAGGGCTTAGGCATAAATATTTCAGGCTCACTTTTAGATTCTTCAAGATTATCAAGCTCAACATTTTTCTGAACAAATTCCTTCTTTAAATCTTCTTTAAGAACTGAATCTTTTTCAGAAATTTTTTCGGATTTTTCAACAGGTTTTACTTCTTTTGGCTTATAAATGAACTGTAACTGCTCGTTTTCAATTTTTGTGGCCGTTTTTTCTAAGATTTCAGGTTTTAAAGGTTCTTCCTCTTTTATAGGAGAACGATTATCTCCACTTAAAAGTGCAGATTTAACTCCATGATAAACCGCATCGAAAATAGGTCTTTCATTCGTAAATCTTACCTCAAGCTTTGACGGGTGAACATTAACATCAAGAGTAGAGCAATCCATGGTCATATGCAGAACGCAGCCCGGAAATTTTCCGGTCATTATATTGCCCTTATAGGCTTCCTCAAGCGCTGCCATAGCTGTACGGGTTTTTATATATCTTCCGTTTATGAAGAAAAGCTGCATACTTCTATTTGCACGAGATGAAATCGGACGGGTTATATAACCTTGAATTTTTATTCCCTCGTGCTGATAATTCAAAGGGATAAGCGTTGATGTAAAATCCTTGCCAAAAACTGAAAGAATAGCATTCTTTAGGTTATCGTCACCCGGGGTTTTCATTGTTTGTTTTCCGTCACGAATGAATGTAAAGGATATTTCCGGATGCGAAAGTGCTATTCTATCCATAACTCCCGAAACGCTATTAGCCTCGGAAACATCTTTTTTAAGAAATTTCATTCTCGCAGGAACATTATAGAAAATATCACGAGCAATAATTGTTGTTCCTTTCGGACAACCTGCGTCATCAATTTCTATCTCGTCGCCGCCATGAATTTCGTATCTTGTTCCAATATCTTCATTTTCTCTGCATGACAGCATAGTAACCTTTGCAACAGCGGCAATAGACGCTAACGCTTCTCCTCTGAAACCAAGTGTTCCGATTGCGTCAAGGTCTTGTTTTTCGTGAACTTTACTGGTTGCATGACGCAAAAATGCAGTCGGAATATCTTCTCTTGATATTCCGCAACCGTCATCGGTAACTCGCATAAAAGTAATTCCGCCATGCTGTATTTCTACAGTTATATGCTTAGCACCTGAATCTATTGAATTTTCAACAAGTTCTTTTATCACGGACGAAGGCCTTTCTATTACCTCACCTGCGGCAATCAGCTCTGACATATGCTTATCTAAAAGCTTAATTACTCCCATACAATTCACCACCAATTTTAAAGGATAATCTTATACTATTTGATATCTTCAAAGCTCTTATCATTTAACCCCCAGCCAAGAAGTTCTAATGACTTAAATTTTTCGTTATTGTATACTTCGGCTAAACTATCCAAATTTATTTTGAAATCTTTAAGTTTTCCCTTTTTTATTTTTAAAATAACTTTTACGGTCTTATCAGGATTATTTTTTAATAAATCTACTATTTCATCAATAATTTTTTCATCTGCTGAATATAGCGAATAGCAATATTTACTCTCGCCAAATATATTACCGTAAGCCTCTATGCCTATTGAACCTCTATATATCTCATCTTTTTCATAAGAATATTTTCCACCCTGCAATTCTGAAATACGAATTTCTTCACGCTCATATTTAAACGGTAAAATAATTTCTTTATATTCAGCCTTTGAAAATAACAATATTGAACACCTCTTATTTTTTAAAGCTTATATTTTGAGCTTATTTCAATTTTATCGGTATCTCTGCTATACTTGAAGACATCTTTTGTGAAAATCAATTCTCTGCTCGAATTTATATTATCACTGAATATTTTTCTTGCGAACTTTAGCATTCTCTTTACTATTCTTGAATTGTCAGCGGATACGACTAAAACAATATCCTTAGTTGGAGCAGCTATAAGTAAATCACCGCCAAGCGTTTGGCTTACATCACTCCATATGTTTGTTAAAAGGGCTTCAGCCTCGAAATCTCCTCCTGCAAGTATTCCATATACGCCACCATGCTTAACACTGCTTTCAGCAAGTCTGAAATTTATATCTCGGTATAAATTTTCAAAGGCTTTATGCTCTAACTGCTCAGCTGTATAGCCCTTCGGGATATCATCATAGGTAATATATTTAAACACATTACCAACATCCTGAACAAGGAATATTACATATTTATCCCAAACTCTGAACATAGTCATATTATTGGATTTTCCTGTTGAATTATCACCGGAATTATTACTTGTAAACATAACCTCAACAGCTTCTAAGGGATTTTTTGCAAAGTTATATTTCAGTTTGGGATAAATTTTTTCAGGGTCAAAAACATAGTCATCGCTGAAACCGTCATCAAAGTTTCCATTTTCCTGCTTGGAAGGCAGATGCGTCCATTCCAGTTCGCATAAGTCGCCGTTTTGCTTTATGGCGTTCTTAAATCTCTCTAAAAATTCTATACAGTATTTACTGTAATAATATTGTGCGACTATTGTTATTACAATTCTTTCATACTGCGAGCTGCCATAGCTTTCATTTATCTGACCACTTACAATAAAATTCAGATAATCATTTATCTTATCCTTAAGAATATGTGTATGATTCTATCTTATAACACAGTTCCACTGCAAATAATCAAAGATAATAAGCCTTAATTTTTTATTCTCATCTATTACCATCTGGTCAATTACATTTCTATCTGTTACAGACATTATTACTCCTTATAGGTTAATTTTACTTTACCGTTCTCAATATCTCAAGATACTCTTCTATGTTTTCGCCTATTCTTTGTTTATCAGCTAAAAGCTTAGGGTAAATTCCTATGGAGGTCATACTTATCATTTCCTGTAAACCGATAAGTCTGTAACCCATAGCAAAGGCAGATTTATCATCAGGTTCAAACTTATTCTCACAGAAAATAAATTCAAAATCTATTCTTTCACGCCTTAATTTTTCTGAAAGCTCATTATACATATGAGCAGTTACTATATGTTTCTCTATCTCGGCAATTATAATTGCGTTCAGGCTCGTTAGGAGACAGATAAATTTCTAAACCCCAGATGTTATGTAATGAGCTCCAAACATTAAATACTCCCTTACTTGGGAATTTAGTCTGTGTAGTATATTCATAAACCGAATGTATGTCATCATAATAGCCGTGCACAAACAGCCCATATGCCAAATCCTCTAAAATTCGTGCGTCTGCACCGCTGTCAAAGGAACACTTTATATATCAAATTATCCTTGCATCTCAAGCTCTAAGCATTTCCAATCTTCATTAAAAATATAATAAAATTCTGTTTCATTTAACTGAACATCTTTAAAACCTACAGACTTATAACAATAATAGGCGGATTCATTATTTTCAAATACACCTAAAGTAATTTTCTCAGCCTTTAATATATCGAAAGAATACTTTATCGCAAGTATAAGCATTTCTTTTCCATAGCCCATACCGCGCTTTGTATCGTCTACAATTACAAAGCCAAAACGGAGTGTTTTCTTTTCTTCATCTGTAAATCTCATAATAAGATGTCCAACTACACCCGTTTCATCAAATGCTGTCATTTCATAAAAATTATCGGCATAAGCAAAATTGTTGTAGTGTTTGTTCATATCATCGGCTGTAATCGGAAATTTATCATATCTATCCGCACACCATTGACGAAATGAAACTTCATCTTTTATCCACTTAATAATATGCTCTGCATCACAGGCTTTATATGGACGCAATCTTATCATTTAGAATTCCCCACTTATTTTTTCTTTCGGTAATGACAATCGCACATAGTGCCGCCGCCCGCAAGTGTTTGTTCTCTTGTGAAAACTGTATTTGTAAGCTTCGCCATACCGTAATCATATCTGCATAGAGCCGGTGTAGCTTCCGGTATTCCAAGCTGATTCATCATATGCCATTCCGCATCTATCGAAAATAGCGTCAAAGCTTTCTAAGGTATCGCCTTGTATAACCTTGAATCTCCATGTATACGGGTTTGAAGATTTCTGACTTTTTTCCGCTGATTTTATCAAGGAATTCTGATACTTTTTTGAATAGTAATTTGATGATTTCAAAAATATTTTCATTACAATATTTGAATTCATCGCAATCTCATAATATTCGGAAAGCTGGTCAATAGTTGGCTTTTTTTCAAGGCTTATGTATAACCAATCAGGTTTATCAGAAGAACATCATTTTCTCCGTATTCGGGAATATCTTTCAGAATTTCATAGTATTTTATCTTTGCCTTTTTCATAAGTGTTTTGGAATCTTCAACACCGATAATTGAGGTGTTTTTCTGAAATGTTGGGCGAAATACTGTCCACATGGTTTTTTCTAATATCCCGATTTTCAATCTTAAAGCCTCCTTAAATCAATAACACAAAATTATACCGCTAAACAAACTCAGATATTATTTTCTAAAAGCTCAAGGTACATATTGGAATAGCCTGTCTTATGCTCTTTGATAAATTCAATAGCTGACCTTGGGTGCTTATTAAGTCTGCCTGTAAGGAGGTAAGGAACATCATAGCCCCATACTACACCGTCATCTCTGAGCTTCTGAATGTGTCCTTCGATGAAGTCAAGTAGCGGAATAAGATTATACTTAGGATTCTTGAGGAAACCAAGGAGAAGTTCCATATAGCAATTTCCTGCACCTCTGCCCATACCGCTGACTGTTGCGTCAAGGTAGTTTACGCCGAGCGAAAGTGCCTCTATTGTATTTGCGAAAGCAAGCTGTTGATTATTATGTGCGTGCATACCAATTTGCTTGCCATACTTATCGCCAATTTCGAGATACTTCTCAGAAAGTGCTGCTGTCTGTTCAGGGTAAAGTGAACCGTAACTATCAACGATATAGATTCCGTCAACGCAAGAACGACCGAGAATATCCAGTGCTGTATCAAGGTCGGCTGTATTTGCATTTGAAATAGCCATAATATTTACAGTTGTTTCATAGCCCTTATTATGGCAGTATTCAATCATTTCGATTGCTGAAGGGATTGTATTGAGATATGTTGCAATTCTATACATATCAACAACAGAATCCTTTCTGTCTATAATGTCTTTTTTGAAATCAGTTCTGCCAACATCAGCCATAACTGAAATCTTCATATCAGAATCATTCTCACCGACAATATTTCTTATGTCCTCTTCATCGCAGAATTTCCACTTGCCAAACTTATCTACATCGAAAAGTTCTTTAGACGCACGATAGCCAAATTCCATATAGTCGACGCCTGCTTTAATATTTGTCTTATACAAATCTCTTACAAACTCATCAGTGAAGTAGAAATTGTTTACAAGTCCGCCATCTCTGATTGTAGCGTCAAGAACTTTTATATCAGGTCTGAATGATACGATTTCGCCTTTTTTACCCATTTTTATAATCCTCCATTATTTCGGAAAGACTAAGCTTTCCATAATTTTATTATTTCTGCGATTTCTCGCAGTTAATATATCTTTATATAAATCAGAATTTTACTTTTCTTCTTTTACATTTCCAATATATTTCATAAATAGATATAGCGCGATATAAACACCCACAAATATCGGTATTGTGATTATCACCGTTTTTATCACATCGACTGTTCCATTCTCAATATATGAATAAACCAGGCGTGTAGCGATTGTAATAATAAAACATACTGCAATATGTATCGGATATTTTATTTTTGACTTAATTTTTATTATCTCAAATGATAGTCCATATAGAACAGAGGCAAATACCCAAGTAAGAACCGATTGCATAGTATCATTAAGACCCTTATCAAGCAAAAGCATAGGAACATACACCATTGTTCCAAACCCTACCGCAATAAACATATTATGCAATGTCCTTTTTACTTTTTTCATATTGTGTTTTCCTCTCCAAATTCATCTCTCAGTCAAAAGCACCGACTTACTGTAATTTGAATGATTAAAGCTTATATATCATAATTTACTTTTCAGCAAGAGCAATAAGCTTAACAAGAACATTCATAGCTTCTATTGGGGTTAATGTATTTATATCTGTACTTCTCAGCATTTCACGAATTTCGTCTGTTTCAGGAACAAATGAAAGCTGTTCCTCGGCTTCTTCCGGCTCCGTTTGTTTTTTGGGAGCGTCATTTCTGCCGCTTTCAAGTTCCTTTAGAACAAGCTTTGCACGATTTATAACGCTTGTCGGCAAGCCTGCAAGCTTGGCGACCTCTACGCCATAGCTATCGTCAGCAGCACCTCGAACTATTCTTCGCAGGAATGTAATATCATCTCCACGCTTTTTAACGGCAATATTATAGTTCTTAACGCCGTCAAGGTCGTCCTCAAGCACTGTCAATTCGTGATAGTGTGTTGCGAAAAGCGTTTTTGCACCAAGCTTTTTCTTATCTGCAACAAATTCAAGAACCGCTCTCGCAATACTCATTCCGTCAAAGGTTGATGTTCCTCTGCCTATCTCATCGAGAATAAGTAGACTATCCTTTGTGGCATTTTTCAGAATATATGCAACCTCGTTCATCTCTACCATAAATGTAGATTGACCTGTTGTCATATCGTCAGATGCGCCTATTCTTGTAAAAATACTATCGCAGATTGATATTTCTGCAGATTTTGCAGGAACAAAGCTGCCTATCTGAGCCATAAGCACTATCAAGGCTACGCTTCTCATATAAGTAGATTTACCTGCCATATTCGGACCTGTTATAATCGCAACACGATTTTCTGCCGAATCAAGTGTAACATCATTCGGCACAAACGGCATAGTCTTTAAAAGTCTTTCGACAACAGGGTGTCTGCCGTCTTTTATTATAATTTTTCCGTTTTGTGTTATATCAGGCTGGCAATAGTTATTGTCATAGGCTGTCTGTGCAAGTGAAGAAATTGTATCAAGCATAGCAACCGCTCTTGCTGTGTTTTCAATCTGCTCAATATGCTTTGCCGTTTGCTTTCTGATTTCCTCAAAGATAGTATACTCAAGTGCGAACGAACGCTCCTTTGCTCCGAGTATTCTTCTCTCAACTTCTTTAAGTTCCTCTGTTATGTATCTTTCGCAGTTTGTGAGAGTTTGTTTTCGGATATAATCATTCGGAACTGAATCTTTATATAAATTCGTAACCTCTATATAATATCCGAAAACACGATTATAACCAACCTTTAACTTAGGTATACCTGTGCGTTCTCTTTCTCTTGATTCTATTCCTGAAAGAAGCTCCGCACTGTTATTCATATCATAACGAAGTTCATCAAGTTCTTTATTACAGCCTTCCTTGATGATTCCACCCTCACGAACTGAAAACGGAGGACTTTCAACAATGGAATTTTCAATTAAATCCTTCAAATCTTCAAGAAGATTAAGCTCTGAAAGTTGTTCTTTCATAAGCGTACTTTCGGAATTTTTGATAGCCTCTTTTATTTCAGGAAGTTTATTGAAAGCTGACAGCAAAGAAATTAAATCTCTCGCATTAGCAGAACCATAGACAATCTTTGTCATAATTCGTTCAATATCCGGAATACCTCCAAGAGCATCTCTCAAATCAATTCGCATCTGAACATTTTCGAAAAGCTCTGCAACGGCATTTTGTCGGCGTGTGATTTTGCCGATATTTACAAGCGGTTTTTCTATAAAACTCTTTAAAAGTCGCTTACCCATAGAGGTTTCGCACTTATCGAGAACCCATAAAAGCGAACCGTAACGCTTTTTTTCGTGCAAAGTTTCGGTAAGCTCAAGATTACGCTTTGCTGAAAAATCAAGGCTCATATACTCGCTTTCAGCAAAGGGGATAATTTTCGTTATTCGCTCTAAGCCTGTCATTTGAGTTCTTTCTAGATAGCCTAAAAGTGCCGCAGACGCAAGCTTACTTTCTTTGGAATATGAATTTCCGAGCATATTATCAATAGTATCATCAAAATACTTTTTAAGGATTTCATTAGCGTTGTACTCGTCAAAGTCTGTATCGTCAAGAGCTTCTACCGAGCAAACAATTTTTTCCTTTAGAAATGGTACAAGTTCTTTAAAGTTGAGAACTCCTGTACTGATTAATATTTCTTTTGGAGAGAATTTCAGTAATTCGTCTTTGATTGAGCGAATTATATCCTTGCCATTTATAGTTGATGCAACAAATTCACCAGTAGACGTATCGCAGAAAGCAAGTCCGGCTATTCCATTTTCGCAGTATATACAGCCGATGTAGCTATTTTGTGCTTCATCAAGCATAGTAGGCTCTATAACTGTACCCGGAGTTACAACTCGTATAATATCACGCTTAACAAGTCCTTTAGCCTTTGCAGGGTCTTCCGTCTGTTCACAGATTGCGACTTTATAGCCCTTTTGAACTAACTTTGCAATATATGGCTCACAGCTATGGAAAGGCACTCCGCACATAGGTGCTCTTTCTTCCTGCCCGCAGTCTTTGCCTGTAAGGGTTAAGTCAAGTTCTTTTGATGCGGTGATGGCATCATCAAAAAACATTTCATAAAAGTCACCGACACGATAGAATAGTAGAGCGTCCTTATTTCGTTCCTTGACCTCAAAATATTGTTTCATCATAGGCGAAAATTCTGCCATTGCTATCACCTCCTTAAATTTATAAAGTATTTTGCCGTCTGCGGAGAGCGACAAGAGTGTTGCTGTTAAAAAATTTTAAGCGAAATTTTTAAGTGTCTTAGGAAAGTTTATTAGCTACTCGAGAGTTTCTTCGACCGCGTTAACCAACTTCTAATACTTACTACAAACGAGACTTGTCGAGCGATTCCGTGTCTTGTCCTGTGCTGTCACGCACCGCAACCGCCACAAGTTTCGCAACTACCTGAACAGCTGCTTTGTGTATAATCGGCTGTTTCTGGGTCTGCTCCCTGTGCTGACTGATTGATAATTGCAAGAACTCTGTTTACAACAACATCAAATTCTGCCTTAGCTTCATTATAAGCTATCATATTTTCGTTAGACATAATAATTGCATAAGCATGACGCATTTCTGCGTTGAGCTGCTGCATTTTTTCATCGCTTCTATCTGCCTTTGATGCTTCATTATTTATTGCCATACGCTTTAAATTAAATTCGCCAATAGCATTCTGAAGTTCTTCGTCTTCCTCGCTCTGCTGTCTTGTAAGCTCAAGCTTGAGGTAAAGCTCATCTTTCTGAAGCTGTCTGCCGATTTCTCTTGCCATTTCTATTACATCTGCCATTTTGAAAATCTCCTTTATACTAATTTTCCTTTTAATATCCAGTTTCTTGCCTTTGTGACCTCTACATTTTGGAATGTTCCTATGAGGTCTTCACTGCCTTCAAACTCGACTATTATATTTTCTTCTGTTCGAGAAGTAAGCTCGCCATTCGGCTTTGCACTCTCGACAAGTACCCTATATGTTTTTGAAACCATAGATTCACAGCGTTTTGCGGCAATCTCTTCCTGAACCTTTAAAAGCTCGGAGAACCACTTTGACTTTTCTTCATATGGAATCGGGTCGTCCATTTTTGCGGCCGGAGTACCGACTCTTGGAGAGAATATGAATGTAAACAATGAGGTATATTCAACTTCTTTGATAAGGCTCAAGGTCTGCTGAAAATCTTCATAAGTTTCACCAGGGAAACCTACTATAATATCACTTGTAAGAGAAAGATTCGGAATTTTCTCCTTGGCATAGTTTACTATCTCCATATAACGCTTTCTGTCATAGTGGCGGTTCATAAGCTTTAAAATTCTGTCACTTCCTGACTGGAAAGGCAAATGAATATGGTTGCATATCTTATCGTGTGACGCAATAACATCAATCAGTTCATTTGATAAATCCTTCGGGTGTGAAGTCATAAAGCGAAGTCTGAAATCGCCGTCAAGTTCGGCTATATCTGCCAACAATGATGCAAAGGTCTTTTTGCTTTCGAGAGTTTTTCCATAGGAATTTACATTCTGTCCGAGAAGTGTAATATCCTTATAGCCTGCGGCAATCATATCCCGAGCCTCTTGCATAATTACTTCCGGCTCACGACTTCTCTCTCTGCCACGAACATAAGGGACAATACAGTATGTGCAGAAATTATTGCAACCATACATAATCGAAAGCCAACCCTTGAAAGTTCCGTCACGCAGGGTTGGAATATTCTCGTGAATCATTCCATCGTCATTTCCACGAGCAACTATTCTATGATTTTCTGTAATTGTGGAATATAACAGTTTCGGGAAATTATGAATTTCGTGTGTTCCAAAAACAAGCGAAACAAACGAAAAGCTCTTATAAATTCTCTCTGCTATATGTTCCTGCTCCATCATACAGCCACATAATGCTATAATCAATGACGGGTGACGGCGTTTTATATTCTTTAATGCACCGACATTTCCGAAAACTCTATCCTCGGCGTGTTCACGAATAGCACAGGTATTAAAAATTATAATATCTGCTTCGTTTTCATCTTCGGTAAAATCACAACCCATTTCTTTGAGCATTCCCTTTAGCTTTTCGCTATCAGCAACATTCTGCTGACATCCATATGTTCTGACAAGAGCCATCGGTACTTCGCCTCTTGCACGAAATTTAAGAATATCGCTCAAGAGTTCGGAATATTCGTGAATCCCGTTCAAATCGGCTGTGTTAAGATTTTGATTAAGTTGATTATCCAAAATGAACTCTCCGTTCCTAAAAATATTGCAAAAATAGACCTTATAAAAGGTATTCCGTATTATTTTATCACAATTAGGCTTTTTCTTCAAGGGTTTTCAAAATTTAGCGAATCGGTATGTTTAATGTTAAGGACTTTGCCATTAAAACCCACGAGGGACCCCGTCCCTCGACCCTGCGAGCCTTTGAAAAGGCTCGAGCGAAACTTTTAATTGCCTTGGGAAAATTGGTCAACAAATCGTAGGGGTGAACTGTGTTCGCCAGTTCGATAGTTTATTGGAAAATTCTCCAACCGCATCAACTTGATTCTAAAAAATATTAAAGGCGTGGAGATAATCTCCACGCCTTGTTATAGCTTTTAGTTATTTTCACTTTCTTTTGGTACGAACATTGGTTGTTGCCTATCGTTCTTGACTTCTTCTAAAGCTTCTTTTGCAAGTCTGTAAAATTCAAGCTGGGAATTAAGTGGTTGTTTTCCTCGCTTATCAATCATAACATATGTCATATCACTTTTTTGAACCCTTGCATTTATAGTATCGTTCATCATAATATCGAGCATACCGAAAACACGCTTTTTTAAGTCTTCATCTTCAACAGGGAAAACAAGCTCAACTCGCTTATCAAGGTTTCTCTGCATCCAGTCTGCTGAACCGATATATACAACCGGTTCTCCGCCATTTTCAAACTTGAAAATTCTGCTATGCTCCAAAAGCTGACCAACTATACTTATTACGGTAATATTCTCACTGACTCCCTCTATTCCAGGAATAAGACAGCAGATTCCACGAACGATAAGTGTAATCTTAACTCCTGATCTTGAGGCATCATACAGAAGTGAAATCAAATCCGGGTCAACCATTGAATTAACCTTAATTATAATGCCTGAAGGAAGGTCATTCTTGGCATTTGCTATTTCTCTCTGAACCATAGATTCAAAGAATGTGCGAAGTCCGAGTGGTGCGACATTCATTTTGAGATATTCAGGCGGTGCAGAATAACCTGTAATTACATTAAATAATGATGATGCGTCACGACCGAAAGATTCACGACAAGTGAACATACCAATATCTGTATAGAATCTTGCGGTAATATCATTATAGTTACCTGTTCCAAGGTGAAGATAACGGCGAATACCGTCTTCCTCTCGGCGTACAACAAGTAAAATTTTGCAGTGGGTTTTAAGTCCTTGCAGACCATAGATTACATGGCAACCAGCTTTTTCGAGCTTTTTCGCCCATACGATGTTATTTTCTTCATCGAATCTTGCTTTAAGCTCGACAAGTACAGTAACCTGCTTGCCATTTTCTGCGGCACGAATCAATGCGGCAACAATCGGGGAATTTCCGCTGACACGATAAAGTGTTTGCTTGATAGCAAGAACATTTTCGTCCTCTGCGGCAGCCTGAACAAAACGAATAACTGAATCAAAGCTTTCAAATGGGTGGTGTACAAGTCTATCCTTTTCACGAATAGCCTCGAAAACATCATCATATCCATAGAAATCTGCTGGCGGTGTTACCGGTTTGATTGGCTCAAATCTTAAATCATCACAGCCTTTAATAGAACCAAACTTTGATAAGAATGTTAAATCGAGTGGTCCCGGAATTTCATAAATTTCGCTCTCATTTACTTTGAGCATATCTACAAGAAATTCTCTCAATGCTTGGTCACACTTCTGAGCAATCTCAACTCGGACCGGTTCGCCTCTCTGACGCTTTTTGATAGATTTCTCAATAGCAACCATCAAATCTTCTGCTTCTTCGTCAATGTCAAGGTCTGAATCTCTTGTAAGTCTGAAATCTGCATAAGCTTCAATAGTATAAAGCTGGAAAAGCTTATTGAGGTTATTCTTAATAATGTCTTCAAGCATAACAAAGTATCTGCCGTTCTCGCTTGAAACTTCAAAAAATCTTGGAATGATTGACGGAACTTGAACTACTGCGAAAGCATCTCCGCTATCCTTTGCAAGTCTTACTGCGATATTAAGTGTCTTATTTGCAAGAAACGGAAATGGACGGCTCGTATCAACTGCAAGTGGAGTTAATACTGGGAAAAGCACTTTATCAAAATAGCTATCACACTTTTCTTTGAGTTTCTCGTTCATATCTTCATATCTTAAAAAGAAAAGATTATGCTTTTTAAGTGCGGGAATTATTGAACGGGATAGGCATGAATATTGCTTATCCATAAATATATGCGTCTTTTCTATGAGCTTTTCAAGCTGTTCGGCAGGTGTAAGACCAGATGGGTCTTTTTTCTTATAACCCGAATGTACTTGATCCATAAGTCCTGCAACTCTTACCATAAAAAATTCATCGAGATTAGAGGCAGTGATTGCAAGAAACTTAACTCTCTCCAAAATCGGATTTTCTTTTTCGTGTGCCTCCTCAAGAACTCTATAGTTGAAATCCATCCAGCTTAGTTCACGATTATTGAATGGATAATTTTTTTCTTTATCTTTTTCCTTTTGCTTTTTAATCTTATCTGACACAGCGTTCTCCCCCTTTATTTAAAAAACGGTGTTTTTACTACAAGTCTTAGTTTTATTCCAAAAACATCTTCAAATAGCGTTGTACACTCGCCAAACGCCCACTTCTCAAGATGAACATTTTTATCTGTTTCAGCATAAACTATAAGCTCGTTTTCTTTGAGCTTTAAGCTTACATTATCAAATTTGCAATTTTGGGATTTATCTAAGGCGTTTGCTACGCAAAGTATAGTGCAAAGCTTTGTTACAACAAGGCTATTTTTATGAGAAAGATTCTCAAAAGGCTCTGTTATATCTATCAGGTGCATTTCATCGGTACTTGCCGTTGTAGCAATAAGAAGTGACTCTTCTGCAGTAAGTCCGTAAAATTCTGTATTTTTTAGAATATCATATGTACCAAGAAGTTTGTGATGTGTATTTATGAATGAACCACTTTCATGCAGTATGCAGGCAAGCTCTAAGATAAGTCTACGCCTTGCGTTAAGACCATGAAGTTTCTTGAGTTTATCAAATATGGCAAGAGCATATTTACATACGGCCTCATAATGTTTGCTATCACAACCATAATGTTTTGCTAAAGCTCTTGCACAGGAGGCTGCATTCTTTGCTACATGTTCTTCATAGCTATTCTTTTCAGATTTAAGCAAAAGCTGTGCCATAAGTGCATCAGATATATGGGTATCTACTGCGATAATTTCATTTGCTTTTGTTAGCTTTAAAAGATGTATATAAAGTGCGGAAGCTGTATAAAGAAGTTCTGCGTCTGCGGTTGTTATATTGAATTTTTTGCACATATCATTAAGCGGCATTTTTCTTAACTGATTATAAAAATTCTCTATTGCTTCAAGCTTTATACGATAATTTCCATTAGTAGATTCTACGCCGCATTGTTTTGCAATAGTCCTAACCATTGAGCCAGACAAAACTATATTGTTTATGCCCTTATTTACATTTTCATATACAACCTTATCAAGAACAGAATCTATATACTCATCAAGGGCGGTATAGTATTCATCAAGAGTTCCATCGTCCATATCAAGGATTTCCATAAGCTTCATTGAACCTATAGAAAAATTTCTTGTGTATTCCATAGTACCCTTTTTATAAACAGAAAGGGCAATACTTCCTGTTCCGAGATATGAAATAAGAGTATTCGCAAGACTGCTTTCATCAATACCTGAGCGTCTTATGATTTCATTGAAAATCAAGCTTTTTGCTCGGTCAAGACCAAAGACCTCTATATTTATATCGTTTCTGATTTTAAGCTGGTCGATTACAAATTCACGGTTAGTAGCTTCTCTAAAAACAGAAGTCGCAACCGCTTTATATTGCGTAATACCGTATTCGTCCATAATTCTCATAAAGCCATCGAGAACCTTTGAAATCTCCTTCAGGCTTTCGAAGCTGATTTTCTTTGTGGCGAAAACCTCATGTCCAAGATTAAGCGGATAGGATAATGTATCTACAAGTTTTATTTCACCAAGAGAAAGACTTGCTACTTTCATATTTACGGATTCCGAACCAATAGTTATAACAGCGGCAATATTTTTATTTTCCTTTACATTTTTTCGTTTATTCACAAAAGAACCCCCTATCTACAGATATAAGCGTTATTGTTTTTATTATATCAGTTCGACAAAATTTCCGCAAGTAAAGCTTAAATATTTTACATAATTTTACAAACTGTTTACGAAGTGGGATTTATATACATCTTAATTTATTCAGCAAATACATAAATAAAAATGGCGGACAAAGTCCGCCATTTAAAGGCAAGAAAAGTTAAGGGCGTTGCCCTTAAAACCCATGAGGGACTCCGTCCCTCAACCCTGCGAGCCTTTGAAAAGGCTCGAGCGAAACTTTTAATTGTCTAAGACAAGTTTATTAGCTAATAAGAAACAAAGCTTATTTTTTCTTTCCGAGAATTTCTTTTCTTATATATGCAAAGGTTTCGTCCTCACCCTTATCCCTTAACATTATTAAAAGCTTTTCAAGCAAGGCTGCCGTTTCCGGGTGAATCATATAGTGGTCTTTTGACCTTAGGTAATAATTATAAGCATCAGCGTCGGTATATTTATCGCCATTATAATTTTTGCTTGCGGCAACCCTATCGCAGAACATCTCTACAACATATTTTATAGGCATCTTTAGACCTGCCATCTGCTTACCTTTATCAAGCGAATAATCTATCCAATATTCAAGATGATGCTTATTTCTGCCTTTATGGTGAAGCCAAGCATAGCTTATGCCTTTATCTTCTCTTTCAGCATCGTTTGGACTTCTTGTTCCTTGATAATATTTCACGCCTGCCCAAAATTCCGTCGGAGAATATTTCGACATATCGTGCAAGAGTCCCTGCTTATATAAGCCGGCCTTAAAACAATGTTTCATAACAAGCCATTTATGATGATTTATCGTTTTTAAATGCTTAAAAAATTTCATTTTATCACCTATTCAGAATAACATAAAAACGGCACAGCCTACAAGCTATGCCGTTAAAATCTTTATTATATTTCTCTGATTAAGAGAAGAATGCGATAGCATTAAGAGCTATAACCAAGAGGAAGAATACAATAGCAATTATTCTTGTCCATCTTGCAAGGAAAGAATCGAGTGAGCGTGACTTATGCTTTGAGTAGAATGTATCTGAGCTTCCGCCCATAATTGCACCCATACCCTGTTGATGTCCCTCTTGAAGCATGATGATAATTATAATTACAACTGCCAAAAGAAGAAGAACTGCACCCAAAACGATTTCCCAAATACTCATTGATAATTTCCTCCTAAAATCTATAAACAAAAATAAGTAAATTCATTTCAATAGCTTTATTATTTTATCACAATAGTAAAAATAATGCAAGCACTTTTTTAACTTTTATTTATAAATATCAGAAGAAATTTCTAATTTTCTTATTTTGTTGCGAGATTATACATAGCCTCAAGGCAAATTTGCGCATGGAGGAAGAATTTTTCTTCGTCCATACTCTCATCAACGGCATGAATGTTGCACTCCTCATTCATAATTGCACCGAACGCAACTCCTCTATTTTTGAGAGTTCTTGCGTAAGTGCCGCCGCCTGTTGAGAAAAGATTAGCTTCTTCTCCTGTTACAGTCTTATATGCATCCTTGAGAAGTTCGATAATCGGAGCAGTTTCAGGAACATAAAGCGGAGGATTATTTGTTTTAATCTTAATTTTCAAACCATCATATGCGGCACGCTGACGAATTTTGAAGATAATATCATCGCTATCCGCTGATACCGGATATCTTATATCAAGAGTAGCTTTCATATAAGTTTCGCCAATATCTACTGTACCAACATTTACTGTCAAAGCTCCTGATTGTTCGTCACTGCACTTGATTCCAAGTGAGAAACCGTCTGTTTCAAGACCTATAGCATCATCAATAAATGCACAAAGTCCACCAAGAACTGTTTGACCGAAATTAGCGGCAAGAAGTCTTATAAGATTTGTTGCCGCATTAAAACCAAGTTCAGGAGTTGACCCATGAGCCGCCTTACCCTTTGAGATAATCTGCATACCGTCTATTGTGTAATCGAAATCATAATCGCCCGGTTTTGCATCAGCAAAACGGCGGAGCTGATGGTCTTCTGTTTCGGAGCAGTCTATAAGTGCATAAGCCTTTGCTGCAACTGCATTAATTGCGTTTCCTGCTTTCATAGCAGTAAGAGTTTTTGCATTGTTTTCGTTGGAGTAAACTTCAATTTGTAGGATACCCTTTTCAACATTGCAGATTCCGTATTCAAGGTCTGGAGTAAAACCCATATTAGGAAGTGGCTGTTTTGAGAAATATCTATCCATATCAGCCATACCGACTTCCTCAGAGGCACCAAAGATAGTGCGAAGTCTGCGTTTAAATGGAACTCCGCTATCCTTTAATGCCTTTAAGCAATAAAGTGCAATTATTGCAGGACCTTTATCATCAGCGATTCCTCTGCCATAAAGTCTGCCATTCTTTCTTGTGAGTGCAAATGGTTCAACACTCCAACCGTCACCGCTCGGCACTACATCAACATGAGAAAGTACAGCGGCTATCTCGTCTCCCTCGCCATATTCTGCATGACCGGCAATATCGTCTACATTCTCTGTTGTGAGTCCCATTTCTTCTGCTCTCTTAAGAATGAATTTTAATGCCTCAGACGCATCTTCCTGGCTTTTGGACGAAACAGACTGTATCTTTAAAAGTTCATCTAAGTCTTTTAAAATATCTTCCTTATAATCAAGAATCTTTTCACCAAAACTCATAATATCACCTATCCTTATTTAATATTTTATTCTAAATCGGATTCATTATTTTTATCTTGAGAACTATTTTCAGGTTCTTTTTCATTTTCCTGCGGAATGTTCTCCTCAACCTCTGAATTTGCGTAGCCGGAAATATCAACATCATCTGTTTCGGTATTATCCTCAGCAAGAGCGTGTTTTCCCTCTTTTTTCTTTTTAAGCTTTGCAGGGACAATCATATAAGCTATAAAGATAACTACGCAAGCACCTGTAATACCTAAACCA
Source organism: Pseudoruminococcus sp. (assembly GCF_047012705.1). NCBI lineage: Bacteria > Bacillati > Bacillota > Clostridia > Eubacteriales > Acutalibacteraceae > Pseudoruminococcus > Pseudoruminococcus sp. The sequence continues at coordinate 234,139 of NZ_JBKXNW010000003.1, read as the reverse complement.
AGTGTAAAATTAGGTGTTTTATAATCAAAACGAATTTCGCACTTTGTATTAGCAGGAACTCTTATAGCCATAAAGCCAACATTTACCTTTTCAATATCAGTTTGCTTACCATTTACATATGCTGTCCAGCCCTTTGTGTATGGTACGCTAAAGAATACAAGTTCATCGCTGTCCTTTGTTGTAATGTGAGAAGTAAAGCCGCCGTTATCAAATTTTGTGTCTGTGCAGGTAAGCTTGTTTCTGTTTTCACAGTCCTTTTTATAAGCTTCTTCGGTATATTCATACTTATAGATATTCTTTGCCTTAGTAAGAATATCACCATATTTTTCAGCTTGCTCATCTGTAAGAACCATAGCTTTCAGCAAGAGCAAATGACGGTTAGATTCGGAACACTGTTCATACTGTTTTTCTGTGATATATTCATCATAGGTAAAGCCATATGGAATATAGCAATCGTTTGTATAAACATCGAAATTATTCTGCTTATTGAGATATGTCCAGTATGGCATCTTTGTTTCCTTTGTGACAACATTTCTGAACTTGCCATTGTAATTAAAGAGATATTTGCAAGAAAGGAAACTTCTTAAACCATAATAATCTGCCTCAGGTCTTGATGCAACTGAACGCTCTACACCGACAGATTCATAAAATTCCATTATAGAACCCGGCACAACGCTCTGGAATGCCTGAATAGTAGGAATCTGCCAGAACATACCCATATTGTCCATACAATCATAGAAATCTGAACGAACATCTTTTATATCGTCAAGCTCTAATCTATTGCCACCATCAATAACATCTGAAGTTATAAAATCACTCTTATATTGTCCTTGGTCTTTACCTGTACCAACAATATAAAGGGAATAACCCGCACAGAAGATTGAAAGCAAGATAGATGTAACTCGCATAAAGTTTTTATTCTTAGCTTTCCAAAGATAAAGTACAATGGTTGTAAGAACAAGTCCTATAAGTGCAAAAGCAACATAAATCCAGAAGCGTTCAGGATATTCCATTAAGCCATATGTGGTAGTTTCTATACCGTTAACTTTCTCTGTTTTGGGCATAAGTCCGATAGCTGCCGCTATGCCTATGGTAATTCCGAATGTAAAATTCAATCCATATTTGAAATTTGCTCTTTCACTATCAAGACAAAGTATAGTTGCAAGAGCCATAACAAGCGTAAGCATATAATACCATCTTGCATAATATGATGCATTAAACAACTGGAATACACTGTTTAATATCGGAACTAAAGCACAAAGGAAAAGTATCGGAAGTAGATATTTTAACCACTTATACTTTTTCTTTCTAAGTTTCATAAAGCTGAATACGCCAACCATACTGAACATCGGCAGATATGCTGCAACAGAACCCCATTTTGCATTTGAATCCGGAGTAAAGTTTGGTCTTGCCGGCAAATCCGGTGGGAAGAAGAAAGATTCTATAATGTGCATATATCTCTGTTCCCAACCATATAACAAAGCACTCCAACCACTCGGAGAATTTGATATACGAGGATTTTCTGTTATAGTTGCAAGTGTTGGCAAGAATATGAATGAGCTTGCGGCAAAGCCAAGCACTGCCTCAAAGGCAAGCTGAAAGAACTTTTTAAGTGTAAGCTGAAAATCTCCGCAAGCAAGCTTTACTAACCAATAAATGATCGCAAAAACAGCCTGTCCTGCAAAGAAATAGTAGTTTATAGTACAGCTTAGGAATGCTGTAATTGCAAGTACACCCTTGCGTCCCGTATACATAACCTCATCAACCGCTGCAAGAAGCAGTGGAAATGTAATCATTGCCTCATGGAAATGGTTGAAGAATATGTTATAAACTCCAAAGCCTGAAAATGCGTAAAGTATACCACCGATAACTGCATAGTCTTTATTCTTGACATATCTTTTCAGATATACAAAAGCTGAAAGTGAACAGCAAGCAAATTTCAGAACATATAGTGGTCCCATAAGATGCGGTACAGCTGTACTTGGGAAAAGCATTGTCAGCCAAAAGAACGGACTTGCTATCATATAAAAGCTATATGAACCAACTATATCTGCTCCGAGGTCTGTGGTATTGCTCCAACCAAAATTTCCGCTCTGAATGGAATCATGAATCATCTGATAAAACGGTATCTGCTGAACATTAAAGTCACCGTAATAAAGAAAATATCCTTTATCCATTATAATAAATGGAAGAAAAAGCACGATTGCTATTATAGCAGGAATCAAAAATGCTTTTAGATAATAATGCCCCTTTTTGTTGCCGAGGAGCGTATTCTGGGGAATGGCGTTTTCCATTTTATCTCTCCTTATATTTAATTTTGTTTTATTTATATATAAAAATATCCTCAATTTATCGGATAGGCAACAATTTACATAAGGCAATTTTACCACACATACCTATAAAATTCAAGCTTGTTGCAACACTTGAAAAAATGATATATCTACGATTTACAATAAGGATTGAATAAATATTGACAAAATCATTTTTATTTGGTATATTTTAATTATAAAATAAAAATTGAAAGTTGTGATATTTATGAAAGCAACATTTTCACTTGATGAAAAGTATAAATTCTGGAAATCAAAATGGCTTAAAGAGCATTTAGCCTTAATTCTATTTGTAGTTATTTTAAACATTATTGCTCTTATTTTTGCTGGAATTTTTCATCGCCCTGAATTTATCGCAGGAATTTCTTTAATCGGTATTATAGAATATATTTTTTTCAGAAATAAAATGATGATGTATGTTGAACATAAGATTTATGATTAAAGCACAAAATAATTATTTTTATTACTATTCATATTGAAATACAAAAATGCCAACCGAAAAGCTCGGTTGGCATTCCTGTTTATGAAAAAAAGAAAGGAAGAAAAAAGAAAACTTATAATCGAAATTAAATATTACTGATAGTCGATAACATCAATCCAAGTCTTGAGGAAATCCTCTTCTTCTGGGCGATGCTTTACAAGCTGTGAGGCTGCAACTATCGGCAACCACTGCTGTACATATTGTTTAGCAGTGTCAGACTTCTTGCAGAACAAGTCAAGATACTTATCAGCAACAGTCTTATCTTTAAGAGCAAACAAAAGATATGTTCTTGCTGCGTCCGCGGAAGCATTTCCCTGAGTAGCGTGCGACCAGTCAAGAATATGCATTGAGCCGTCAGGAGCAACAATGATATTTGACGGGTTAAAATCGCCGTGGCAAACCTTATCGTGCTTTGGCATAGATTCAAGTCTTGTATGAAGTTCATAACGAGTTGTTGCGTCAATCTCATTGCTAAGGCTTGAAATCTTTCTGTTCATCTTATCCTTTAGCTTATTAAGGAGAGGGGCTTTCTTGCTCTGAACCATAAGCTGAAGGTCGACGAATTGTTCAAGATATTTATCGAAATTATCCGGGTCTTCTTCCATAATTTCTTCAAGTGTCTTACCTTCTACATACTCAATAGAAATAGCCCACTTGCCATCAATAACCGAAACTGCCTTAATTGCAGGGATAGGAAGACCTGTTTCCTCAACTCTTGCGTGGTTAAGAGCTTCGTTAAGAATATCTGACTTAGGATAGTTGCTGTCAAATACTTTTATAGTAGTGTCGCCATTTTTGTAAATAACCTTATCTTTGCGTTCAGCTAAAACTTTTTCGAATGTCATAAATTAAGTCCCCTTTCGGCTTTTATATTTAGTTTAACAGATTTCTTAGAATCAAGTGTTTCTGTATCTGATGTTGTTATTATACTACACAATTTGAATAAAAGATAGATGTAATGTGCATTAAGTTTTAGTTAGTTTTTTGTGCAATAAGACAATTTGTCTAAATTTTAACAATGATTTTAGTATATGTTTGTTAATAATTTATCAATCGACCAAAGATTCGACACGATTTTTAATTTTATATATACAATTATTATGCATATATTCAGGATAATTATTCACACAAAAAAGAGCGGATTATATCCGCTCCCGTTTATTGAAAAATATAGAAAATAAACTTTAAATTTCCTCAGGCTTTAATTTTTTAATTCCGAACATCTTTCTTAAAAAGAATGAAAAGAATTTTGGTCTGTCAACTACAACAATTTTCATAAGTATACCTCCATAAATTCAGCAGCATTTCGACAACGCAATCGCAAGTATTATTACAATTATCGCTGCGATAATCAAAAGGCATCTTTGTGGGAAAAGCAGTGAAATCAAAAGCCCTAAAGCAAACGCAAGCGCTGTTTTTCCGCTATTGCAGTTATTGCAGCCCCTTCGCTTTCTTGCCATAAATAACACCGCCTTTTTTATGTATTTGAGCCTTTCGTAACGCTCTTAGTACATAATACTCGGCGGTGTAATTTTTGTGCCTATTCCTTTGAAAAAATTATTACGGCACTGCCCTCATCAATTTTCACTCTTGCAGTATCAGCAGTTATAACATTGCTTATTCCTAATGGTATTTCTGCAAAAAGTCTGCCTTTTTCAAGCTCATATTCAAAACCGGAAAGCGTAACAACACAGCTTTTGCAGCCAAAAGGAAAAATTGAAAATCGCTCTCCGCACTTACCATTTATAAGAATTTCCTCATCAGAAATAACCGTCAATGAATTGCTTTCATCAATAAGAGTTCCCCTTGCATTGTGCAAACGGATATAACTTAAAACAGAAATATTTGCATAGGTATGGTCCATTCTTCCACCTGTACCGCCAAATATAATTATTTCGTCAAACCCTCGGTTCAGAGCCTCTTTAACACATCTGAAAGTATCTGTATCATCTTTCTTTGTAGGAAGCTTCAAAACCTTAGCATTTGTATTTGACGGTGCTTCTGCGGAATCGAAATCTCCAATAATTATATCAGGCGTAAGACCTGCCTTTTCGGCGTGTTTATATCCGCCATCAGCACATATTATAAAATCATCAGAACGAACCTCACCCAGCAAAAACGGAATCTCTATTTTGGGTGAGGAAGATATAATAACGCAACGACTCATATTATTCTCCTTATGATTTATTCATCCAATCCTTGATGTCTTTAACCTCGTCATACATCATAACATAACTGTTATGCCTTGATTGACTTATTTTTCCCTCGTTAAGTGCCTCAAGGACGCCACAACCTTTTTCCTTTATGTGAGCACACGAAGTAAATTTACAATTACAGATATAAGGTTCAAACTCGGGAAAGCAATTCGGCAAATCCTCTTTGCGAATAAGTTCATATCGTTCTATATCAACTGTAGAAAATCCTGGTGTATCGGCTATATAACCTCCGCAAATTTTATAAAGCTCTGTATGACGAGTAGTGTGTCTGCCACGACCAAGTTTTCGACTTATATCACCAGTTTCAAGTTCAAGCTCAGGAAGAATAGAATTAAGTATAGTAGACTTTCCTACACCTGAATTTCCGGTAAAAGCTGAAATTTTTCCTCCAAGCATAGACTTAATCTCTTCTGCTCCATCGTTATTTTCCTTAGAACATTCTATAAGCTTAAAACCTGTTGTCGCATAAATTTCTTTAAGCTTTTCCGCACCGCTTAAATCCGTCTTAGAAATAACTATAATAGGCTCTATTCCCTTTGAAACTGCTGCCGCTGTCATTTTATCAATAACAAGCATATTTGGCTCCGGTTCGGTCGTAGATGCCACAATAAACAAAGTATCTATATTTGCAAGAGGTGGTCTTATAAGGGAATTTTTACGCTCTGCAATGCTTTCTATTGCACAGTAGCCGTCATCAGGAATAGAAATCGTCACTCTATCGCCAACATACGGCGAAAGCTTTTGTCTGCGAAAGCTTCCGCGAGCCTTACACTCATACATATTATCCTCGGCCTCTACATAATAAAAACCGCCCAAAACCTTTATAAGCAATCCATCTATTTTTTTCATTTCACACCTTCTTAAAAATTCTCTATAGATAAGGTCTGCTCTGCGAATATCCGCAAAGCAGACCTTAATCACTTAACTATTGTTATTAAACTTATTGGTTATTTGATGGAACATCAGTTGTTTCGCCCGATGATTCCTCATTGAAATAAAGTGTAATTTCGTTACCAGATACAGAGTAGCTCTTTATCGTTGTACTGTCAGAAGGATTGCCCTCATAGCTAAAGCGATAATTTGCACCATACTTATCATATACATATCTGAATGTGCTGCCGATAATATCATTAAATTCCTCATTTGATGATCCAGAAGATGGCTCAGATGATTCATCTAGAGATTCGCCATTACCTGTGCTTACAAAGATTGTAATTGAAGAATGTGCAGAAACAACTGAACCCTCTGAAGGATTTGTTCTTGTAACATTTCCCTTAGAAACTGTATCGCTTGTTTCTTCTTCAACAGAGATATTTGCTGCATCAAAACCAGCTGAAATCAAAGCCTTTCTTGCATCTTCCTCAGAAGAACCTGCAACGGATGGAACCTTGAATGAATTTGATGTGTAAGGATTTTCCTTTGTAAGAGTTGCAACAGGCGGGTCCTTAGTAAAGTCGATTGTGAAAATCTTATATTCGCTGTCGTTAATATTAATCTTAACCTTTACATCTTTATCTCTGCCAGTAATTTTAAGCTTTCCTACATCAGGAAGATATACGGAATCATTTGAAAGGCTGTCGTCCTTAATACCATTGATAAATACTTCAAGATTTACCTTTGCTTCTTCGTTTGGCCAACCCACGTCAAGTTCAATTTTTCTTTCTGAACCTGTCGGAAGTTTACCGTTACTTGCATAGATTGTAACAAGTGTACCCTTTTGAACTGTATTGCCCTCATATGGCTCAAGGTTAATTACTATATCTTTCTTTTCAGTAGAAGGCTGTTCGCTAAACTCTGTCTTTAAACCAAGCTTTTCAAGCTCTGCCTTAACCTCGTCCTTAGTCTTGCCAATAAGCTTTGTAGGAATCTGAACTGTTTCGCCCTCAGGACCATCACTTATAAACAAAGTAATTTTTGTACCGATTTGCTGTTCAGTACCCTCTCCAGGTGAGCAGTCAATTACATAGCCCTTATCAACTACATTGCTATAAACCTTCTTAATCTCTGTATAAAGGTTTGCATTTTGAACCTTTTCTTCAGCATCCTTTTGGCTAAGTCCCTTAACTATCGGAACATTAACCTTAGATTCACTACTGTTGACAGTAAGAATAATTTCAGAATTTTCCTTAACAGTTTTAGTTCCTGCCTTAGGGTCTTGGTCGAGAATCATCATAAGAGGCTTTGAAGCGTCATATTTAACCTCAATCTTGAAGTTAAATTTATATGATTTGTTCGACTGAACATCATCAAGCATTTGACCGATGAAGTCCGGAATTTCAACATCTTTTGATGAACCGCCCTGACAAGATTTTGAAGTAAACATAAATATCAGAACTGCAATAGCAATAACAACAACAGAAGCAATTCCTATTGTTACCCATTTTACTGCGGTTCTTGAGCGTGTATCGCTTGATGTTTCCTCATCATAATCATAATTATCATTATAAAGCTGGTCAGGGACAGCGGGTGCATTATTATTTTTTATAGAGGTTTCAACAAACTTTGTGTCTCCGCTTGTGGTGTCATCATAATATTTATAATTAAAGCGAACGCTTGGATTTCTGCGGAAAGTTTCGAGAGCCTCAAGCATTTTTGCGGCTGTTTCATAACGCTGTGCAGGGTCTTTTCTCATAGCCTTGAGGGTAATTTCTTCAAGTCCCTCAGGAATTTCCTCATTTATATCACGCAAAGGACTTGGCTCTGTTTGAAGCTGCATAATAGCCACAGAAACGGCACTATCAGCCTCAAAAGGAAGCTTACCTGTAAGCATTTCATAAAGCATTACGCCAACAGAATAAATATCAGCCTTACCGTCTGTCAAATCGCCACGAGCCTGTTCAGGTGCGATATAATGAACTGAGCCAATAGCTGTATTTGTCATTGTACGAGTTTCGCTTGTTGTAAGACGAGCTATTCCAAAGTCTGTAACTTTAATAGTTCCGTCCTGAAGAAGAATTATATTCTGAGGTTTAATATCTCTATGGACAACGCCCTTTTCGTGAGCATGCTCAAGAGCCTCAAGAATCTGAACTGTGAAATGTACAGCCTCTTTCCAGTTTATAACCTTCTGATGCTCAATATATTCTTTAAGAGTTATACCATCAATGTATTCCATAACGATATATTGAATCCTATCGCCAAAGCTGACATCAAAAACCTTAACTATATTTGGGTGAGAAAGCACTGCAATAGCCTTAGATTCATTCTTGAATCTACGAATAAAATCATCATTGCCAAGGAATTCTTCCTTCAAGATTTTTACAGCAACAATCTTATCATCAATAGTGTCATATGCTTTATAAACCGTTGCCATACCGCCGACGCCTATAAGCTCTTGAAGCTCATATCTGCCGTCAAGCCTTTTACCAACATATTTATCCATTTAAAAATAACCCCTTTCAACCGATTATCGGTTTATGATGACAACAGTTATGTTGTCACCTCCGCCTTGCTCGTTAGCTTCTGCGACCATAGCCTCAGTAAGCTCATCACCGTTGAATTTCTTATAAAGCTCGACCATTCTTTCTGGACTAAGATAATTTGTAAGTCCATCAGTACATATCATAAAAATCGAGTTTTCCGGAAAATCAGAAACGGTAAAATCAAGCCTTATCCTCGGTTCTACTCCCAAAGCCCTTGTTATTATGTTTTTCTTAGGGTGAACCTTTGCCTGTTCAGGAGTGATTTCTCCCATATCAACCATTTCCTGAACAATAGAGTGATCCTGTGTAAGCTGAATAAAGCTTTCACCATCTATAAGACAGGCTCGGCTGTCACCTGCGTGAATAATATAAAGCTTATTTTCTTTGACGATTGCAGCAACAAGCGTTGTCCCCATTCCGCTAAGCTCCTGACAGCTAACAGACTTTGCATATATTGCATTATTTGCAACAGTAGCTGCATCTGCCAGAAGTTGTTTTATGCGGTCTTCGTCAAAGTCAAGCTCATAATTTTCTGATATGTATTGCGAGATTTCATCAACAGCAGTTGCACTTGCTACACTTCCGCCATTTGCTCCGCCCATACCATCACAGACAACAGCCCAAACGGTCTTTTCATCAAACTCACCTGTTTTGCAACTGTCCTGATTTTGCTTTCTGACAATTCCCGTATCACTCTTGCTGAATACCTGCATCATTCTCAGCCCCCTTTTTAGCCGTTTCAGATTTTGTACCCCGCCTCAACTGCCCGCACGAGGCATTTATGTCACTTCCGAGGGTTCTTCGTACAGTGACGGTGATTCCACTTTTTTCAAGTATATTAGAAAAAGCCCTAAGCCTTTCTGCCTTACTCTTTTTATATCCTGTGCCATTTACTGCATTAACAGGAATAAGGTTGACATGAGCCAACATTCCATGCAGTTTTTTAGCTAATTCTCTTGCACAGGCATCGCTGTCATTTACATTATCAATCATCGCATATTCAAATGATATGCGTCTGTTTGTCATTTTAAGATAATATCGGCAAGCCTCAAGAAGTTCATCTATCCCCCATCTTCTGTTTACAGGCATAGTTTTACTTCTTATCTGGTCGTTTGGTGCATGAAGTGAAACTGAAAGTGTAAGTTGAAGCTTCAAATCTGCAAGCTCATATATTTTCGGCACAACTCCACAGGTTGAAAGCGATATATGCCGCATACCGATATTCATTCCCTTATCGTCAGAAACAAGCTTCAGAAAGCGTATTACATTATCGAAATTATCAAGTGGTTCTCCCATACCCATAAGAACGATATTTGAAATTCTGATATTTCTATCTGCCTGTTCAGCTTGAAGCTGTGCAAGCATTTCGCTCGGTGTAAGATTTCTAACATATCCGCCCATACCTGTTGCACAGAAGGTGCAACCCATCTTACAGCCAACTTGCGTTGATATACAGCTTGTATATCCATGATGATATTTCATCAAAACTGATTCTACGGTTTCCCCATCTCTGAATGAAAAGAGATATTTTACTGTATCATCATAATCCGAAACGAGTTTTTTTTCAATAGTTGCAGAGGATATATAGCACTTTTGACCAAGTTCTTCTCTTAAGCTCTTAGAAATATTAGTCATTTCATCAAAGGATTTTACCCCTTCGTGAAGCCATTTAAATATCTGACCTGCCCTGAATGATGGCTGTCCCATATTTTTAAGCTCTGCCTGCAATTCCTCGAGAGTCAAAGACTTTATATCTATCACAAACTATCCTCCTTTCAGTTTTCTTTCAAGCAATTTTTATTAAAAGTTTCGCTCGAGCCTTTTCTACACAAGCTTCGTTGATGAAAGCTACTCGTAGGTCAACGCCCTTGTCGCTCTCCACAGAGAGCGAAACACTTTATGCTCATCTAATCGTAGGAAACCTTCGCAGAGGGTTCCCTGACGGCAAGCCTCCGTTCCCAAGATGAGAAATCACTCGAAAAGTCTCTCTCAAGACTTTTCAACTTTAATTATAAACTAACAGTTATTATCAAATTCACATTAACTAACAGCCTATTTACGCACAAATGCAGATATAAAGAAACCATCTGTGCCATTTGTATGAGGGAAAAGTGTAAGCTGATTGTTTGGCTCATCTATTCCTCTTACAATATTATCAAGCTTTATATCGTAAGGCTTAAAGTCGTTATGCTCTTTTAAAAAGCGTTCCGCATTTTTACCATTTTCGTTTGGATTTAGCGTACAGGTAGAGTAAACTAATACTCCACCGTCCGCAACAAATCTCGCAACATTACATAATATAAGGTACTGCAAATCCGGCAGAGTGTCAAGCCCTGTAACGCTTTTATATCGTAATTCAGGCTTTCTTCTTATAATTCCAAAACCTGAGCATGGCACATCGCACAAAACTCTCTGAAATTTTTGTTCATAATCCTGATTTTGTGCATCAGCAACCTTCGTTCTGATAATATCAACAGAAGTCTTTTTTGCATTTTCTTCTATGAGTTTGAGCCTTTGCGGATAAAGGTCGCAGGCAAGAATCATACCGTCATTTTGCATCATTTCTGCCATAGTAACGCTTTTGCCACCAGGTGCGGCGCAAACATCAAGCACTCTGTCACCTTTTTTCGGAGAAAGCACCTCACAGCAAAGTTGGCTCGAAATATCCTCGATATGAAATAAGCCTTTCTTAAATTCAGCAAGCCTTGTAAGCGAACCAGAATTTTCTATAAGAATAGCATTTTCAAGAATTTTACTTTTTTCAACCGAAATTCCCTTATCAGTAAGTAACTTAATAAGCTCATCGGTATTAGTTTTGAGTGTATTTACTCTTGCACAAAGAGGCGGTCTGCCCGATTGAGATTCAAGCAACTTTTCAGTAATTTCTTCACCATATGATTTTTGCCAAAGAGCGATTATCTCTTTCGGGAATGAATACTTTATAGAAAAATACTTAGCTTTATTTTTGTTTGGAATTTCGGGCATACCGCTTCTCGAAACCGAACGCAAAACACCATTTACAAAACCACTCGCTGAAAATAGCTTTTGTTTTTTGCAAAGCTTAACGCACTCATTTACTGCGGCGGAATCAGGTATTCTATCCATATAGATTATCTGATAAATACCCATATAAAGAATTATTAATGCCTTTGGCTCAATCTTCTTTATAGGTGTTTTTGAGAATTTTGAGATTACATAATCAAGAGTAAGCTTTCTCTCAAGCACACCATAGAATATAGCCGCCGCAAGTCCGACTTCTCTCGGATTTGCCTCTGACCTTGAAATTATCGTATCAAAGGCTATGTTTGAATAAGCATCGTCCTCAAGCACTCTTAACAAAGCATTAAATGCAAGGGTTCTGCCATTTATATTGTTATCCATACTATCTCCGTCTGTTATTTGCTATAAAAATAATTCTGAGCAAATTGAGCATTGCTGTAAGTGTAGATGCTACATAGGTCATAGCGGCCGCACGAAGTACCTTTTTTGCTCCTGCCAATTCTTCCGCAGTACAAAGACCTGAATTTTCAAGTGCAACCATTGCTTTGCGGCTTGCATTAAATTCAACAGGAAGTGTAACGATAGAGAAAAGAAGTGCTACGCCATAGAGCAAAATTCCAAGGTAAATGAAGAAATCATATTGTACAGGAAGTATCAAGCCTATTAAAACCATTGGCCAAGCAAGAGATGAGCTTATTTGTGTTATTGGAACTAATGCTCGTCTTATAGTCATAGGTGCATAGCTTGTTGCGTGTTGTACGGCGTGTCCTGCTTCATGTGCCGCAACGCACATTGCTGTAACTGTTGTCTTGTTATAAACAGGGTCAGAAAGTCTTATAGAATTTGAACGGGGGTCAAAGTGGTCATTCATATTTCCGCTTATCGGATTTATCGGAATAGGCGGAACATTATTCATTCTAAGAACCATTTCAGCGGCATTTCTACCCGACATAGCTGCAGAATTTCTAACCTTAGAATACTTATTAAAAGCAGTCGAAACACAATATTGTGCATAAATCGAAATCAAAAGTCCGGGAACTACAAATAGCAGATAAGTATAATCAAAATAATAAAATCCCATACAAAAATCTCCTTATTTCAAAAATGAATGAAGTTCTGTTTTATGGCCTCTCAAAAAGTCCGCCGCATTCATTTTCTTTTTGCCCTCAGGCTGAAGTTCAAGAATTTCAATAGCACCACTCCCACAAGTTACAATAAAAGGTTCAAGCGAAACTATTTCTCCGGCCTGTCCGCAAGCATCAGCAAGCCTTGTCTTATGAATCTTTATACGCTTACCATCCATAATCGCAGTTGCAGACGGCCAAGAGTTAAGTCCTCTGACCTTGTTATGAACTGCTTGTGCAGATTGTGTAAAATCAATCGGTGAAATGTCCTTAGAAAGCATAGACGCATAATTAGATAAGCTATCATCTTGCTTTGTGCGTGTTGCTGTACCATTTTCAACAGATTCAAGTGTTTCAATAATAAGCTTTGCACCGAGTGCGGAAAGTCTGTCGTGAAGTTCATCGGCAGTTTCATTCTCACCAATAGTAAGTGATGCAGATTTAATCATATCTCCCGTATCAAGACCAATATCCATCTGCATAGCTGTAACGCCTGTTTCCTTTTCGCCGTCAATGATTGACCACTGAATCGGAGCCGCTCCACGATACTTAGGCAAAAGTGAAGCGTGAACATTTATACAGCCATATTTCGGCAATTCAAGAATTTCCTTAGGCAAGATTTTACCATATGCAACTACTACAATGACATCAGGCTTAATCTCTGAAAGAATCTTAAAAGCCTCGCCGTCCTTGAGAGTTTTTGGCTGATAAATCGGGATATTATGCTTTAAAGCCTCTTCTTTAACCGGAGGCGGTGTAAGAATCTGCTTTCTGCCCTTTGGTTTATCCGGTTGAGTAAAAACAGCAAGAACCTCATATTTTTCAATAAGGGCTGATAAGCAAGGAACAGCAAATTCAGGAGTACCCATAAATACTATTCGCAATATTTATCCCTCCAATTCGTCCTCATCTAACATTCTTATTACATGAGCCTTGAAAAGTATTCCATCAAGGTGGTCATTTTCGTGGCAAATTGCCTTTGCAAGCAAATCAGAAGCGTCCATAGTAAATTCCTTGCCGTTTCTGTCCTGAGCCTTAACAGTAACAAATCTCGGACGAACAGTTATTCCGTATTCACCGGGGCAGGAAAGACAGCCTTCGCCTGTTTCTTGTCTGCCGCTTGTCTTAATAATTTCAGGGTTGACAAACTCAAGCTTACCTTCGCCGATGTCTATAACAAATGCTCGTCTTAGCATACCTACCTGTGGTGCAGCAAGACCAACACCATTTCCTGCCATCATTGTTTCGTACATATCGTCAAGCAAAGATGCAAGTCTTTCGTCAAACTTTTCAACAGGACGGCATTTTTTTGTTAAAATTTCGTCGCCCTCTTTAACAATATTTCTAAGTGCCATAGTTTAAAGACTCCTTTTCGGCAAATCACATTACATTTTCCGGGTTAATATCTGCATAAATAGTAACCTCAGAATAATTTCTGTCTGCACCAAGTTCACAAAGTAAAGATGATAAAAGACTGCGAAATGCCTTATTATTTCTGAATTTCAATATAAGTCTGTACCTGTATTTATTGCTTATTTTAGAAACAAGCGCAGGTGCAGGACCTAATATAACAAGGGGCATACCCTTATATTCATTAGCGAGCTTTTCTTTTAAAAGCTCCGAAAAATGCTGTGCTGATTTTTCAACAAGATTTCTGTTTGTTCCGACAAAAGCCACAACACCTATATCCGAAAACGGCGGATATATCATTGCCTTTCTTAGCTTAATCTCACTACTATAAAATTTATCATAATTCTGAGATTTTGCAAGAGCTATAATAGGATTCTCAGGAGCATAGGTCTGAATAATGGCCTTTCCCTCGAAATCACCTCTGCCCGAACGACCGACAACCTGTGTCAAGAGCGAAAATGCTCTCTCATAACTTCTGAAATCTCCGCCATAAAGCATCTGGTCTGCATTTATAACTCCGACAAGAGTTACATTCGGAAAATCAAGTCCCTTTGCAACCATCTGCGTTCCAAGCAGAATATCATATTCACCATTCGCAAATTGTGCAAGCTTTTTCTCATAAGCAAATCTCTGCATAGTAGAATCTGTATCAAGCCTAAGAACTCTTGCACTTGGGAAAATTTCCGAAAGTTCTTCCTCTGCCCTTTGAGTACCAGTTCCGCCGAAACGAAGTTTTTCACTTCCGCAAGCAGGACACTTTTTCGGAACAGGAATAGAATATCCGCAATAGTGACACATCAACCTATGATTCGCAGAATGATAGGTCAGCGAAATTGAGCAGTTCGGACAAGATATAACCTCCTTGCACGAACGGCACGAAACAAAGGTATTATGACCACGCCTATTCAAAAGAATAATAGATTGCTTTTGATTTTTCAGATTTTCCTCAATAGACCCAAGCAATTTTGAGCTATACGCACTCATATTGCCCTGTTCTTGCTCAATATTCATATCTGCTGTTATTACTTCTGGCAATTTGGCTGTGCCGTATCTTGTTTTTAAGATTTGCAAGCCGTATCTTCCCTCATTTGCGAAGTAAAAACTTTCAACAGAAGGTGTCGCAGAAGAAAGTAAGAGTAAACAATTATTCTCAGCACAACGAAATTTTGCGAGTTCTCTTGCGTGAAATCTCGGTGTTGCAGAAGATTTATAGGTATATTCCTGTTCTTCGTCCATTACAATGAGCGAAATTTTATCAAATGGTGCAAATATTGCGGAACGAGTTCCGACAGCTATTTTCGCCTCGCCATTTTTGACACGCTTCCATTCTTCAAGACGCTTGCCAATCGGCAATCCACTATGAAATATAGCAACTCTATCGCCGTAGCGTGTAGTAAACTTGTCCAAAAGCTGTGGTGTCAGTGAAATTTCCGGAACCATTACAATGACATTTCCGTTATTTACATCAATCGCATTATCTATCAACTTCATAAATACAGAAGTTTTTCCACTTCCTGTAATTCCATAGAGTAAGGAAACAGACGCCTTTCCGGAATTTTGTCTTTCGAGTAAATCGTCATAAGCTTTCTGCTGTTCGTCAGTAAGAAATATTACAGGTTGTTGCTTTGGCTTGGATTCTACACTTGGAATATATTTTGGAGCTTCCTCCTCGAAATATTCGCATATTCCCTTTTTGACAAGACCGTCTGAAACCGCCGAAGTTACACCAAGAAAGTAATTAAGTTCCTTAACAGAACATTCTCCGGCCGTCTGTAAAAGTGAAATAACCTCGCTTTGCTTAGGTGATAACCTTTCTGGAATATCTGCATCCTCACATATACGAACCATTTTTATGGTCGGTTCAAGAAAGCGTTTCTTAATAACTTCTTTTTTCAGAATATAGCCCTTTTTGCATAACTTAATCAAAATGCCGTCATCAGAAAAGCCCATATTCTTCAATAGAATATCGTGTCTTACCGGCTTTTTTCTTACCATAAGAAAGTTTATAAGCATACTCTCATCAGCAGAAAGATTTTCAGCCTCTGCACCGTCTTGAGTATAGGTATAAGCATATGTCAGCTTCATACCCAAGCCGGCAGGCAGCATTGCCGCACAAGCCTCATAAAAGGTACAATAATAGCGTTCCTTCATAAATTTAGCCATAGCAAGCATTTCTTTAGAAAGAACAGGCTCGCTATCGAGCAATTCTTTTATTTTTTTAAGACCTTTTTTAGCCTCTTTTTCCTCAAAGATTGAAACAATTATGCCCTGTCTCCTTGGACTATTTCCAAACGGAACTATAACACGACAGCCTACCTGTGCCGATTCCAAAAGGTTTTCCGGAATTATATAATCGTAAATTTTATCAAAGTGGAGAGCCGTTTTTTCAACGGCAATTCCTGCAATAAGCTTAGTCATCTACTTCCGCTTCATAGATAGCATACTTATGATTTTTAAATTCCTCATAAGCTACGAGAACAGGCTTTTCATTCTTTTCAATCTTACCCTCAGCCATTTCCTCTGAAAGTTCTCTTGCTCTCTTAGCAACTGCAATAACAAGAGCATAACGGCTCTGTCTTCCCATTAACATATCGTCAAGTGATGATTTTATCATTATAATACACCTCAAAAATATAATATCAGCGGCGAATAGTCAAAACCTTCGCCTTAATAAATTTTATCTATAATCAATTAAAGGTTAATACTTTCTGAATTTTGAGCCTTGATATTCTCAGCCTTGAAAATTGCAAGAACATCTTCAACACATTCTTCAATAGGGCCATTTATGACCACATAGTCATATTCACCCGCTTTTTGCATTTCGCTCTTAGCAGCATTCAGGCGCTTCTGGATAGTTTTCTCATCCTCTGTACCTCTATTTCTGAGTCTATGTTCAAGAACCTCCATAGAAGGTGGTGCGATGAATAATGTAACAGTCTCAGGACGCTTTGCCTTAACCTGACGGCACCCTTGAACATCAATTTCAAGAATTACATTTTTGCCCTCAGAAAGCCACTTTTCAATCTGTGCAAGAGGAGTTCCATAGTAGTTTTCACAATATTGTGCATACTCAAGAAATCCGTTTTCATCTATAAGCTTTCTGAATTTATCTACTGTAAAGAAATGATAATGTACACCATCAATTTCTCCCTCTCTTGGTTTTCTTGTCGTAACAGATACAGAAACTTCGTTTTCAGGTAGCTTTACAAGCTCCTTTACGAGAGTTCCTTTTCCTGCTCCGGAAGGACCTGAAAGTATAAACAATAAGCCTTTATTCTTCATTAAAATTTCTCCTTTCTATAACCTTGTCAGAATTTTCTTCTTTACTATTAGCACGATTAGCTATCGTTTCCGGCTGCAAAGCTGATAAAACGATATAACCGTTATCGGTAAATATAACTGCTTTAGTTTTTCTTCCACAACTTGCATCAATAAGTGTTCCTCTGTCTCTTGCATCCTGAACCATACGCTTAATAGGTGCGGCATCAGGCGAAACAACACTTATCATTCTTTCGGACGAAATAAGATTTCCATATCCTATATTGATAAGTCGCATCTTAATCCCTCATCATTCAATATTCTGAATCTGCTCACGAATCTTTTCTATCTCGCCTTTAATGTCAACGACAATATGCGCCAAATCAGCGTCACTGACCTTAGAGCCGATTGTATTTGCCTCTCGGTTCATTTCTTGTACGATAAAATCAAGCTTTCGTCCGATTGGCACATCGCTTTCAAGCATTTCGTGCATCTGAGCAATATGTGAACGCAAGCGTATTGTTTCTTCAGCAACAGCAGTTTTATCAGCAAAAATTGCTGCCTCTGTAAGAATCCTCTGTTCATCAATTTCTACTCCGTTGAGAATCTCCTGCATACGAAGTACAAGCTTCTGGCGATATTCTTCAACTGTTTTGGGAGAACGTTCTTCAACACTTTCAACAAGAGAAAGTATTATATCACAGCGCGAAAGAACATCTTCTTTCAGCTTTTCACCCTCTTTTTCTCTCATAGCTACAAGTCCGGAAACTGCCTTTTCAGCACATTCCTTAACCAAAAGCCATACCTGCTCTTCGTCCTCAGGAGGCTTACGAACAGTAAGAACATCATTATATCTTGAGAGAAGTGAAACTGAAATATCCTCTCTTATATTGTACTTTTGTGCAAGCTCATGCAAAGCATTTACATAGCCTGCGGCAAGCGAATGATTGATTTGAACAATAGATTCTGTGTTTTCGTCCTCAGAAACTCCTACAAAAACATCAACCTTACCTCTTGCAATATAATCAGATATAAAGCCTTTTAAACGCTCCTCAAGAAAGCCATATCCTCGGTTAGTCTTGCAAGTAAAGTCAAGAAATCTATGATTTACCGTTTTAATCTCAACAGAAATAGTTCTTCCTCCAGCAGTACCCTCAAACCTTCCAAAGCCTGTCATACTCTTTATCATTTTTATCATCTCGTTTCTATTATGGGATAAGATAATATTCATTTCTCGAAATTTCAAGAAATCTACTAATATATTATCTAATATTATTAAGATTAAGTCAACAGCAAAACGGAAATCTTCGTGCAAACTGCACATAATTAAAAGCAATTTTCAGCATTATGCACAATGAAGTTACTTCTATCTAAAAAGTAATTCACTGGTAATTACTTTAACCGCGGAAACAATCTTATCTAATCAACTACGAGCGAGGCAAAGCCGAGCGATTCCGCGTCTTGGGAGCGGCGGCTCGCCGAAAAGTTTTGCACAAGCTTTTCCAAAAGCTTGCAGGGTTGAGGGACGGAGTCCCTCATGGGTTTTAAGGGCAACGCCCTTAACATTCTTTGCTTTCTAAGTGCGGACTTTGTCCGCACCTAATAACTAATGGTGCTAACAAAAGAATTTAGAGGCAAACAAAGTTCACCCCTAAGGGAGCAAAACAGGTTAAGGGCTTCGCCCTTAAAACTCACCAAAGGCTCTGCCTTTGGAATCCGCGAGCCTTTGAAAAGGCTCGCGCGAAACTTTTAATTGTCTTAGATAAGTTATGAAACTAATCGGTAGTTCATTGGAAAATTCATCGACCGCGGCAATAATCTTGTCTAATTCTCTACGAGCGAGACTTGTCGAGCGATTCCGCGTCCTGGGAGCGGAGGCACTCCGTTTAATATGCAAAGGCTAACCAATTCACAATAAAATCGGTTAGCCTTTTAGTAATTATATTCGATTAAAATTTATTTATTAGCTGCGTCCTCATCAGACTTACGGATTTGACCACGCTTAATCTTACCTCCAAGTGTCTTAGGAAGTTCATCAACAAACTCAATAACTCTTGGATATTTATAAGGAGCAGTTACTCTCTTAACATGGCTTTGAAGTTCCTTTTTAAGTTCTTCGCTTGGTGTATAACCAGCTGCAAGAACAACTGTTGCCTTAACAACCTGACCACGAATCGGGTCCGGAGCGCCTGTAATAGCACACTCAACAACAGATGGATGCTCAAGCAATGCGCTTTCAACCTCGAAAGGTCCAATGCGGTAACCGGAGCACTTGATAACATCATCGTCACGACCGATAAAGCAATAGTAGCCGTCTTCATCGCAAGATGCCATATCATCAGTGTTGTAGAACTTTCCGAGAAGCTTTTCTTCTGTCATCTCAGGGTTTTTGTAGTAACCTGTGAAAAGACCGACAGGAGGATGATTCTTAACATCCATAACGACGATAGAGCCTTCCTCGCCTGGCTTAACATCGTTTCCATCCTTGTCAACAAGGTGAATGTCATAAATAGGTGATGGCTTACCTGTTGAACCAAGACGAGGCTCAAACCATTGGAAATTGGCGAGAAGAACGCTGCCTTCACTTTGACCGAAACCTTCATAAATGAAGTGACCTGTATATTCTTGCCATTTCTTGATAACCTCAGGATTAAGAGGTTCACCTGCTGTGCAGCAACGCTGAATGCTTGAAAGGTCGTACTTTTTCAAGTCCTCTTGAAGCATAAATCTGTACATTGTAGGAGGTGCACAGAAAGTAGTAATCTTATACTTAGAAATAACTTCAAGGAGCTTTGCAGGGATAAATTTATCCATATCATAAGCGAAGATAACTGCACCGCAAATCCATTGACCGTAAATTTTACCCCAGCCGAACTTAGCCCAACCTGAGTCAGAAACACTCATATGGAGCTTATCTTCCTGAACCATTTGCCAATATTTAGCTGTAACAATGTGTCCGAGAGGGTGAGCAAAATTGTGCTGAACCATCTTTGGCATACCTGTTGTACCACTTGTGAAGTAAACAAGCATAATATCGTTCCAGTTAGTAGCCTGGTCGCCTGTTGGACGAGGGAATTTATCTGAGAAAGGTTCGATTTCATCTTCAAAGAAACGCCAACCGTCACGAGGCTCGCCAACAACAATTTTATTTTCAAGTGTTGGAATTTCCTTTTCAGACGCTTCAACCTGATTGATAACAAAATCATCATTTATACAGATAATAGCCTTAACCTCAGCTGAATTACCTCTATAAACTATATCTTTCTTAGTAAGCTGAAGTGAACCTGGAATTAAAATAGCGCCAACCTTATGAAGTGCGGTTGCACAAATCCAGTATTCCCAACGACGACGAAGTATCATCATAACTACATCGCCTTTTTTGATACCAAGACTTCTGAAATAGTTAGCAGTCTTATTTGAAAGACGGCTAATATCACTAAACGTAAATGTTTTTTCTTCGCCGTGGTCATTACACCATACAAGAGCTTTCTTGTTTTCATCAGCCTCTGCCCAGGCGTCAACAACATCAAAACCAAAGTTGAAATCCTCTGGGATATTGACCTTATAATTAGCCTTAAAATCCTCATATGAGTCAAATTCGGTTCTCGGTAAGAATTTGTGTAGTAACATACTTAACTTCCTTTTCTGAATAAATTTTTATATAATACGATATGTCGTAAAATTTACACAAAAGTAACTTTTAATCTTAAAATTTCGCGAAAATCGGTGGATTAATTTCATTATAATACACTTATACGCTATTGTCAAATGCTATCTTTCAATTTTTTTAGGATTTTTGAATTTGTATAATGTATAATTGAATTTGTCATAATATAATTATTGCTGATTTTATGGAAAAAATTCGCCGTTTATCTTTTTAAATAATTTTTATTATTTACAACATTTGGAATATAATTTTAAAAATCTTATATAATATAGTAAAATAAATTTTATACTAAAATCTTATTTTACTATTTATTATATTGCTAAATCATTTTTAAATCTTGAATTTATTCATTTGAAATAGTATCATTATAAAGAGATTAAGTCAATAAGCAAAGGTGGTTTTATGCTTAAAAAAGGAGATTATATTGGAATATCTGCCTGCTCTGATGGTAGAAAAGAATCTGAAAGAAAAAACATTGATGAGCTATATAATGTTTTAAAAAATATGGGCTTAAATATTATTACAAGTAAATATATTTATGCAAATAATGATACTTTTTCAACGAGTATCAAAGAAAAAGCAAATGCACTTATGGAGCTTTATACTGATAATCGCATTAAAGCCATATTTGATATTTCCGGCGGAGATATGTGCAATGAGCTATTGGATAAACTTGATTATAACATCATCAAAGAAAGCAATAAAATATTTTTCGGATATAGCGATTTAACTGCTATCATAAATGCAATTTATACCAAAACAGGAAATATATCATATCTGTACCAAATAAAAAACATTGCCTCAGAATATTCTAATGAACAGCAAAAAAGATTTATTGATACAATAATGCTTGGTAAAAATTCACTTATTAATTTTGATTACAGCTTTATTCGAGGAGAGTCCATGAGTGGAATTGTTGTCGGCGGAAATATTCGTTGCTTATTAAAGCTTGCAGGAACTGAGTATATGCCTGATTTTTCAGAAAAAATCTTATTTCTTGAAAGTTTAGGCGGAGGTGTTGAACGAGCAGTAGCATGTTTAAGTCAACTCAGACAGCTTGGAGTTTTCAATCGTATAAAAGGAGTCATTTTAGGACAATTTACATATATGACAGAAAATAACTGCAAACCATCAATAGAAGAAATAATCTTGCGTGAAATAGAAAACGAAGATATTCCTATTGTAAGAACGCAAGAAATTGGACATTCAAAAGATTCCAAAGCAATAAAAATCGGAAGCTTTTATAAATTGCAAAAATAAAAAACTCGGCTTGTTTTTAAGTAGACAAGCCGAGTTAAATTTTTATTGCATAATTATTACTTTTTCTTTTTGCTTGCAACAATGCTGATAATAATAACAGCAAGTGCAACAACAGCAACACCAGCTACAATCAAGATAATAGTCTGGCTGTTGTCGCCTGTTTTTACTGTATTATTTATGTCGTCAGGCTTCACAATTGTTGACTTTCCTAATTCAGCAGCAAATGTATTCATTGCTGAAGCACAAATAAGTGTCAATGCTGTAAAAACGGACGCAATAACTGCACGAAACTTTTTCATAATATTTTCCTCCTAAAAAATTTCCGATAATTTTTTCCTACTTGAACATTATAACACCTATTTATAAAAAAAGCAACTTTTGTACGAAAATTACGCATTATTGCTTGAAAAAGCAATAATTAAGATTTAATGTTGTTTAAAAAGTATAAATTAGTTGATATAGTTTATTTTTATTTATAGTTTATTATATATTATGATAAATAAAATATATAATAAAAGGATGATGAAAATTTTGGCTGCTAAAGATAGTTTTAAATTTGGCGTTGTAGAATTACTTTTGCTCGCCATGCTAAAAAATGAAGATAAGTATGGTTATCAGATTTCTCAAGAAACGTTAGATTTGAGCGATGGCCACCTATGCCTTAAAGAAGGTTCAATGTACCCTGTTTTATATAAGCTTATGGAAAAAGGTTATATTACAAGTAGAATAGAAAAAATAGGTCAAAGGCGAACCAGAGTATACTATCATCTCGAAGAATCTGGCAAGGTTTATCTTGCTGAAACAAAAAATAACTATATTACCAATATAAAAGCAATCTGTAAAATTGCTGAAATTTCTAAAGAGGAATTATTTTCCACTCAATTATAAATATCATTAAAAAGAAAAATGCGAACCTCGTTTTGAGATTCGCATTTCTTAATTTTGCTTATATATTACTTTAAGCCTGCATAGCCCATAAGATATTCGTCTACATCAGCGGCAGCATCTCTGCCCTCTCTGATTGCCCAAACAACGAGAGATTGTCCTCTATGCATATCTCCTGCTGTGAATACCTTTTCAACATTTGTCTTAAACTTACCAGCCTCAGTTGCAACATTACTTCTTGCATTAGTTTCAACACCAAAAGCGTCTGCAATATATCCCTTAGGACCTAAGAAACCTGCTGCAATGAGTACAAGCTCTGCTTCAAGATATTGCTCTGAGCCTTCAACTGTTTGCATCACATTTCTACCATTCTCGTCCTTGACGAAATGAACATTAACAATAACAACACCCTTGAGATTACCGCCTTCGTCCTTGACAAATTCCTTAACGGTTGTCTGATAGCGTCTTGGGTCTGAACCAAATACAGCGATAGCCTCCTGTTGACCGTAATCTGTCTTACAGACACGAGGCCATTCAGGCCAAGGGTTATTCTCTGCTCTGCTATCAGGGAGCTTAGGCATCATTTCAAGCTGAATAACAGACTTACAACCGTGACGGATAGAAGTACCAACGCAGTCATTACCTGTATCACCGCCACCGATAATTATAACATTCTTATCCTTTGCAGAAATATAATTTCCGTCCTCAAGATTAGAATTTAAAAGACTTTTTGTTGTTGATGTAAGGAAGTCAACTGCAAAGTAGATTCCGTTTGCATCTCTGCCAGAAACATTTATATCACGAGGATTTCCTGCACCACAAGCAAGAACAACAGCATCGTAATCATTGAGAATTGAATTAGCATCGTAATTTTCACCGACATTAGCGTTTGTTACGAAATTAACTCCCTCTGCTTTCATAAGCTCTATTCGTCTTTCGATAATCTGTTTTTCAAGCTTCATATTAGGAATACCATACATAAGAAGTCCGCCAAGACGATCGTCCTTTTCATATACAGTAACGCTATGACCTCTCATATTAAGCTGTGCTGCACAAGCAAGACCAGAAGGGCCTGAACCGATAACAGCAACCCTCTTGCCTGTTCTGACTTTCGGAGGATTAGGCTTAATCATACCGGTTTCAAAAGCGTTTTCGATAATGAAGTTTTCATTTTCTTTAACGCTTACCGACAAGCCATTAAGTCCACAAGTACAAGCCGCCTCACAAAGTGCGGGACAAACTCTTGAAGTAAACTCCGGGAAGTTATTAGTCATCAAAAGGCGGTGAGCAGCCGCATCAAATTCGCCTGTATATACCAGCTCATTCCACTCTGGGATAAGATTGTTGAGCGGACAGCCCGAAACCATACCCATAATCGGTCTGCCGTTCTGACAAAACGGTACGCCGCAGTCCATACATCTTGCAGCCTGCTTTTGACGCTCATCAGCCTGCATAGGCGTATGAAATTCGTTAAAATTCTTTATTCTTTCCGAAGGCTCTGAACCTTTGTTATTTTTTCTCTCAAATTCCATAAAACCTGTTGGTTTAGCCATTTTGTCCGCCTCCTTACTTTTTAGTTGTCATATAGAATGCTTCGATTTTTGCTTGCTCAGGACTCATACCCTTTTCTTCAAGAACAAAGATAGCCTGCATCATCTTAGCATAATCATTTGGAAGAATCTTTTTGAACTTAGGCAGATAATACTCGAAGTTATCAAGAATTTCCTTACCCTTAGGAGAATTTGTTGCATCAACATGCTCTTGGATAATATCTCTAAGCTCTGCAATGTCATACTTATCCTTAACACCGCCGATAGAAACAAGTTCCTTATTCATCTTCATATAGAGGTCGGAATCCTCGTCAAGAACATAAGCAATACCGCCGCTCATACCTGCGGCAAAGTTTTTGCCAGTCTTTCCAAGAATAACAACCCTACCACCAGTCATATATTCACAGCCGTGGTCGCCGACACCCTCAGCAACAGCGATTGCGCCGGAGTTTCTTACGCAGAAGCGTTCACCGGCAACACCGCTGATAAATGCCTTACCGCTTGTTGCACCATAAAGTGCGACATTACCGATAATGATATTTTCATCTCTCTTGAAGTTAGAACCCTTTGGAGGATAAACTTTAAGCTTACCACCAGAAAGACCTTTACCGAAGTAATCGTTGCTATCGCCCTCAAGTTCAAGTGTCAAGCCCTTTGGAATAAATGCACCAAAGCTCTGACCACCTGCACCATGACATCTTACAACGAAGAAATCGTCATCAAGAGTGTTATCATGATAGCGCTTTGTAATCTCTGAACCAAAGATTGTACCAACTGAACGGTCTGTATTTGTAACATCAATATCAATAGATTTCTTGGTCTTATTTTTAAGAGCAGAACCGAGCTTCTTCATAATAACCTTTTCGTCTATTGTCTTTTCAAGCTCAAAATCATACTTATCAGCAGGATTGAATATTCTTGGTACATCTTCTCCAATATAAGGATTACGGAGAATATTTGTCATATCAATCTTGCCTTCTTTAGAACCGTCCTCAGTTTCTTTTACTTTTAGGAGATCAGAACGGCCAACAAGCTCATCAACAGTTCTGATACCAAGCTTAGCCATATACTCTCTGAGTTCCTGTGCAATAAAGTGCATAAAGTTTATAACATACTCAGGCTTACCTTTAAATCTCTTTCTGAGTTCAGGGTTCTGAGTTGCTATACCAACAGGACATGTATCGAGATTACATACTCTCATCATTACACAACCCATTGTAACAAGCGGAGCAGTAGCAAAGCCGTATTCCTCTGCACCAAGAAGTGCTGCAACAAGAACATCACGACCTGTCATAAGCTTACCATCTGTTTCAATAACAACCTTAGAACGCAAACCGTTCATAATAAGTGTCTGATGAGTTTCAGCAAGACCAAGCTCCCAAGGAAGACCGGCATTATAGATTGAGTTTCTCGGAGCAGCACCGGTACCGCCGTCATAACCGGAAATCAATACAACTCCTGCACCAGCCTTAGCAACACCGGCTGCGATTGTACCTACACCAGCCTCAGAAACAAGTTTTACAGAAATTCTTGCATTCTTGTTTGCATTTTTAAGGTCATAGATAAGCTGTGCAAGGTCTTCGATAGAATAAATATCATGATGTGGTGGCGGAGAGATAAGACCAACACCTGGTGTTGAATGTCTTGTCTTAGCAACCCAAGGATAAACCTTCTTACCAGGAAGATGTCCACCCTCACCAGGCTTAGCACCCTGTGCCATCTTAATCTGAATTTCCTTAGCACTTACAAGATATTCAGAAGTTACGCCGAAACGACCAGAAGCAACCTGCTTGATTGCAGAACAGCGATTAAGACCGTCTTTACCGATTGTAAGACGCTCAACATCTTCACCACCCTCACCGGAGTTAGACTTACCGCCGATAGTATTCATAGCGATAGCCATTGTTTCGTGAGCCTCTTGTGAAATTGAACCGTAAGACATAGCACCAGTCTTAAATCGGTGGCAAATACTCTCAACGCTCTCTACCTCATCAATAGGAATTCCGCCATCTTCTGGGAAGTTGAAATCAAGCAAACTTCTGAGATTCATATGTCTGTCTTCTTTGTTGATAGCCTCAGAATACTGCTTAAACATATCATAGTTGCAGGTTCTTGTAGACTCTTGAAGAAGATGTATAGTTTCAGGATTATAGAGATGCTCTTCCTTGCCACTTCTGAGCTTGTGGCTACCTGCACTATTTACCTCAAGAAGAACATTAAGTCCAAGTGGGTCATATGCTGCGGAGTGAAGTTTCTCTGAACGCTTGCTTATATCATCAAGAGTAATACCGCCTACACGGCTTACTGTATTTGTGAAATATTTGTCGATAACCTCTTTAGAGATACCGATAGCCTCAAAAATCTTAGAACCAAGATAAGAACGGATTGTAGAAATACCCATCTTAGAAGCAATCTTTACGATACCGTGAAGAACTGCTGAATTGTAGTCATATACAGCTGCATAGTAATCCTTATCCAAAGCACCTGTATCAACAAGATGGCGGATAGTTTCCTGTGCGAGATATGGGTTAATAGCACAAGCACCATAACCAAGAAGTGTTGCGAAATGATGGATTTCGCAAGGCTCTGCACTCTCAAGAAGCATAGAAACAGAAGTTCTCTTCTTTGTAGAAACGAGGTGCTGTTGAAGTGCAGAAACTGCAAGCAATGACGGAATAGCAACATGATATTCGTCAACGCCTCTATCTGAAAGAATAAGAATATTTGCACCGTCTTTATAAGCCTTATCAGCCTTTAAGAAAAGCTGGTCAATAGCCTTAGCAAGGTTTGTATTCTTATAATATGTTAAAGGAATAACTGCCGGCTTAATTCCCGGAACATTCATATTTTTAATCTTGAGCATATCAGTGTTTGTCAAGATAGGATTATGAATTTTAAGTACATGACAGTTTTCAGGCTTTTCATCAAGGATATTACCATCAGAACCAATATAAACGCTTGTATCAGTAACTATTTCCTCACGGATTGCATCAAATGGTGGGTTTGTAACCTGTGCGAAAAGCTGCTTAAAATAGTTGAAAAGCGGAGCTTTTTCATCAGCAAGCGGAGGAATTGGTACATCTGCACCCATAGCCGCAATAGGCTCTGTGCCATTCTTAGCCATAGGAAGAATACTTGTTCTGATTTCCTCATATGTGTAACCGAAAGCTTTTTGAAGTCTTACAAGCTGTTCATCATCAAAGTGGATAACATTCTTATTAGGAATCTTCAAATCCTTGAGGTGAACGAGGTTATTATCAAGCCATTCACCGTAAGGTTGTCTATGTGAGTAGTAGTCCTTAATATCAGTATCATCAATAAGCTTACCCTTTGTTGTGTCAACAAGGAGCATCTTACCAGGACGCAAACGCTCTTTTACAAGAACCTTTTCAGGTGGAATGTCTATACAGCCAACCTCTGATGAAAGTACGAGGAAGCCGTCTGTTGTAATATAATATCTTGAAGGTCTGAGACCGTTTCTATCGAGAACTGCACCAACGATATCGCCATCAGAGAAGATAATTGATGCAGGACCGTCCCAAGGCTCCATCATTGTTGCGTAGTATTGATAGAAATCTCTTCTTGTGTTTGAGATTGTCTTGCTGTTTTCCCAAGGCTCAGGAATTGTAATCATAACCGCAAGCGGAAGTGGAATACCGGCCATCATCATAAACTCAAGAGAGTTATCAAGACGAGCGGAGTCAGAACCGTTTGTATCAACAATCGGGAAAACCTTATCAATATCGTCCTTGAAAATGTCGCTTGAGATTGAATCTTCTCTTGCAAGCATTCTGTCGGCATTACCTGTGATAGTATTGATTTCACCATTGTGAACGATTATACGATTCGGGTGAGCCTTCTGCCAACTCGGATTTGTGTTTGTACTGAAACGGCTGTGAACAGTCGCAATAGCAGAAGTATATTTTTCACTCTGAAGGTCATAAAAGAACTTACGAAGTTCTTTAACAAGGAACATACCTTTATAAACGATAGTTCTGCTTGAAAGTGAAACAACATAAGTTTCCTCGTTGCTCTGCTCAAAAACTCTACGAGCAACATAAAGCTTTCTATCAAAAGGAAGACCCTTTTCTACATTTACAGGACGCTTAACGAAAGCCTGCATAATGTACGGCATACTATCAAGAGCTTTCTGACCGATAACAGAAGGGTTTGTAGGAACTTCTCTCCAACCGAGGAACTCCATACCCTCTTTTTCTATAACGATTTCAAAAAGCTTCATAGCCTGCATTCTTTTGAGGTTATTCTGTGGGAAGAAGAACATTCCGACACCATAATCTCTTTCTCCGCCAATGTCAAAGCCAAGCTTAGCTGTTTCAGCCTTAAAAAATTCGTGTGAAATCTGCAAGAGAATACCAACACCGTCACCGGTCTTGCCCTCTGCATCTTTACCAGCTCTGTGTTCGAGAGTTTCAACAATGCTCAAAGCATTATCTACAACCTGACGAGATTTTATACCATTGATATTGACTACGGAACCTATACCGCAGTTATCATGCTCAAAGCGAGGGTCATAAAGTCCCTGTTTTGCGAAAGGTTCCTGATTTCTGAAATTATCCATCAGAAGTAATTCTCCTTTACAGTTGATTTATAGGTCAAAAAATGCGTCCACCATTAGAGCTCATTCCCAATTTTGTGCGGAATGAGCCCAAATTGGTGAACGCCATTATTCCCAATACTCATTTACTCGTTTAGAATATCATATATATTCTTGTTTGTCAAGCTTTTATGCAATATTTTTTTATTAAAATTCATAATTTCAATTAGTATATGATAGTTTCACAAAATTTCAACAATTTTTTTGCAAGAATTTTTCTTTTTATTTCAAGTAGCGAGCTACCTAACAAACTTTTAAGTTTCTTCTTGTTGATTAGGTAATTCATTGCTAAAGTCTTAATCCGCGTCAATAAACTGCCTATGCAAATGCCGAGGTTTTGCTTGCAAAACCGATTCCGCGTCTTGTGAGCGGCGGCTCGCCGCAAAGTTTTGCTCAAGCTTTTTCAAAAGCTTGCAGATTCCAAAGGCAGAGCCTTTGGTCGCCGTCCGCAGGCAGCGAAATACTTTATGCTCCTCTAAGCGTAGGGAACCCTCGCAGGGGGGGCCCTGTGTTACTAATGTTGCTGACAAAAGAAAAAAGCGGCGGATAAAATCCGCCGCTTAAAAGTAAAGAATGTTTGGCTTCGCCCAAAAATGTTTCGCTCTCTGCGTAGAGCGAACAAAGGCTTTAACTTTGAAATCCACAAGCCTTTAAAAAGGCTTGACCTAAACTTTGAGGTCCTTGGGAAATTTTGTTAGCTACAAAGCCTATCCGTATATTTCTTTACTACTTCACAAGTATACGAAATCATATTCTCCATTTGCCTATCGCTTATTAAACTTCCATTAAACGAAGTCGTCATTCTAAATTCTATCGAGCCGCTATATAAATCATAATCAAAACTGCCCATATCCAATTCACAAGAACACTTGCAAATGTTCACACAAGCTTCAAACCTGTTATTCTCGTCAATCTGAACATCAAGTGGCGAATAAAGTCTTATAAGCTGTCTTTCAACATCAACAGTCATAGTAAATGGTACAGTACTTTCCTTACTTTGAACATCAAAATTTACTGTCATTATTTCTTCATCGTCATCGAAATCGTATTTATTCTTTCTAACGATATTCAAAAGTGACTCATAAACTCTATTAGCAGAAATCATTTCATTCTTATCAGCCATAATCTACACTCCTAAATACCATTTCTATCAACAAATTCGTCCAGACTTATTGAGCCTTCAGCAAGCAATTTAAACTGTTCGCTATATTCATCTAACATATTCAACAAACAGTTTATCATATACTCATAAGCTTCTTTTCCAATAAGGCTATCAAAAAAACAATTTGCCATTCGGAAAAATATCTTTCCATTATCAATGTCAAAATCGAAACAACCATTTGCAGTAAAGTTATTGATAAAACAAACCGCTGCCGCTAAATCTTCTATTCTATCTTTTTTAATTATACAATGTAGTTCAGATACAAGCAGTACAGACATATTCTCTACATTTACTTTAAATATAAAATCTATATGTAAACCAAATTTGTGCGTCATACAGCTTATGCTAAGATTTTCCTCATCCTTTGAATATTCTATTCCCTCCTCATCAAGAGCTTTAATAATATTTTTCAAAACAAAATCAATCTGTTTTTTCTTGTCAGACATTATAAAATTACCTCTCATTAACTACAATTAAAATCCGATTGTTATTCTTGATTTCTTAGCAATTAAAGCCTGAAAAGCTCTTTCTGTTGAAGCAAGCTTAAAATCATCTACTGTAAGAGTAAGCTTACTTACTCCACTCAACTGCATTCTCATACTTGCCTTTGCACAAGTTCTCTCAAAAAGATTGCGAACAAATCTCGCATTGCTGAAATCCTTAGCCGCAAGAGTTTCATCACTGATAGAATTAAAATATTCAGTAACAGCAGCCTTGAAATCTTCGTCATACTCAAAGGAATTGCCAAGCATTTTAAAATAAATCAGGCAAAGCTGTTCTCTGGTATAATTCGGAAATTCTATAACATAAGGCATACGGCTTGCAAGACCATTATTGCCCTTCATAAGCTCATTCATTTCGTCTGTATATCCCGCCATAATAACAACAAAATCATCTCTATGATTTTCCATTTCTGAAATCAGCGTATCAAGTGCCTCTTGCCCGAAATCGTGTGTATTATTTTCGTTTCTGTAAAGTGAATAAGCCTCGTCTATAAACAGCACAGAACCATAAGCATCTCGGCACATTTCAGCAGTTTTGGGAGCCGTTTCGCCGACATATCTTCCACAGAAATCTCTGCCAGAATATTCAAAGAAATTACCATTTCTTAAAACGCCGTTTTCCTTTAAAATCTTTCCGATTATTCTTGCGACAGTCGTTTTACCAGTTCCAGGACTACCGACAAATCTCATATGTATGCAAGGATAGCTTATATTTGGAATCCTTCGTGAAAATTTAATATGTGCTATAATTTCTTCTACACTATGCTTAATCTGCTCCATACCAATCATATCATCAAGCATATCCATACCTTTACTACTATTATTGCTATAAGACTGCGAAAGTGAAAGAATATCTTCTTTTCTTATAATTGAATTATCTTTATTATTCTGTGCATCGCTAAGTTGTTTGCGATATATCATTTCACGAACAATTTTATTGACAGTATTTATGCCATAAAATCTTCCGTCGCTTTTTTCCTCCATAACTCTTGCATGAAAAACATCCCATACATCATTATTTGCAGTAAAGCCCATCCTTGTAAGAAATCTTTCAGCACATTCTGTAAGTTCTTCCATTCCCAAAGGCGGAAAGGAAACCTCCCTCACAAAAAGAATATCCTGTAAAGCGGTATTTATATCTCTAAGAACATCTTTTTCAACAAATGGTATTCTAAAAACAATAACATTATCGTTAGTATAGTCCTCAAGATAAAGCAAGAAATCACGGAATTGCTTTTCAGTAATCTTTGTCATCCATTCGCTTATATCTATCGAAATAAGCATACCCTTGTTATTGGTATGTGATTGAAAACAATTCATAACCCCCGCAAACGGGTCTACCCTGTCATTTCCTTGCGGTGGAAGCTTTACTTCAACAACCTTCTGTCTGTTTCTGAATTTAAATAGCTTCAATTCTTCTAAAAGCTCTGCAAAAAGATTGAGATATGTTGTAAATCCGCAACCGTCATTTATAGAAAAAAGATAGTTTTGAAATGCAAACGCCTCAAAAGTATTATGTCTGATAATACCCGGTGCAATAGTAACTATTTCTCTGATAAGTGCCTTAAAATCGTCCGCACCTATCAAATCCTCTATCTTATCAAGAGCCGCAGGTCTTGTTGCCTTTTTGCTTTCAACAATAACAGGTTTCTTTTCTTCAACTATACTTTCTTTGTTCTTAATACTATCTTCAGAAAAATCATCTATACGAAGATTTATTATTTCATCATTTTCTATATCAAAATTTTCTGATAAAATCTCATCAATGGCATATGCTATATCTTCCTTTGAAATATTGGGAACTTTAACAGAAATTTCGCAATCGGTAAAGGAAGTATAAAGTACCTCAATTTCACCATTGAATCTATCATTTATTAAATCAATAAAAGTGCTTATCGGAAGCTTTTTAGATAGTCTGTGTCTTAAAATCCACTCTCCGTCAAACTCTATACTTATTTTTTTAAAGTGCATTTATAAATCCTCCGCAAAATATTTTACCATCATATAATAAAATAAGATGATATTCCGCCATTCAGTTTATCAATTATAATTTTACCATTATACAAAAAAACAGTCAATAGCTAACAATCTTTCCTCAAGACACTCAAAGTTTAGGTCAGCCTTTTATATCAAAAGAAATTAAGAGGCGAACTTCGTTCACCTCTTAGAGAGTGTGAGATGAGCTTCGTTCTTAAAACCCACCAAAGGCTCTGCCGTAGGTGAATACCTTTGGAAACTGCGAGCCTTTAAAAAGGCTCGAGCAAAACTTTTAAGTATCTTTGGGAAGTTTGTTGTCTAAGCGATAATTCATTGATAAATTCTTAATTCGCGTCAATGAACTTTCTCTGTCAATGTCGAGGTTTTGCTTGCAAAACCGATTCCGCGACTTGACAGCGAAGGCACTTCGCCTTGAGCAAAACTTTTAATTGTCTCAGAAAAGTCTGTTAGTAAATTATATTATTTAGTTTATAATAATATAATTCACTTAGCATATTTTTATCTGTTCTCCGAGTTCTAATGAATAAATTATGCACTCAGAAACCTCTATCTCTTCGGATTGTTCTAAAGCATTTTTATAAAGTAAAAGCTGTTTTGAATAGCTTTCCGCCAAGCTTTCAACAGAATCAATTCTGTCTGTCTTATAGTCCACAATAACAGCCTTTCCGTTTTCAATAAATGCACAGTCAATCGCACCTTGCATAAAAATCGGTGTATCTGCTGTTTCATCTGTTACGGCTATCTCTGCAAGTTTCGCAGGAATCATAACAGCAAAACGATATTCACGCATAACTCTTTCCGCTGATTTCATTCTCGCAAAAAGCTCTCCGCTCATAAATTTCTTTACGGCATTTTTGTCTATTGCATCTGCCTGTTCCTGACTAAGAAAACCATCAGACACAAGCCTTTTAAGTTCAGCAGTCATATCAAAGTTATCCGAGAAAATATCCGCATAATGCAAAAATTCGTGAAAAGCTGTACCTCTCGAAGCACCTTTAATCTTGCCTGTGTTCATAAATTTTGGCTTGGTTTTTACAATAAAACTCTTTCCTGTACTTTTATGGCTGACAGATGATGCAGAAACCTTTGTAGGAATAGCAACGAGGTCTTGATACTTATATTTTATTTCTATATTTTCAGTAAGCTTTTTCTCAAGTTCTTTATCTATTGCAATATCAATCATTTTATCTTCTGATTCTTTTTCATATTCGATAGAATCAGAATCCGTCACAACAACTTTCCAAATGCTATCTGTCGGAATTGTTTCAATATGTTCAACACCGAAGCTATTTAACTGAGCCGACATTGACGGATGACGCAAGGCACAAAGTGCTATCCACTGTGCAAAGGTCTTACAGCTTTCAACAGCATAAGGGTCTATTGCTGTATTATCCGAATCGTTCAATTCATCATAAACAGGCAACTTACTAACCAAGCTCAAAAACCAATCGCCAACGCCTCTTGTTTTCGTTTCATTTACCGTATTTACAAGATAAAGCTTTTCCTTTGCTCTTGTCAATGCAACATAGAGTATTCGCATTTCCTCACTTATCGCCTCACGCCCTTTCTCCATTGAAACGATAGTGCGAACTTCTGTTGTCTTTGAAAGCATATTTTCTCGGTCATAGCTTTTGAATGCAACTCCAAGTGTCGGGTGATATACAACAGCATTCGCATCAGAATTTCTCTGTGCGGCAGTTCCCGCAAGAATACAAACAGGGAATTCAAGTCCTTTAGAACTGTGAATAGTCATAATCTTAACATCGCCATCAGATTTATTTTGACTACTCGAAAGCACTCCACCAGTTTCTTTAAGTCTTTCCAGCATTCGTATAAAGCCCGAAAGACCTCTGAAACCGTTTTTCTCATATTCTCTCGCAAGATTAAGCAGTTTTCTTACATTCTTTATTCTTGCCTCACCGTCAAGCTCAGCACCAATAATAGAAAGAAAACCACTTCTTGCAAAAAACACATCAAGAAAACTATCAGACGGAACTGTCGATGAAAGCTTTCTATAAAAGTACATTTCATTATTAAAATCTATACACTTTTTCTGCAAAAGTTCATCTTCCGGATTTTCCAAACCTATATATTCTATCACCGTAGAATATATCTTACCCGAACGATTTGTAAGTCTTAGCTTTGCCATATCATCAGGAGTAAAGCCATAAACAGGACTCATCATTATACTTGTAAGCGGAATATCTTTCTGCGGATTATCCACAGCCGTAATAAATGAAATAAGCAGCTTAATCTCACTTCGTTCAAACAAATTTCCGCTATTATTTCTTGAAACAGGTATACCTCTCTGCTCGAATATGTCTGCGTATGTATCAATATTATTCTGAAGATTTCTCATAAGAATACAAATATCGCTATATTTAGCGGGGCGTGTACCGTTTTTATCCTTAATTTGAAGCTTACCAACGGTATTTTCGATTATATCTGCTATATGGTTTGCCTCATCAATCTGCCATGGATTTTCAGGCTTTGAGGCAACTATGTGATACTCAGTTTCAGGTTCATCTATTTCAGAATAATCAGCCTTTGCAATAAGCTTTTCTTCGTCATCATATTTAACTTGACCAACTGTTTCTGACATAATCTGCTCAAAGATAAAGTTTACACTGCTGATAACGCCCTTACGACTTCTGAAATTGCCGGAAAGAAAAATCGGTGGATAACTCTTGCTATCTGAATTTTTACGATTTTTTTGGCGGTAATTTTCTCGCCTGTTGAGAAATATTTCAGGCATAGCCTCTCTAAAACGGTAAATGCTCTGCTTAACATCACCAACAGTAAAGAGATTATCCTCATTATTAGAAACAGAAGTAAAAATCATATCCTGAACCATATTTGTATCTTGGTATTCGTCTATGATAATCTCATCATACTTTGCAGCAATTTCTATACTTTGCTTCGTGCGAATATATTTGCCGTCTTTTTCTTCAAGAAGTAGGTTAAGTGTCATATGTTCAAGGTCGGAGAAATCCGCAATTCCTCTATCATTCTTTATTTCTTTGAATTTCTCATCATAACGCTTAATCGCCTTGCAAAGTCCTCTTGCAAGACCTTCAGAATCCTTAATTTCCTCCTTGCACTGTTCCTCGGTTCTTGAAAATAAATCCTTAATTTCCTTTACAGCTGAGACAAGCTCTTCACGATAGTTGGCTATCTCTTTTTTAAGTTCTTCTTCCCCCTCAGGAACTTTTGATGGCAAAGAAACAGATGTAGGACTAAATTCCGAAATAGTAGCTACAATTTCATTCCAAGAAAGTTCTTTAGAAAGTTTTTCTGAAAGTTTCGCATAATCTTCAAAACAATTCTTGAAAGCATTCAATTTTTCAACATAGGTAAGAATTTTCTTATCTTCTCCCTTTGGCTTACTTGTAGCCGCCAAAATCGTAGAAGCTAAACCTTCAAAATCAACTAATCTTTCAGTAATTACCCTTAAAATATATTTTAACAATCTTTCCATATAGCTATTTATATGTTCAAGCCTTGAAATAGCCACCTTTCCCCATTCTGTTTCTTTGAATGGCAAATCTGTTTCATACATCTTAACAGCATTTTCAATCCAAGCAACGGGAAATGGGTGAGAAAGTATACTTCCATAAATCGAAAGAATGACACTTCTAAGGTTATTATCAGATTTAACTGTTGCAAGAGCATCGGCAAGTTTATTAAAATCATCATTGCCATTCTGTTCTTCACTCTCTTTATAAAGCTCCTCTAATGCTTCATCAAGTGCGTCATTGCTTGCAATAGCAAGTTCGCTTTCTGAACCTATTCTTAAATCACGCTTAACGCCTAATTCAAAGAAATTTTCACGAACAATCTTACTGCAAAAGCTATCTATTGTACATATATCAGCATTACGCAAAAGCATAAGCTGGCGTTTAAGTTCAGTATTATGCGAATCCTCTTTGAGATATTCTTGAAGTTCAGAAATTATTCTTTGTTTCATTTCTGCCGCAGATGCCTTTGTAAATGTAACAATGAGAAGTCTATCTGCTCTTATCGGATTTTCCTTATCTGTAATAAGTCTTATAACTCTTTCAGTAAGAACACTTGTCTTGCCCGAACCTGCCGCCGCAGAAACAAGCACACTTCCGCCTCTTGCCTTTATTGCTTTTTTCTGCTGTTCCGTATATATTCTTTTAGGCAAGATTATCACTCCTTCCCGTCATTATTTTCTTCGTCTTCCTTAATCTCTTTAAGAACATTTTCCGCTTTGTCTATTCTCATATGAGTTTTTCTTTTCATACTATCCTCAAAATTGCAAATACTGTCATATATGCAGTATTCACAACCATCGAGATCAACCTTAGTACCTTTTTTGATTTCCAGAGGTTCTGCTGAAATATTTCCGCCACGAAGCTCCATAGCCATATCTGAAATAACTTCATCTATTTTATCAAATATACTTTCAAAATCCTTATCTGAACAAGTTTCTACAATCGGCGTTCTTCTGCCATTAGTTCCCCATTTTCCAAACTTAACAAACCCCTTACTTCCGTTCATAGCAGAAAGTATGCTTTCATCATTTATAACTATTCCGTTCATAGAAAGCTCTTTTTCTCGCTCATCAACTATATCATCAGAGCTTTTATTTTCTGAATCTATATAACCACTTGTTGACGGAACATATAAAACTCCACAAGGTATGATATTATCGCCGAAAAGTTCATTTCCATTCTTGGTTATCGCTGAAAGATATAGCAACATCTGAACATTTATTCCGCAAAGAATATCATCAAGCACAAATTTCTTATTGCCCGTTTTATAGTCGATTACTCTTATATAATCACAGGCTTTTCCGCTCTCATCAGCTTTTTCCATTTTGTCAACTCTATCGACCGAGCCTCTTATAAATACTCTTCCACCATCAGGCAGGATAATCTTATATGAAATTCTGGCTTCATCTCCGCCTATCGGAAGTTCAACTTCAACAGGTTTAAATTCAGATTCCGTAAGTTCTGCAATAAGTCTTTCAAGAATAATCATAACTGATGAAATTATTCCCTTATACATACGCATAAAACTTGCAGACTTTTCATCCTCTCCGCCTAAGCTTTCAAGATAGCTGTCTAAAACATTTTCAACAGCTTTCTTTCTTCCCTCATAGCTTTGTTCTGAAAGCTTTTCTACACCATATTCCTTTGAAAGAAGCTTTTCAAATATATAATGTACCGCACTTCCGTATTGTCGAGGGTCAAATTTTGCTCTTTCACTTGGTTTGGCTTTTATTCCATAGTGACAGAAATATCTGAACGGACAATGGTAATATTCTTCAATCTGTGTCGCAGAAATATTCATATTATTGCCGAAAAGGCTTTTTGCAATTTTTTTGTCCGATATTTGGAAAGGTTTCTTCTCAAAGGCTCTGTCTGTTGAATCAATTCTGCCCGAAAGTTCTGGATATTTTTTTATACATTCTTTGATTGTTTCAGAAGTTGATGGTTCTCTATGCTTTAAAAGCGCATACTGCTCTAAAGCAGTTGTCTTTGAACATACTATATCTGTTATAGGCATATCAGACCTTGCACGAATCTTTATATCAGGAAATATTGCTTTTATTTCGGATATAATTTTAGATTCTATTGTAGTTTCGCCTGCGGTATTCTCTAAATATCGGCTTATGAATAGCTTTTCACTTGCATATGAACACGCCTTATAAGCGAAAAATTCCTCTTGAAGATAGATATTTCCTATCGAATCTGTGAGCGGAAGTGCCATTGAAATCAACTCATCACGCTCTAAGCTTGTGAAAATTCCATTATCTGTTGGCGTTTTTGGAAAAATTCCATCAACTGCACCAATTATAAATACTACTCTCGGTTTATCAGGACGAATTGTATCTGCATTTCCGAGAGTAACTTCATCAAGAGTTCTTGGAATAGTCGATATATTTCCTTGCGAAATTATCATTTCTATAAGTTCAAAATATCTTTTCGGTGATATATATTTTTCTTTTAGAGTTTCATAAAGAGTATCAAATAACTGCATAAGCATATCCCATACTCTCAATTCTTCCTCAGCAAGTATACTTTCATCATTTTGTTCAAAATAAAGGGATAATTGCTTAACCTTTTCAAAAGCTCCAAAATCTTCAAGTGCCTTAAAAACTGCACTTGTCATTCCTGCACCATCGGCATCTTTTAGGTTATCACGCAATCTTAAAAGGGTTTCTGAAATAAGCTTTCTATGAGTTTCAAGCTTTCCTAAAATTTTCGCACCGTCTTCTCCGCTTCTATCTACAAATCCATCTATACTTCTTGTAAAAGATTTATTCCAATCCGAACCTTTTAAATTCCACACAAAAGCATAATTTTCTAAAGTGAATATATCATCATCTGGAATTGATGTCATACCTGTTTTTAATATAGTAAGTATTGATTCGGTTGTGAGATTTCCGACTGCCGCCTCAAGCATTGAAAGTACCAATCGCATAAGCGGCTTTGCCTCTAATCTTTCCGGATATGAAACAAAAAGCGGAATATCATATTTTGTAAATGACGAATTTATTATTCCTCTATACATTTCCGAATCTCGGCATATTATTGCAATCTCATCATATCTATATCCATCTGCAACAAGCTTTTTAATATCACGAGCGACTTGTTCGGATTCATCGTAAATATCTTCCGCTTCATATAGCATAACTGAACCGCCAAAATCCTGCTCTAAATCTTCATTGCGGAAAATCAGTTCTTCAACATATCTTAAATCATCATTTTTATAACGCTTATTATTATCTACGGAAAGATTTATATCCTCACACTTTATGCCATTTTCCGAAGCAAGTTTTTTTATTACGGAGTGTGTTCGATTTACAAAATAGAACATTGAATCATTATCGTTGTTTTCTATATCTCTGCAAAGCGTTATATAAAAATCCTTTGATTGCTGAATCGCAAGAGAAACAATTCCCAATTCTTCGGCAGTAAAGCTGTGAAAAGAATCTATCGCAACAACCTTTCCGCTAAAAAAACTCTTTTCCGCAATAACCAAACTTGCCGAAATAAGTTTATCCAAAGGGTCTACATATGTTTCTGAAATAAGTGCGTCATAAGCTTCATAAATCAATGCACTATCATGGAGTTTTTTTCTAAGTCTGCCCTCTGGAACCTTCTTACTAAGCTCCATAAGCTTTTCGGGGGTAATCAAACATATTTTATATTCGGAAACTGCTGTAAGCATAAGTGAGGTTAAATCCGATTTTCCTGTACGCTCGCCATAAAGCTCAAGCTTATCCTGAACAGCCTCAATAGCAAGGCTCATCAAAATAAGCCTTGCACCATCAGAAAGCTCTTTTCTGGAATCTTTGCCATATTTCCTTTCTATATGGTCACAAAGACGCTGAAGACTTAATACATCTATATTTCTGGCATTTTTTGCGCCAAGTCGATTTAATATTTCACTTTCATTCTGAAATGATGCTTGTTCAGGTACAATAAGAATTATATTATCATTATTTTTTGCTCTCTCACAAATAGTATCTAATAAAACTGTACTTTTATCACTGCCACTTCTGCCGTTTATTATATGCACCATTAAATTTCACCTCATTGTTGCTATAAAATCATTTTGGTAGTTTCTCCGATTGCATCAAATATCTTCCCACGCTCACTACGAACAAGATTTGTCAAACAATTTCATATCTTTACAACGGAAGCACTTCACCAGGGAACCCCCTGCGAGGGTTCCCTACGAAAAACATTCCACTGGAATGTTTTTCTACCCTCCTGCGCTTTAGGGAGCATTAAGTATTTCGCCGTCTAAGGACGGCGACCAAAGGCTCTGCCTTTGGAAACTGCAAGCTTTTGAAAAAGCTTGAGCAAAACTTTTAATTCATATTAAAATCACTTGAATTTATTATAACATAAAAAGCATATCTGCACAATTCTACAATACAGAATGTGCAAATATGCTTTTATAATTTTATTACCACCAAGGAAGTTTATTCATCTTCCAAAGCTCTGAAACTCTATTATACTGAACACAGTCAACACCTAAGCTTATTCTTACTCGCTGAGAATAGTCTTTATCAGGGTTGATAAGGTCTTCAACATCTTTACCAACTGAGTTCACTTTAGTGATTACATTATAATGTTCTACAACATTTTCTTCAGACTCTAAAATATCCTTAAAATAGAAATATCCGTCCTTTTCAACATTATTATAAATTTCATCACTACAAGTATATTCAGGGTAATCGTGAGGAACTAATTCAATATAATCATTTTTAACGGTTCTGCCATTTTCGTCCGGAACAGTTTCTGAGGCACTGCGAATCCAACTACAATCAAGCTTAAAACGACAATATGTTTTTGCCTTTCCGGTATATTCTACATCAACTGTTATCGTTTGAAATTCCTTAGGAGTAAGCTCTATATAGCCTTCATCGTTTATAGTCGCCTCTCGTCTGGTTGTTTCTCCGTCCTTTATATAATAAAGTCTTGCAATAGCATAGAAATTTTCAAGATAAGCATCAGCTTCAAGCTGTTCTAATGATTTATACCTTGAAAATGTACTTGCGCATATCAAACCAATTATCATTAAAAGCGAAAAGGCAGCAAGTATAATATTTCTTTTTGTTATATACTTCTTAAATTGGATAAGATTCATCATACTCTCTCCTTTTCTTTTAATCTACCTGTGCTGAAGTAAGCTTAACAGCAAAACTTTC
Organism: Pseudoruminococcus sp.; assembly: GCF_047012705.1. NCBI lineage: Bacteria > Bacillati > Bacillota > Clostridia > Eubacteriales > Acutalibacteraceae > Pseudoruminococcus > Pseudoruminococcus sp. The sequence goes on along the minus strand of NZ_JBKXNW010000003.1, from coordinate 192,569 downwards.
TGACTCAGAATTAAGTTCTTTTAATGTTTTATGAGAAATTTTATCCTCATTTATGTCTGCATCTGCTTTGTATATATTATCATGCTCTACCCAAGAAATTATAAAGAACGTTCTGCTTTCCCCTGCATCAATAGCTCCACTATTTTCTATCGCTTTAAAAGATTCTTTGTTCTTTTCATTTATAATATTTCTTACATCAGTATAATTTGCAAGTTCAGCTTCAGTTTTTCCGAGATAATCTAAAACCATAAGTGGAATACTTCCGCACTTTGTTTCATAAGCGGATATTTCTTCTTCATTCATAGGAATAATAAGCTTTTCGTATAAATTTCCCGATTGGTCTTGAATTCCCATATCAGAAAGTGAAATATCACATTCGCTGAAATTATGAATATTTACTTGTTTCTTTTCATAGGTTCCATCTATCATACTTTTTGTTTCTGATATTTTGCTCGTTGCATAAACAGTCATTGTCATATTCTGTTCAACAGACTGCAAATCACCGCTATGAATCTCAACATCATAAATTGCCGCTCGTGCATCTTCCGTTTTAGTATCACCGCTTGTATAACGGGAAAAAGATAAGCTCAAACCTACCATCGAGATTATACAAAGATATATCATAAGAAATGAAAAGTAACGGTTATGAAACAGCTTTTTCACAATAAATCACGCCCTATAACATTAACTGATTATGGATTTATTTCACGCCTATAAACATAGTTATTGAAAATTCCGCCCTTGCCAAGTATTGCAATATTACTACTATCTTTTGCGGCGTTATTCATATTCCAAATATACTCAACGCCCCAAATTGTACTTGAAGTGTCTCTCTTTATGACTATTCGGATATTCAAATCTTGCTTACTGCTACTGCTGAGAATAAGCTGTTTGCCATCAAAGCCATTCTGAGAATTTTTAAGAGTATTTGCATTGTCCATACTTTGACTGAAAACCAACACATCATATGTATACCCCGCAGGTAAATCTACGCTTATATCATAAGCAAAGCTTTTGAGGTTATATATATATGGCTGAGATTCGCCTGATGAAGTTCCGCTTAGATATTTTGTCTGGTAAACGTCTACTTCATCACCATTAAGCTCTTTGATAGTTGCAGAAATCATTCCATATTTCTCTATAATTTCTTTATAGATTTCATCGCTTTTTTGGAATATCTTTGTCATCTTTTCTTTGAATTCATCCTCACCGCCGAGCTTTTCTATTTCGCCTTCCTGTGCAACTTCGAGCGTCGTACTCTTATTTCTTACACCAGGAACGACTGAAACCTTATAAAGAGTTTCGGTTTTGCCGTCTTCGGCAATAGCCTTATAATATGTTATAGATGGAGAATAGCTATAATTTTTAGCTTCTTCGTCATATGCGTTATATGTTACTGTAAAGCTATATTGCTTATAATCGTTTTCTACAACATTACCTTCTTCATCATAAACAAGAATTTCTTCTGCATCGGCACTCTCCCACTTGCTATCACTAAAGCTCGGGTAAGAATCTTCACCGGAAATCTTTCCTGTATATTTTTGAAGCTTAGCTTTATAAGGCACTCGAAGGGTTATTTTGCTCTCCTGCTGGTCTTTTTTAACATATGAAAATACATTAAAGGTATCTACTCTATTATCACCTGTCATAACATTTTCATAGCCTTTATAGACAATTTCTCCGCTCTCGCTGGCTTTAAGAATAGTTACATCTCTTGAATCTGCACCATCTATATTGCTATTTTCAAAGATGAAAGGTGTATACTGCTGATTATTTACCTTAAATTCTTTTATATAGGTTTCATCATTAGGGATATTTTCTATAATAAATGGAACACTATAAGGAATTGTCCATGTAAAATTAAGAGCATCTTTATTCTCAAGATATTCGCCTGTATCATAATCATAAAGCTTAACTGCCGTATTGTTTACAGCTTTATCAGTAAAGTCCATACGATATTTGAAATACGGAACAATTTTGTATGTGCCAACAGGTGCGCTATTTTTCAGAATAAATGTCCAATTATTATTACCTGTTACGGATATGCCTGTTTCTCCTTTGGAATTTTGGAAATATTTATTTATCTGTTCTGTTGTAAGCTCGGTATAATCATCAGAGGAAATTCCCTTGAAATAAATCTTTATTCTGTCAGCAGCATAACCACTTCCACTATACTTTGCATCACTATAGGCGGTAGAGTCTGTTCTTGCCATAGAAACATTAGAACTCATCCATTGTGCAGTAAAGGTTACATCGCTTGTTTCGTTTCCGAGAACCTTTCCAACATATGAGCCGTCCTCATTCTTATCAAAAATGGTATAGCCATTTTTTGTTGCTGAATTTATTATTACTTTTGGCTCATTTTCATATGTACCCCATGCCGTACCGTCTTCTTTTTTTCCGTATTCGCCCATATGAATTTGTTCATAGATATAACGGCGAATATCACCATTCTCAGCCATAATATCTGTATGACCGGTATATTTTGTTGGATAGTAAGCCCCTGTTTTAGCATCGCTCTTGACATAGATTTTATCTACGGCATTTTCGAGTGATACAGATTTTCCCTTTGGTGTTTCGTCAGTCTCTTCGCCTGTTCCCTCACCTGTTTCTTCTTCCTTATTATATATAGGATTATCAGCATCAACATAGTAAGTAGAAGTTGGATTATTAGCAATAGAGGCTTTGAGGCTCATATATGTACCATAGTTATTTGAATTAGTAACTATTCGTGTTGCATCGTTGTCTTCTTTAGAATAGTAATAATATCTGAGTGGATTTATACCATATGTTGGTCTACCTACAAAAAGTAAACCCTGTTGGTAACCATCAGCAGATTTTCCATATAGCTTATCATATGAAAGAGGGTCTAAAACTCTAATTTCAGCTCCCCAGTAACGCGTATATGTAGCTGGGCTCGGATAATATTGAGAGCCTCCTAAACTTATATAACCCCAACCAGTTCCTTGAATAGCATTAAGTGGCGAATGTTCTTTGCAGAAATATATTGTTGCAAAATGCTTTCCTGAACCCGAATTTTTGGTTCGCTCATACATAAGGTCCACCTTATATAAACCACCATAGAAACAATCCGAATTATTTATCAAGCCGTCAATGCTTATCTCTACCTTACCCGTACTCTTTTGGTCTTCGTCATATTCAACTTCACCGACTTCAATTTTGTAGGAGTTTTTATAATGATTAGCAGCTTTGTCTTCATTCCATTTAAGCTTGTTATAGCTTGTATTTTCGGCAGACGGCAGTCTGTCCTGCCTATAGACACTTGCCCAAATCTTATCACCTTTGCTCATATTATGAGTTGTAACGGTTATCATCGGATATTTACTGATATTACTTCCCTTTGAATAAGTTTTATAAGTCTGTATATTCTCTCCTTTCAAACTATTTTCATCTGAATTTTTATAATTATCTGAAACAGAATAATATATAACATCCTGTGCAGGCTTTGTTTGATCGCTTTTATCCTTATCTGTAACCGAATCATGCTTATCAGGGTCAATCTCAAGTCCGCCATTATCTGTTGTGCTTGTAACTATGCCATCTGTTGGTGTATTAAGTGATACAGAATCGAGAGTTGCATAAGGCTTATATTTATCTATAACAACATGGACAACAACTATATTTTTATGAATTCCGTCTTCTGCCGTTATAACGCCAAGAACCTTAGTATACATATTATCAAGGTCATTGTTGGTTCGATATGGTACAGCAATTTCCCACATATCACGATATTCGATACTTTCTTGCTTATCATTAAATATTACTTTTGAATCGCCATTATAGCTGTTAATGGATTTACTCCACTTTACATTTTCGTCAGAAAGCTTATCCTCAAGATTATTAGCGTCAAGCCATAAATTCTTTGGATATGGGTCGGTATAATGATTCATCTTTTTAAGACGCTTGGTAGTATCTACTGTATCGCCTTGATAGAATTGAATTTTTGAATATTCTGATATACTTTCTATATTAGGAGAAATATAGATATATTCATTTGTATCAACATCTTCATAAACATAGTTATTGTTTTCATCCTTTATCGGTTTGCCGGTCTGAGAATCACGAACTTTTCTGCGAGCTACAGAAGAATCTATATCATCTATAGACATATAGACATTTATATCCGTATACTTAATCTTATCGGAATATGTTCCGTCAGAAAGCTGTGCATAATGAGTTTCTATATCGCTCAAATAGTTATCAAAGAACTGATAGTAGGTTGTATCATTATTTGTATATTCCCACTTTGTCTGCATTTTATATTCGATAAGCTCATCAAGACTACTATCCTTAATCTGCTGTGCATAAATATCAAGGTCCTTTTGCAGGGTTCTCTCTGACGGAGAAACCATAGAGGAATATAATGAGTTAAGTTCGTTATCGTTGACGAGAGAGCTGTCAAAGCAAGCTGATTCGCTCTTTTCATCATACTGAACACCGAATTGTATATTCTTATAGCTATCCTCAATACTTTTTCTTCTTGGCATAAATACGTCTACGCTTCTGTACTCATTTATTGCCTTATCTATAATTACATATGCGCCGTTGCTTTTAACCTCATCGCCAAAGCGACTTGTCAAATAAGCCTGCAAATATGGTGAAAGATTATCATAATCCTGATAAACCATTGCATTATTTTGGTGAGAATCGTAGTCTGTAAGCTCGTGGATAATCTCTTTTCTGAATATGAAGTTATTGCTATAAATAGCTACTGTATCTTCGGTATCGGTCTTATCAAGAGTCACAAGCTTTAATTTACATCTGTTTTGGTCGTTAGAATCATATGCAGCTTTATTTTTGGTATAGAGAGTTAAATTATCATAAACCTTTCCGTTATTATTCAAGTATCCACCTATAACAGGATAATCGCTTACACCCTCCGGTGCTTCTGAAAGGTCTACCATATTATTAAGATATATAGGTGTGCCATGAGCATTTACACCAAGAATAGAGCCTACATAAATCTTATTATTTTTATTATCACCCTTATATCCGACTGTACCATAATTTATGCCATTAGTAAGTCTTGGGCCTAAACTGTTTGTATTGTATGGATAGGCATATCCGATTATTCCGCCCGCATATAAGCCACCACTCTCAAGATAACCAACGCTTATATTACCGTAGTTTATCATATTATAACCTATATACTTTTGGTTTTTATCATTCCATCTATCATTTATACCTATAATACCGCCTACATGTGTTGCAGTACGGTTTCGTTCGGTACCAATTTCTATATCACCATAATTCAAAACCGAGTTTATGTAATCAAAGGATTGTGCATTACCTACTACACCGCCAATAAACATATAGCTTTTTCTTGTATTATCATTGGTATTATCAGTATTATAAGGCTTATCATTATTATAATAAAGCTTTCCGAAATTTTCTGACTGAGTTATAGAAGCTGCATTTAAATATCCAGCAACGCCTCCCATATAAAGAGTTGCACCAGTACCCCAAGAATATGATGTTGGATTTGTTACATTGACATTTGCAAAATTATAACAATGGCTTAAAGTGAATTTTGCAACACTGACATATCCCACAATGCCACCAACAAAACCTTCACCACCACTCTCGTTAATATTTATATCACCATAATTTATGCTATTCGATATAGCTGAAGTTGAAGTAACATACCCAACAATGCCTCCTACACGATATGCGTCTGCATTTTCTACGGAAATATCAGCATAGTTTACACAATAGTCTGTTTCTCCTCCTATGCTTCTGATTCCACCGATATGAACATACCAGCCAAAGCCTGAAGCTCCTGAAGATTTACACCACGAGCTTATATACTCTGTGCCATTGACATTAGCTGTATAAAGATTTCTTACTGTGATTTTTCCTCTGTTTTCACTATGAATAGCTCTTCCGCTATGTGTTATACCCGATAAATATAAACCAGAATCTTTATATTTTGCATTATTAACGCAATTTTCAACTGTAATAGGTGCAAAATTTATATTATTCTCACCCGATAAGCCACCGTTAAGATAGACATTATAATTATTAGTTATATAATTAAAGTAGCTGTCTCGGATTGTCATAGGAGCATAATTCCTTGATTTATAACAAATACTATTTGAAACAGCATAAACAGTTATATTTGAATCCTCAACCATAAGATTAGTAAGATTTATCTCGCCATTATTGATAAGATTTTCTGTTTTCTCCGCCTGATAACTATTATATTGATATAATACACCATATACAATTATAGCTTTAGTTTTGCCAGAAATATTTATTTTTCCATATCTGCGGGATTTATCAAGGCTATTAAAAACTTCGTTCCATTTATCTGACTTCATACCATCTGGAATATAACAGCCATCATACCAACCATTAACTATATTTTTTATCTTTGATTGTCGGTTAGTGTTCTGATTCATCGTTTGATAACCAAATACGGTAAGTGTTCCGGTAATCTCAGCGTCTACTGTAACATCTCCGAGATTAAGGTTATTATTTGCGAAAAGTGCCTGATAACCAATTGTACGAATTGTAACTGCACCATTATATTTTCCTTTAACAGTGATATTTCCATAGTTAATATTATTATTAAAGGTAAATTGGTTCTGATTCTTTTCGTTATAGTCTGTTGTATGATTATAGCCTATTCCGGTTATTTCTAAACTTCTTACGCAATCCGGAGCTTCAGTTGTATCAACTGTAATATCAACATAGTTGCGATTATAATTGCTGTTATTATACCAATCATTGCCATATGTACTTCTTAAACAACCTGATATTGCAAGTCTTATCATTTTATTAGTATCTTTTTTATTTGGAATGAAATTTATTTCTCCATAGCTTGAATTATACGAACCCAAACCATTAGAATACATTGCAATATGAGGGAAATAGTCTTCCGAAGTAAGGTTTGATGTACCGTAAACAGGGTCAAAATTATTCTTATCAAGGTCAACGGTTAGCTTTCCTATGTTTGTAGTATGGTCTGCATATCGCATAGAAGTTCCCATAACACCTATATATGCAGCACTATTTGTGTCAGTAGAAGTGTACCAATAGGTAGGATTACTGTTGCATCGCTCACGATTTGTTGGTGCCATATAAATGTCGCCTGCATTATAGGAATATTCTGTATCCATACCACAGATACCAACAAAATATCCACCATTATCAATTATAACACTATTATTTCCATTAGTAAAAATAGTTCCGCCATAAAAATAGATATTACCGCAGTTATAAGATTTATAAGTATAACCCTGTGCTATACCATAAATACCTATACCACCATTATACATATAGAAATTACCTTTATTATAGTTTCTATAATTATAATATTGACCGTTATTTGTACCTTTAGCACTACTCATATAGCCTATACCGCTCATAAGGCACTTATTTATTGCAACGGAATAGAAATTGCCTTCATTATAGGCATTGCAAATAATATTATTACCTATTCCCCACATATTCGACCTTGCTTTGGAATCATTATTTACTAAGCGTTTACCACTTGGAATTGCTTCGGCTGTGGGCTTGCCGTTTTCATCATATATAACTTCACCTGTAAGCTCATTTTTAAGAACCGGAACATCATATATATTTCCAAAATTGGCAATTTTGATTGCACGAACAGAATCATTTATATTTATGGCAGGCTTAGAACCATTTTCTCCAGTTAAGCCGGTAAAATTGTTTCCTACCTGACCTGTTGTAATGCCTGCTGTATTAAAACTGCCGTTTATCAATTTCCAATCGTTGCTTTCATCGGTTATCATATACGCACCATAAACATTACCGTAGTTAGCAACATGAGTAAGCTTTCCATGGTATCCCCATTGTGAATTGTGACCTGTGCCTGCAGAACCAAGCAAACCACCTACACGAACATTATAGCTGAAAATATCCGGTACCATTTCTAATGCACCGCCGATAATATCTCCGCTATTGGTGCAGTCTGTTATAAAATGGTATGATCCTCCACCAATAAGTCCACCTATCGCTGTGGAACGCTGTAAGCCTGTTCCAAGCTTAACAGTTGCCGAGGAATGTACATTCTCCATATCAATATAGGTTGAATTTGCAACAACTGTTGCACTTCTTACATTAAAAGAGCTATCTGTATTTGTAGTTGGCATACAGTCGGCATCACCGCTCGAAATTTCGCCACCAACAAAAGATAAGTCTTTAACACAAGAATTATACTGAATAGTTTTACTACTGTTAGATTGTGCTATAAGAGCAGTAAATTTATTACTTTTATTATTGGTTGTTGTGGCTGGTGTATTTATTGTAAGATTAAGGATTATATGATTATCTCTCAGCTTTTTGCCATTACTGTCGTTTCCGAGTGATGAAGTATGATGAATAGGACAATTTTCATCGCCATCATCAGCTGTACCTATAAGCTTACCCCAGAAAGATATATTTGTTGAAGTGTTTGTTTTGTTAACCCAACGTTTACTCTCTATACAATTTGATGTCACTGTTATATCAAGCTTTGGTTTATAGGCATTCGGAGCAACTTCATTCATATCTATACATCTATCTATTTTAAAATAATATGTCTGTGTATACTCATATGAACAAGGGAAATGAATAAGCTGTGCAGGAGTAGAAATTATCAATGGGTCACTCTCTGTACCCATACCACTAAAACCATAGATTCGTGGATAAGTCCAATCATAAGTCCTTTTATTACTTCTGGCAGCTTTATTATTAAGTGGCTTAAATTCTGTGCCTGTAACACCATCAAGGGTTTTAAGCTGTAAATTTGTGCGAGGTATGATATTTTCTTCATCGGGATTGTCTAATTGATTAGGAGTTGTACCGACCTTGAAGGTATCGCTATCATAGTAGCAGTTTGATATAGTACCATTATTATTAGGGCATACTGGATTTTGCACAACTGGTTCACGAGCATCGAGCATACCTGCAAAATATGAGTCTGTGATTTTGCCACTTGCATAGTTTATAGCAACAAGTCCACCGGCGGTAGAGTTTGCAGATTTTACAACATTGACATTTGCGATAGCATCTTTTTCCGGCTGAACTTCTTGAGCGATAGCATATACATCGTCAATAGTGCCATAGTTTCTTGAGGCAATTACCGCAGTAAAGGTTGCGGCACTGTTTGTAGAATCTATTGTAGGATGATATATGCCAAAGTTTCTTACAACTGCATTAGCACCAACTACACCGAAAAATCCTACGGTTACAGGTGTATAATCTGTATCAAAATAAAGGTCACGAATTTCAAAGCCCTGACCATCGAATGTGCCGGTAAACGGATTACCGTCTCCACCTATAGGCATAAAATATCGTTCATTATAGCTGACCTCTGAATATTCAATATTATTACCAAGTACGATATTAGCAGAAAGATAAAATTTAGCTTCTGCTGGAGACGAGCCTTTACCATTTACAATCTGCGAATAGAGATATAATTCTTCAGCATCACAAATCATCAGTTTATAGCCCTGTGACATATAATTCTGTGCCGTACCCATATTGAACAGCAAAGCCTCGCCTACTTTTTCACGAAAATCTGTAAGAGATATTCGCTTAGGCTCAATATAACCTGTCTGCTCTTTATATTCAACATATGTAGGCAATGGTGAAATAGCATCCGAACCATCGTAAAGCTCATTCATATATTGATATGCTGGAGCATTATTATCCGCTGCATTTGCAAAAAGAGGTGCAAACAAACCGAAAAATCCAGAAAGCATATCGCTTGGAATAAGTCCTCCAACTATTAAAATTACCAATGCAAATGAAATTACTCGCTTTTTCTTTGTATTTTTAAATTTCATATTAACATTGCCTCCTTAAACAATTAGAAATTATATTTAAAGTCTTTACATTTTTTACAATTATGTATAAATATAACATTATATTTTGTTATAATTATATCATAGAATACTAATTTATTTTTCTTAATAAGAATTTTAATGTAATCTTGCAATTATAATATATATTTGTATATAAAAATTAGTATTTATTACTAACTCATTGATTTTTTTATTTTTCTATGTTACAATATTGCTAAACATAACTTATTTATAATTGAATTTTTAGCTAAAAAGGAATGAATACAATGAACGATAATTCTACGGAAACTGCTATTGAATCAGTTTCCGATAAAAGTTCCAAGTCAGATTCCAAGCAGAATAAGAATAATTCATCTAATAAAACTCTTACTATTCTTGGAATTGTTGCTTGCATCATACTTGCACCTATATTGATTCTAAATATAATTTTGATTATACAGGGTTTTACCGTAGATAGTAATTCTATTCCAAACATAGGCGGAACTTTTCCGCTTATAGTAAAATCAGGTTCTATGAGCGGTACTATCGAAACGGGAGACCTGATGTTCGCACATACTGCCGAAGATACCTCAGCCTTTAAAAAAGGTGATATTATCGTATATTGGGATAAAGCAGAGGGTGGTTCTCTTGTAACCCACAGAATTATAGAAGTAACTAAAGATGATAACGGAAAACTTGCCTATCGTACAAAAGGTGATGCCAACGCCACCGCCGATGCAAAGCTTGTTTATCCGGAAAAAATTATAGGTACATATCAAGGAAGAATAGCGGGTTTGGGAAATGTTGCTTTATTTATGCAAACTATTCCCGGATTGATTATATGTGTTATTCTTCCACTCGCTATTTTTGTTATTTATGACATTTTAAGACGCAGACACATTCAAAAATCCGAACAAACCGAAGCTGCCGCACTTATGGCTGAAATCGAAAAGCTTAAAAGTGAAAAAGCTAAGCTTGAATCAGACAGCAAAAATTAAATCTGATTAAGAAGTCTAACTACCGATTAGATTTTTTAATAAACTCGAGTAGTTACTTACTCAAAATGCCCGAAACAGAAAACTTCATACGGTCTGCTTGGGTAAATACTTAATAAAGGAGAGATTAAAGTATGAAAAAGAATAAGACACTTCGTGCCGCAGGTATACTTTTTCTTGCAACCATGCTTACTACTTGCATGACAGCAGGAACCTTTGCTAAGTATACAACAGGCGACAGTGCAGAGGATTCTGCAAGAGTAGCAAAATTCGGCGTTACGGTAACTGCCGACGGTTCACTTTTTGGTGAAGAATACGCAGATGCTGCTAATGGCAACAAGCCTATCAACTTTAGTGGCGACACAAACACAGGTACTGTACAGGTTTCTGCACAGGGAGAAAATGTTGTTGCTCCTGGTACTAAAAATGATACTGGCTTAGGTTTCACCGTAGCTGGTAAACCTGAGGTTGATGTTCAAGTTACAGCAAATATTGATAACAGCAAAATTAAAGATGTATATCTTAAAGCTGGCTCATATGCTGTTTTATCACAAGTTAATAATGTAACTGAGGAAAATTTTGAAGCTGCTAATCTCTATATTCTTGATAATGCAACATATAAGCATCCTGAAGGCTACAATGCCTCAGCTACATATTATAAAGTAGTTGGCAATACGGTTACATTTACAGACGACTATTACCCTATAGCATACAGCTATGATGGACAAACCTACTCAAAAATAGCTGATATTGCTACTGCTGTTGATAATCTTGATGCTACATATCAAGCAAACACAGACCTTGCTAATGTAATTGGTACAAAAACTATAACTTGGGAATGGACTTTTAGTAAAGATACTGATACCGATACCAAAGATACTATCCTTGGTGATATTGCTGCAAGTTCTATCGTTGTCAAAACTGCTGATGACGGTACAACATATTCAGCAGTCGCAGAAAATGACGATTATAACCTCAATGTAGGTTTCGATATGTCTATTACAGTAGACCAAATCGACTAATAATACTAAAAACTTCAATCTATACTGAGCCAACTGTCCTTCGGGGCAGTTGGTTCGCATATGGACTGAATTTTTTGAAAGGAGGTATCGCTATGAATAAAGCTAAGAAATCTTGGTCTGTAGCTATGATTTTGTTACTCTTTATTATTATAACTGGTGATATTGTAATAAATATTGCATTCTCTGCAAGCACCAATCCAACTTCAAACAAAACCATAAGCCTTACAAATAATGCTCCCATTTATAATAAAGCCTATGTGCAAAATAGTATGGAAAGCTCTCCCCTTTCACAAGAATATATTTCTGATTCATCAAAAAATGGTGGTTTGTCTGTTTCTGATTCTGAACAGACATGGACTACCAACACAACAGTAAATATCTTTGAGCATAACGACCCTCATGTTTCAACTGACGGAACTGGAAGTACTAACCATACAATAGCTCCCGGAACAGAAAACAACTATGTATTTAGTCTTAACAATGACAAGGAATACGCAATTAAATATAACCTGAATATATCAGGCGAAAATGATAGTGAATATGAAATTCCTGTTATGGTTCAGATTCTTGATGCTAATGGCAACTCTCTTTCTGGAGATATGAAGCCTATTAAAGAGCTTAATTCTATAAGCTCCGATGGCAGTGTTAAGCCTTATTCAAGCACACAGTATCAAATCCGTTGGAAATGGGCTTTTGAAAATGGTACTGACGATTACGATACCTTTCTTGGAAATAAGGCAGTTGATGAAGAAATAGCTTGCCATATAAATATCAATGTTATATCTGAATATGATTATGATGAAAGCTCTGTTGAGTCTGATTCAAGTGATACTCCATCAGATAATTCAACTATTAAAACAGGTGATAGCAGAAGCTTTACATTATATATCGTTATAGCAGTTTTTAGTGTTATAATTCTCGCATTGATTACCATTTTCAGAAAAAAGCACAGTGGAGTTTCAAAAAATGATTAAGAAGATTTTGAAATATACTTCAAAAATATTTGGATTTCTTATAGTTTCAATTATGATAGGCTATTGTGTTTTTATGATGAATTCAAGGTTACTTCTTCATGAACAATTACCTATGCTTGCAGGATACGGAAATGCTGTTGTACTTTCAGGAAGTATGGAACCTGCAATCAGCGTTAATGATTGGCTTATTATACACGAGCAAGAAAGCTATGAGGTCGGCGATATTATAACCTTTATAGATAATGATAATATGCTTGTAACTCATAGAATAATAAAAATCACTGATGATGAAATAATCACTCAGGGCGATGCTAATAATGTACGAGATAAGTCTATTTCAATAGAGCAGGTTAAGGGAAAGGTTATTAAAATTTTTCCAAAGGTCGGGTATGTAATCTCATTTGTGCAAAATCCATTCTTTATTGTAACTATCATAGTTTTGGTTTTTGTTCTTATGGAACATTCCTACTCTAAGGAAAAAAATAAAAAATCTGAAAACCTCGAAGCTTTGAAAGCCGAAATAGAAAAGTTAAAATCAGAACAATAAACTATTAAAACAAGCTACAAAGCCAATCTGAAAAACTCGAAACCACCTCTACTACTCCAAAACGAATTTCGTAGCCGTTGCTATTCTCGTTGTTATCAACTATACACTTTTCAGAATTTGGAAGTTCATTCTGCAATTCATTGCCCTCCGCTGACGGCAAACATAGTGCTGGAAACATCACACACCACCAGTTATGTCCGCTACCGCTACCTATAATAATTCTTACAGCGTCATAATCTCCGGCAGGAAGTGTGAAATTCTCATAAACACGAGTATTGAATTTATCATTTACAACTTCGGCTCTGACATTATAATTACAGCCCTCCGCTTTGATAACACGCTTTGCTTCGTCTATTATTTTCGGCAAATCTGCTTTTGCCCTTTTTATAGCCTCTTGCTTTGATGATGTATTACCAAAAATTTCTGGGCTTATTTCTAAAATAGCATCTCTGACTTTTAGCTTTAATACTTGGTCTGATTCTGAATCTGAATTTGCCAAGATATGTAGTCGCAAAACTCTTGATTCTATATCCTCACAAGCTCCCGCAAATGATACTACCGAAAACGCAAATGCCATAACTAATGCTGTTGCTACAATCTTAAGTATAATTTTTATTTTCATAAAAAATCCCGTCCTTTTCTTTACTTATGCAAAGATTATGGACGGGATTTTATAATTTTATTCTTATGTAAATTCAATAAAATTAAAAGTTTTGCTCAAGCTTTTTCAAAAGCTTGCAGTTTTCAAAGGTAGTCACCTACGTCAGAGCCTTTGGTCGCTCTCCGCAGAGAGCGAAACACTTTATGCTCCTCTAAGTGCAGGAGGGTAGAAACCCATTCCAACGAAATGAGTTTCCTATGAGAAAATACAGAATTGCTCGACAAATCTCGCTCATAGTGAAACATTGGAATATAGTTAACAGAATTGAGAAAACCATCAATGAATTAAAAGGCTTGAATAAAACAAATAAAAGTTTTACTCAAGCCCTTTAAAAGCTATTATTAAATAACCACTATCATTAAATTTATATAATTTTATCCGAAAAAGACCTCTGAAACCGGTTCTGCTTTGTATACATACTCGTAATCATCATCGAGCCTTTTTGCACAATCATCACGCATATCGTCATTATCGAAAATTCCGAATACCGCTGAACCACTTCCTGTCATAGCCGCACCTAAAGCTCCGCAATCAAGCATTATCTGCTTGATTTTCTCAACCTCTGGCAAAGCCATAACGACTTCAAATTTATTATAAAGATGTTTAGCAACACTTTTTATATTTGCCTCGCAAATGGATTCTGTAATTTTATCCATTCCTTTTATTGCTGAAAATTCTGGTGAATCTGATTTTTCATAGGCTTCCTTAGTGCAAACTCCAATATTTGGCTTTACAATCACCAAATAACATTCCGGTAAATCCGGCAACGGACTTAAGATTGTTCCTATTCCGCTCGCAGACATTGTTCCACCGTAAACGCAAAACGGAACATCAGCACCAATTTCTGCTCCGATTTCTGCAAGCTCTTTTCGAGAAAGCTGTGTATCATACAGTTTATTCAATGCGTGAAGCACTGCAGCTGCGTCTGTACTTCCTCCGCCAAGTCCTGCCTCTGTCGGAATATTTTTCTTAATCTTAATCTCAATGCCCTTATTTTCTTTTTCTGTTTCTTTAAAGAAAAGCTCAACAGCCTTATATACTGTATTGGTTTCATCAAGCGGAATATTCTCATCTGAACATACGATTTTAATTTCTCCATCGTCCGTACGAGAAACCGTTATCTCATCGCAAAGACTAATAGACTGCATAACCATAGAAACTATATGATAGCCGTCACTGCGTTTTCCTCTTATATCAAGAAAAAGGTTGATTTTCGCCGGGGCATCAACATTAACCTTCATTTAGAGCAACATCCTTTCAAAAAATCACTGTTTATGCTTCTATCTCAGGGGCATCAGGGTTATTTATGAACATTTCAATTCTATTTAATGCTTCCATAATATGTCCAAGTGAATAAGAATATGATACTCGAATATATCCTTCTCCACAATCACCAAAAGCTGTTCCCGGTATAACGGCAACTCGTCTTGATTTTATTAGCTTTGTACAGAATTCATCACTTGTAAGACCTGTACTTTTGATTGATGGGAAGACATAGAAAGCTCCTTCCGGCTCAAAGCAGGTAAGACCCATTCGTGTAAAACCGTCTACTATAAGTCTGCGACGGATATTATATTCATTGCGCATATACTCAATATCGCCGTCACCATGTCTTAGCCCCTCTATTGCGGCATACTGTGCAGTTGTCGGAGCACTCATAATAGCAAATTGATGAAGTTTTGTCATCTGCTCTATGATTTCTTTCGGACCAAGCGCATAACCTAAACGCCAACCTGTCATAGCATATGATTTTGAAAATCCGCTTATAACTATTGTTCTTTCTGCCATACCTTCAAGTGATGCGATAGATATATGTGATGTATTTCCATATGTAAGCTCACCATAAATCTCATCAGAAAGCACAAACAAATTATGCTTGCGAACAACCTTTGCGATTTCTTCGAGATGTTCTTTTCTCATAACCGCACCTGTTGGGTTATTAGGGAAAGGCAAGATAAGAAGCTTTGACTTAGGTGTAATTTTACTCTCAAGTTCCTCAGCAGTAAGCCTAAAACCATTTTCTGCCTTTGTTTCTATTGTAACAGGCACACCATCTGCAAGTCTTGTTAAAGGGTTATAACATACAAAGCTTGGTTCTGGTATAAGAACTTCGTCGCCCTCTGAAACTATTGTTCTTATAGCACCGTCGATAGCTTCTGAACCACCAACAGTTACAAGAATCTGTGTATCAGGGTTATATGTTACATGGAAACGACGCTCAAAGTATTTTGAGATTTCCTGTCTTAATTCAGAAAAACCTCTGTTTGGTGTATACCATGTTTTTCCTCGCTGGAGTGAATCTATACCAGCCTCACGAATATGCCAAGGTGTCTGAAAATCAGGCTCACCGACGCTAAGAGAAATTACATGGCCCATTTCGTTTGCAATATCAAAATATTTTCTTATGCCCGAAGGCTTTACTGTTCGTATTTTTTCGTTAATAAATCTATTGTAATCCATTAAAGTTCCATACTCCTTTGTTCTTCATTACAATCATCAATAAAAGAAATTCCGCTCTTTTTGTATTCTGTAAGAACAAAGTGTGTCGCCGTTGATACAACTGAATCTAAGGTAGAAAGCTGTTTTGCGACAAAGCTCGAAACCTCTTGTATATTAGCTCCTCTGACAAACGCTATAAGGTCAAATGTCGCTGACGCCGCAAGATATACACTATCTACATTATCGAAAGACGCAACTATTTTTGCAGTTTCGTCAAAGCCTGTTTCTGCCTTTGGCGTAACCTTAATTTCAATAATAGCATTAACGCCTGCATTCTGAAGCTTGCTTCTGTCTATTATGGTACTTGTACCCTTAATAACGCCTTTTTCCTTATAATCTTCAATTCTTTTTTTAATCTCGGTTTCTGTTTCGCCGAGCATCGCCGCAAGCTGTGAATAGGTAAATTGTGCGTTATCTTCAAGAAGTGTTAATAGCTTATCCATAAACAATCTCCATTCCGCCACAGAGTTCATTTTTGAGCTTTGCAGCATTTAAAGTATTTAATTTCAAAGCACAAAATGTAGCTTGCTCTAAAATTATACTTCCAATTATAACTCATATTTTGCAATTTTTCAACGGCATTTTAAAAATCGCCTTTTACGACAAGAAATCCACAGTCCGATACTGAACTATGGCTTTACTCATATTTTCACACGAAATACTAAAAATTTTATTCTACATTTTTCAGAGCTTGTGACATAGGAATCTTCTTTATCTTTCTCATTTGTATCATATGTACAACTGCGTAGCAAGCTATACCTATTCCAAGCATAGCAGGATAAATCCATGGAGCTATATAGAATGTAAGCCAACCATTCATTTCCTGCATAAACATAAAGAATATGCCCTTCATAGCAAGACTGCAAATCGGCAGACTAATTATAAAAGAAAATATAACTACTAAAGCCGTTGCTCTATTATAAAGTTTACTTGCTTCTCTATTGCTATAACCAAGTATCTTTATCATAGATATAGATTGTGAGTTCTTTTCTATAATCATCTTTGCAAGAAGATATATAAGCAATACATAGAGAGTTACTGCAAATGCACCAAACATTGGCAACATTGCTCCAGCGGAATCATTTACCTGGTCTGCAAGAGCAGTCAAGTCTTTCTCTGTAATAGTAGAAGCAATATATATATCGTCTATATCATCTATCTTTTCGTTTGATAAATAACCTGTGAAATAGTCTTTATCTAAATCAAACTCTTTTATAAAATTATCTTTTGTCATAAATACGGCAAGCGATGCGGCATAGTCAAAGCTTCCTACAATCTTGAACTTATGCTCCGTACCTTCAAATTTTTCAGAAAGTGTAATAGTATCCCCTACTTTAAGTAAGAATTTTTCCATATATCCATTAGATACTATAACCTCATCTTTATTTTTCGGTAAATCAAGATTTGTAAGATATTTTGAATTATCGCTTATGCCATAAACGCTAATATCCTCAGAATCTCCCTTTTTGAGAGCCGTAACACAATATTTTTCTGCATTTTTGTTTTTAGTTTCAACGGGTACTTTCAAAATATATTGATAATCTGCAAATTTTGAATCTAAAACCTCAGTTTTGAAATTATCAAGAATAGGTGTCATAATCATACCAAACATAAGCATAATACTTGCAAGAAGTATTCCGATAAACATTGTTATATATGCAGGAATATTTTGAATGATAATTCTTATTCTGAATCTTGTAAGAAATTTGAAATTCGGAAGCTTTGTTGCTTTGTTTTTTTTCTTTCTTTTAAGCTCGTGACGCAAAAATTGAAGCGGTGGCAAAGAAAGAGTTGAAGAAAGAACTATTAAATTAACTATGAGAATTATTATACAAGGGATTACTGTTGTAAGGACAAAGGCTTCTGTATTCCAGATTGTTTCATATGTAGGTAATGAATAACTATGATAGTAAAGCTTAACAATTACCTCTTTCATAAATGAATAACCACAAATATTTCCGATAATTGCCGCTACAAGAGATACAAAAAGAGGAAGCGTTAAATAGTGTCTGATAAGCTCCCATTTTGTATAGCCTGATGCACGAAGTGTACCTATTGTTGCGGATTCTTTTTCGATTGTGCTTTTTATGGTAATTGCAAAAACAAATGCAAGAATTACTATAACAATATAAAGCATCCAAGTTATCATAGATTTATCGGAGCCCATATCATCTCCCGCAAAAATGATTGCTTGGTTATCAAGTTGTTGAACCATATCAGTAATAATCGTATTTTTAACGAGAATCTCTGTTATATCTTCCGTAAGGTCATTCTTTTCTTTATCAGAAAGATTTTTGTTATTATCCCAAGCATAGCAGTATTTTAAGCCACCATCGCTCATATCTTCAAAAGCCTTATCTGTTACAACAGCAACTGTAAAGCTATTTGCATTAAGCATAGTATCTGTATTATTCTTAAACAATGCTGTATAGTCGGAAAGTGCAACCAAACCACTGATTTTATAGCTTTTATCATCAATTTTAATTGAGTCACCAACAGCAAGCTCATTATTTTCGGCATAAAGTCTGTCTATGGCAATTTCGTTATTTTCTGTTGGGACTTTGCCTTCAATAACTGATACTCTGTCTATATCATTGCGATTTTTATAAATTCGAATTGAATTTCCATTATCAAGTTCTTTATCTTTATAAAAAAGCTCATATATTTTTATATCTTTTTCTTCAAGCTTTTTTATAAGACTATCATCAGCTTCCATTGCAAGAACAAAATGTCCGTCCTCAACATTATATTTCTCAAAAGCTCTATCGTAGGCAGTTTTCATACTTCCGTCTGCAACAAGAAAACCTGAAATAAACCCTATCATAATTGTGAGGAACAAAAACAAAGCTATATATTTTCCTTTATCCTGAACAATTTCTCGCCAAACCCTTTTTCTAAGAGGATTTTTCATTTTGAATACACCCCCTTACCAATCCAAATCGACAGCTGAAATTTTATTTTTATTTATATCGTTATGACGAATCTGACCATCACGAAGTCGAACAACTTGGTCTGCCATATTTTTAATTGCATCATTATGAGTAACAAGAACAACTGTGTTTCCGAATTTTTGGTTTACATCTTCTATAAGCTTAAGAATTTCCTTAGAGGTTTTATAATCCAAAGCACCTGTTGGTTCATCACAAAGTAATATACTTGGATTTTTAATAATCGCTCTACCAATAGAAGTTCTCTGCTGTTGACCGCCTGAAAGCTGATTCGGAATCTTATTTCTGTGTTCCCATAAGCCAAGAGTATGTAATAAGTCATCAAGCGGAAGTGGGTTATCACTTAGATATTCTCCTACCTCTATATTTTCTTTGACTGTAAGATTAGGAATAAGATTATATGATTGGAAAACATAACCAAGGTGCTTTCTGCGATATAGCGAAAGCTTTTTCTCGTTCATAGCCTCAAGCTTTTCTCCATCAATTATTATATTTCCGGCATCAGCTGTTTCAATTCCTCCTATAATATTTAGGAGAGTAGATTTACCTGAACCAGATGGACCTAAAAGTACACAGATTTTTCCTTTTTCTATGCCTACACTTATTCCTTTAAGAACTTGTGTTCGTGTGTCGCCCTCACCAAAGTATTTTTCAATATTCTGAATTTCCAAAAACATCAGTCGTTCCTCCTATTTTTTATTTAACATATGAATATATGTTCATATGTTATCGTAATTATAACTTAGGAAAATTCATTTGTCAATAATATTTTTAAATAAAATACAATTAACAAAAATAAAAAGCCTTGAAAACAGCTTTTTAAGCTATATTCAAGACCTCAACACTAACACACATATAGCTATTTTAAGTTATATATGAGTCTCGTAATTTGAAGTAAGCCAGACCTGAAAGGTCATTATGTTGACTTACTACATACATAAAATGTACGCCTACTACTCCCTCATCTGGAAATTTATTTAATTTTTAAAAGTTAAGTTAATCATTGCTAACTTTCAAATTTAGCATAGACTAACTACAACAATTTGTCAAGCAAATACCCTTAAATACGGCATTTATTACAATAATAAACAATATTCTTAGAAATTTATATAAAATTCAAGGTTTCTGTTCTTCGCTAAATACAATTATTTCTTGCCTTACAATAGAATTTCGGATATAATCTATATAGAAAACTACCGAAAGTATTAAAAGGCGGATAAAATCCGCCTCTTGAGAAAATGAGATGTTAAGGGCTTTGCCCTTAAAACCCACGAGGGACTCCGTCCCTCGATCCTGCAAGCCTTTAAAAAGGCTTGACCTAAACTTTAATTATCTTAAATGAAGAAATGTAGGGGCAAACTATGTTTGTCCTAACAATAGAAAGGTATGATATTTTGAATAAAAATGATGCTGAATTAAGAGCGGAAGAACTCCGCAAGCTTATAAATTACCACAATCAGAAATACTACAACGAAGATGCTCCTGAAATTGATGACTTTGAATATGACAAACTTCTTCGTGAACTTGAAAATATTGAATCCGACTATCCCGAATTGATTACAACAGATTCTCCAACACAAAAGGTTGGAGGAAATGCTTCTAGCGAGAAATTTGCTCCGGTTGTGCACACAGTCCCTATGGAAAGTTTGCACGATTCATTTTCACATAGCGAAATAAGAGATTTTGATAAGCGGGTTCGTGAAACTATATTAAATCCAACCTATGTTGTTGAACCTAAAATTGACGGACTTTCAGTATCCGCTGAATACAAAAACGGAATATTTGTGCGTGGTTCAACTCGTGGTGACGGCTCTGTCGGTGAAGATATTACAGAAAATCTAATGACTATAAAATCACTTCCTATGAAACTCAATAAATCTATTCCCTATCTTGAGGTTCGTGGCGAGGTTTATATGTCAAACGATACCTTTATGAAAATAATCACCGCTCAAGACGAAAACGGTGAAAAACCTTTCAAGAATCCAAGAAATGCCGCTGCTGGTTCTCTCCGTCAAAAAGACGCTAAAATCACAAAAGCCCGTTCTCTTGATATTTTTGTTTTCAACATTCAGCAAATAGATGGTGTAACTCTTAGTAGCCACAAAGAAAGCCTTAACTTCTTAAAGGAATTAGGCTTTACTGTTTTGCCTTTCTACAATGATTTTAATGATATAGAAAAGGTTATTGATGAAATAGAGCGTGTCGGTGAAGTTCGTCAGTCGCTTCCTTTTCAGACGGACGGTGCGGTTATTAAAATTGACAGCTTTGCACAGCGTGCAGAACTGGGAAGTACAGCAAAATTTCCGAAATGGGCAGAAGCCTATAAATATCCACCTGAGGAAAAGGAAACTACTCTCCTCGATATTGAAATAAATGTCGGCAGAACCGGTGTTCTCACTCCTACCGGAATATTCTCCCCTGTTTCTCTTGCCGGTACAACTGTCAGCCGAGCAACCTTGCATAATATCGACTTTATAAAAGAAAAAGATTTGCGTATCGGGGATACTGTTGTTCTCAGAAAAGCCGGTGAGATTATTCCTGAAGTTGTAAAAGTTACCGCTCACACAGAAAATTCCGAACCTTTTGAGTTTCCTAAAATATGTCCGTCCTGCGGTTCGCCTGTAACTCGTGAAGCTGATGAAGCCGCTTTCCGTTGCACGAATACCGATTGCCCTGCACAGCTCATAAGACACTTAATACACTTTGTTTCTCGTGACGCTATGGATATCGACGGACTTGGCTCAGCTGTTGTTGAACAGCTTGTTGACAATGAAATGATTTCCTCTCCGCTTGATTTATACAGAATAAATTCTGCACAGATTCAATCTCTTGAAAGAATGGGTGAAAAATCTGCCAATAACCTTATAAATGCAATAGAAAAATCCAAATCGAATGACTTATACAAACTTGTATTTGCACTCGGAATAAGACACATCGGACAAAAAGCCGCTAAATTGCTTGCTGATGAATTTGGCACTCTTGACGCCATCGCAGAAGCAAGTATCGAGCAGATTTCTTCTATTGAAGGATTTGGCGGTATTATGGCAGAATGTGTATATGATTATTTCAGATTGCCCGAAACTAAGGTTTTGATTGAAGAAATTAAGACTCTTGGTCTTAATACACAAGCTGAAAAGAAGTCAAAAAGCGAAACTAATGCACTCTTTGAGGGCAAAACCTTTGTTATAACCGGTACTCTCAAAAATTACAAGCGTACAGAAGCAGCCGCTATCATAGAACAGCTTGGCGGAAAAACTTCTTCAAGCGTTTCTAAGAAAACTGACTTTGTACTTGCCGGTGAAGAAGCCGGAAGTAAGCTGACAAAAGCTCAATCACTTGGCGTAACAGTAATTGACGAGGAAGAATTTGAACGTATGCGTTCAGCACAAGAATAAAAGGAGAAATTTTTATGAGCGAAACGCTTTCAAAAGAAACTACACAGCTTTTATATCAATATTTTGATGCTGCAGCAAATCTCTACGGCGTAATTCCACTTCGCACCCTGCTTAGAATATATAACAGTCAGAATGAACCTATCTCTGAGGAAGATTTCGTAAAATTCGTTGAAAGCATCTATCTTGATATGAGATGCTACTCAATCTTTGCAACAGACGAATTATTTCCTAATCCTCCTAAGATAAAAACTATTGATAAGAATTTAGTTGCTGAAAATCTTTGTCTTGGTAACTGCGATGAATATTTTGATATAATTGAATTGCAAAAAGGGAAGCCGTATTATATTCCTGATAAGAAACAGTTCTTGAAATATGCCAATGACGGTTATTTTGAGAAAACTCTTGAATTTATCAGTCTTAGAGCATTTCTTAGAAATCTGCCTAATCTCGAAAAAGAAGAAGCTGATAGTCTTGCAGATGATATTCAGCTAATCATTTCAATGGAAAAAGGAAGTCTTACACCTGCTATACAAAGAGCGGCTCAATATGGCTTAGACTTTGACAATGCAAGTATTCGCTCTGAGTTTTCAAAATTATGCAACGATTTATGTAATCATACAAGAATGAGTATGCACTGTGGACATACACCTGCTGAACTATATAATGTATAATATTATCTAAAAAGTATTAAGGAAATAACAAAGTTCGCCCCTACAAAATTATATATACTTTACAAAAGCTTAATCGCTACTCATAATTGTTGAGTAGCGATTTTTATTTTAATTTATAAATTTTTTCAAAAAACTATGTGGATTTTTTTCCTCCCATTCGTATATATAAGTGAAAGCACAAGAGAGTGCAAAAAGAAAAATTAAAATTAAAATATAAATTTCGGAGGAAAATAAAATGAAAAACAATAAGGTTATAAAGACATTCGCAACAGTAGCAATCGGTGCAGCTCTTATCGCAGGCACAACAATAGGTGCAGCAACAGTCGCTTTTGCAGCTAATAATACAGCAATTTCAACTCAGGCTAATCAGTCTTCTAAAGCATATGTATTCACAGCCTACGGTAAAACTTCTTACGGCTATGACTGGACATATTCCGCTGACAATACTAACATCAAGGTCGATGTTAAGTATGATTTCGCCACAAATAAGTACACCTGCACATTCACAGGTCTTAGAGAAGGTACTTGCAATATGGACTTCAAGTATTATACCTCTGATAAGAATATTGTAACTGTTCCTATGATTCTCAAGGTTGATAAGAATCTTAACATCACAAGAACAGATGCTTCAAGTTCATCAAGCTCTTCTTCAAACACTTCTAAGAAAGAAAGTAGTTCTTCAACTTCATCAAGTACAAGCTCTAAAACAGCTAACTCGTATGTATTCACAGCCTACGGCAAAACCTCCTATGGCTATGACTGGACATATTCCGCTGACAATACTAACATCAAGGTCGATGTTAAGTATGATTTCGGTACAAATAAGTATACCTGCACATTCACAGGTCTTAGAGAGGGGACTTGCAATATGAACTTCAAGTATTATACCTCTGATAAGAGTATTGTAACTGTTCCTATGGTTCTTAAAGTTGATAGCAGCCTTAACATTGCAAGGCTTTCATAATAATTAGCTTACTCCTAAACATTTTTTATACACCACCCCTTTGCTTGTATAGAGTACAAGCGGAAGGACTGTTATATCAGATATAAACTCATTCTGATATAGCAGTCCTTTTTCTTTAATACTAATCTATTGTGTAGATACTTTGAATTTTAGCTTCGTTCATTTTGCAAAATAGCTAAGCTTATCAAATTATATATTGTATTTTTGAATTTTATTTCGTTTAATCTTTCATTTCAACCTTGACTTTGAGCATTATTCTTCTACTATTTAAAAGTTTCTTACATATATGGTATAAATTCGCATAAAGCATTGACAAATTACACGTTTTGGCGGATAATATTAAGTGAATTTTATATGTGTAGAAAATTCATTTTGAGTTTTTACACTAAATCTTTATAAGGGGGATTAACCATGGGTTATACACTCGCACAAAAAATTATTAAAAAACACATTCTTAGTGGCGAAATGACTGTCGGCTCTGAAATTGGTCTTAAAATCGACCAGACTCTTACTCAGGACGCAACAGGTACAATGGCTTATCTTGAATTTGAGGCTATTGGTATTCCGAGAGTTAAGACAGAAAAGAGCGTTGCTTATATCGACCATAATACTCTCCAGACCGGCTTTGAAAATGCTGATGACCACCGCTTCATTCAGTCTGTTGCAAAGAAACACGGTATCTACTATTCTCGTCCTGGTAACGGTATCTGTCATCAGGTTCATCTCGAGCGTTTCGGCAAGCCCGGTAAGACTCTTATAGGTTCTGACAGCCATACTCCAACAGGCGGCGGTATCGGTATGCTTGCTATGGGTGCGGGTGGTCTTGATGTTGCTGTTGCTATGGGCGGTGGTGCTTACTACATCTCTATGCCTAAAATGGTTAGAATTAACCTCACAGGTAAACTTCAGCCATGGGTTGCTGCTAAAGATATTATTCTTGAAGTTCTTAAGATTATGTCTGTTAAGGGCGGCGTAGGTAAGATTATCGAATACGGCGGTGAGGGTGTTAAAACTCTTACAGTTCCTGAAAGAGCTACTATCACAAATATGGGTGCTGAGCTTGGTGCTACTACTTCTATCTTCCCTTCTGATGAAATCACAAGAGAATTTATGAAAGCTCAGGGCCGTGAAGAAGATTGGATTGAGCTCCAGCCTGATGCTGATGCTTTCTATGATGAGGTTATCAATATTGATCTTTCAACACTTGTTCCTATGGCTGCATGTCCACATAGCCCTGACAATGTTAAGACTATTGAGGAAATCGGTCCACAAAAGATTGACCAGGTTCTTATTGGTTCATGCACGAACTCATCTTACCTCGACCTTATGAGAGTTGCTCATATAATGAAGGGTAAAACTGTTCACCCTGATGTAAGCTTTGGTATCGCTCCTGGCTCTAAGCAGGTTTATAATATGCTCGCAAGAAATGGTGCTTTGGCTGACCTTATTGAGGCTGGTGCAAGAATCCTTGAGTGTGCTTGCGGTCCTTGCATCGGTATGGGACAATCCCCTAACTCTAAGGGTATTTCTCTCCGTACATTCAACAGAAACTTTGAGGGTCGTTCCGGTACTGCTGATGGTCAAATTTATCTTGTCAGCCCAGAAACTGCTGCTGTTTCTGCTATTGCAGGTGTATTCACAGACCCAAGAACTCTTGGTGATGCTATAGACATCAAGCTTCCTGAAAAGTTTGAAATCAACGACAATATGGTTGTTGCTCCGGAGCCGGAAGAAACTATGGATACTGTCGAAATTCTTCGTGGGCCTAACATCAAGCCTTTCCCACAGACTTCTCCGCTCGAAGATTCTATTGATGTTCCTTGTTCACTCAAGGTTGGCGACAACATCACAACAGACCACATTATGCCTGCCGGTGCTAAAATTCTTCCTCTCCGTTCAAATATTCCTGCTATCTCACAATACTGCTTCACAGTATGCGATAAGGAATTCCCTAAGAGAGCTTTGGAACTCGGCGGAAGTATCATTGTTGGTGGCGTAAACTATGGACAAGGTTCTTCAAGAGAACACGCTGCTCTTGCTCCTCTCTATCTTGGAGTTAAGGCTGTTTTGGTTAAGTCCTTCGCAAGAATTCACCGTTCTAACCTCATCAATGCAGGTATTCTTCCACTTACATTCGTAAATGAAGCTGATTATGATTCTATCAGCGAGGGCGACGAGTTTGCTATTCCTGATGTTAAGAAGCTTATTATGAACGGCAGTGAACTTACTGTTATCAATAAGACAACAGGTAAGGAAATCCCTGTACTTTGCGAGCTTTCCGACCGTACAAGAGATATTATTCTTGCCGGCGGACTTCTTAACTACACTAAGGAAAATTCTTGATATTCCAAGCATACCCCCTTTAATATAAGAAAGGAATGATAATGATGGCAAAGATTCAGATGAAAACACCTTTAGTCGAGATGGACGGCGATGAAATGACCCGTATCATCTGGAAGATGATTAAGGATATTCTTCTCCTCCCTTATATCGACCTCAAGACTGAATATTATGACCTCGGACTTGAGCATAGAGAGGCTACTAAGGATCAAGTTACTTTTGATTCCGCAGAAGCTACTAAAAAATATGGCGTTGCTGTAAAGTGTGCTACTATTACTCCTAACGCTGAAAGAGTTAAAGAATACAACCTCACAGAAATGTGGAAGTCACCTAATGGTACTATTCGTGCAATTCTTGATGGTACGGTTTTCAGAACTCCTATCCTCGTTAAGGGTATTACACCATTTATTCCAAGCTGGAAAAAGCCTATTACTATTGCTCGTCACGCTTATGGCGATGTTTATAAGAATACTGAAATGGTTGTTCCTGCTGACTGCAAGGCTGAGCTTGTTGTAACAGACGCAAACGGTGTTGAAACTCGTTCACTTATCCACGATTTCAAGACTCCTGGTATTATCCAAGGTCTTCACAATCTTGATAAGAGTATCAGCAGTTTTGCAAGAGCTTGCTTCAACTTTGCCCTCGACCAAAAGAAAGATATTTGGTTCGCTACTAAGGATACTATTTCTAAGAAGTACGACCACCGCTTCAAGGATATTTTCAACGAAATCTTTGAGACTGAATATAAGGATAAATTCAACGAGGCTGGTATCGAATATTTCTATACTTTGATTGATGACGCTGTTGCAAGAGTTGTTCGTTCAGAGGGTGGATATATCTGGGCTTGCAAGAACTATGATGGCGATGTTATGTCCGATATGGTTGCTACTGCTTTCGGTTCACTTGCAATGATGACTTCTGTTCTTGTTTCTCCTGATGGCGTTTATGAGTATGAAGCTGCACACGGAACTGTTCAGCGTCATTACTATAAACATCTCAAGGGCGAAAAAACTTCTACAAACTCTATGGCAACTCTCTTTGCTTGGACTGGCGCTTTGAGAAAGCGTGGAGAACTCGATAATCTTCCTGAGCTTATCGACTTTGCTGATAAGCTTGAAAAGGCTTCTATTGAAACAATCGAGGACGGCGTTATGACAGGCGACCTCGCTGCTCTTTCAAGCCTTGATAATATCACTAAGGTTGACACAGAAACATTCCTTACAGAAATTGCAAAAAGATTAGATAAAAAAATGGCTTAATGTAAAAAATCTCTTTCAATCAGTAAAAAATGTGCTATAATAAGGTGTGGGAATTTATCCCGCACCTTATTTTGTTGAAAAAATATCATAAAAACACTCAAAAGTTTTGCTCAAACTTTTTTGCACCAGCTTTGATTGTGTAAACTGCTCGCAGGGTTTGAGGACCAGAGTCCCTCGTGGGGGCTTAAGGGCGAACTTCGTCCACCCCTACAAATATTCTGTGATTTTTTAACAAGATAAGGTGTGAAAAATTCTTCTATACCTTATTTTTTGGAAGTCGGTGAATAAAACTTGTCTAAGCACGAAAATATATCAGTTCAGGTAATCAATCGTTTGCCAAGATATTACCGTTTTCTTGGTGAATTGCTTGATAAAAATATAACAAGAATTTCTTCAAGAGAGCTTTCAAACAGAATGCACTTAACCGCATCGCAAATCCGTCAGGATTTAAACTGTTTCGGCGGTTTTGGTCAACAAGGATACGGCTACTCTGTTGAGGCTTTACACGATGAAATAGGCCACATTCTTGGCATTGATAATCAATACAGTGCCATAATGATTGGCGCCGGAAATCTCGGAAAAGCTGTTGCAACGCATATGTCTTTTGAAAAGCGTGGCTTCAAGCTCACAGGCATTTTTGATAGTGATAAAAATAAAATCGGACAGAAAATTCGTGACATCAGCATTATGGATACAGAATCTCTTGAGAAGTTTTGTTCAGAAAATCACCCTGATGTTGCAATATTCTGCGTTCCGAAGGCTGCAGCACCATCGCTTGCGGCTAAACTTCATTCATATGGCGTAAAAAATTATTGGAATTTCAGCCACTATGACCTTACGCTTGATTTTGATGATATTATTGTACAGAATGTTCATCTCAATGATAGTCTTATGGTTCTTTGCTATATGATAACCGATAGCCGAAACAAAAATGATGAAAAAACAATCAACTAAGCATAAACTTATAAAAATTTAAAGTTTTGCTCAAAGTGTAACTCCTCCGCTATCAAAACGTGTTCTACTTTTTCGTTAAGTTAACACTTGTTATTCGTGTTTTGAGTTTTCTTAAATTTAAAATTTCACTTAAGTTTTTTCAAAGTTATTATGAATTAAAAACTACCATTGATTTCTCAATAACTTAAACACAAAAAAGCTATGAAACGGATTTCCGCTTCATAGCTTTTTGTTTTATAGATTTATTGAATTGTTAAACTCAATTATCTGTTAGCCTTCTTCTTTGCTGTGAGGAATACTACGCCTGCGATTGCAAGAAGTGCTACACCTGCGATTGCAAACCAAACGATTGGTGTGCTTGTGTCGCCTGTGTTTACACCATTTGAATTATCATTATCAGATGGTGTAGGTGTAACCTTGCTTGTATCTTCCGGATTAGAATTATCAGGATTACCCTTTGTATCGCCAAGAACAAGTACCATTGTTGACTGAGCCTTAACTGTTACTGTGTCACCGTTGATTGTTTCGATAACATCTGTACCAGCCTTCTCGCCATTAACGCAAACCTGCCACTTGTCGCTCTTTGGAAGCTTAACCTGAACATCTTCCTTATTAGCATTGTATGCTACAAAGATAGAATCAGCCTTTTCGCCGTTTGGCTTGCCGCTTACTTCATAAGCAACAACATTATCGCCAACATCTTCGGAGAATTTGATGCTGTTGTTGACATCTTCTGTTGTTGTAAGTCTGAGTGATGGGTGAGCCTTTCTGAATTCGATAAGACCCTTATAGTAGTTGCTTACACCTGAAACAAGGTTACTTGAGAGTGTATCCCACTTAACACTGTTTGTAGAATCAGGTGACTTATAGCTGTTGCTATCGAGCTTGCCATTAGCAAGAGGCTTTGTTCTGCACATTTCTTCGCCACCGAGGAAGAATGGTACACCCTGTGATGTAAAGATAACTGAGCTTGCAAGCTTAGTCATAGCTGCCTTTTCTTCGTCTGTTGCATCTGGGCAAGAATTTGTAAATCTATCCCAAAGTGTGTTGTTATCGTGGCAAGAAACATAGTTAATTGTCTGTGTAGGAGCGCCTGCCCATGAATCAGTTGCACCGAGAACACCAGACTTAACTGTGCTTTCCATACCGCTCTTACCACTTACAAAACCTGTGTCTTCTTCATCAAATACATTACCCTTAAGACCGTCTCTGATGTCATCGCTAAATGCACCAAAGCCGGGCATCTTAGAAATCTGAGCCTTCAAAGCTGCTTGTGAAGATGGAAGAGTAGATGAACCGCCTGTCCAACCTTCACCGTATGTGATGATTGTTGGGTCAACTTTATTGAGGGCTGCTCTGATTTCATTAATTGTTTCCTGATCATGAAGTCCCATAAGGTCAAAACGGAAACCATCAATGTGATATTCTGTTGCCCAGTAAACAACAGATTCTACGATGTACTTTCTAACCATTGAACGCTCAGTAGCTGTTTCGTTACCGCAACCTGAACCATTTGAGAAGCTACCGTCTTCGTTTGTTCTATAATAGTAGTTAGGGAATGACTTATTGAAGTTAGAGTCATATGTAGCTGCTGTGTGGTTGTAAACAACGTCCATAATAACTCTGATACCACTCTTATGGAGTGACTGAACCATTTGCTTAAACTCGTTAATTCTTACTTCACCGTTGTAAGGGTCTGTTGAATAAGAACCCTCTGGGAAGTTGTAGTTCTTAGGGTCATAACCCCAGTTGTACTGAGCTGTATCAAGCTTTGTTTCGTCAACGCTTGCAAAGTCGAATGCAGGCATAATCTGAATATGTGTGATTCCGAGATTCTTGAGGTAATCAAGGCAAGTAGAATCGCCATTTGAATTCTTTGTACCTGTTTCTGTAAATGCAAGATATTTACCCTTATGAGCGTCAGAAACGCCTGAACTCTTATCAATAGAGAAATCTCTTATATGCTGCTCATAAACGATAGCATCTGTTGCGTTTCCGCCAAACTCCGGACGAACATCGTTATCCCAGCCATCAGGGTTTGTAGACTTGAGATCGATAATCATACCTCTGTCGCCGTTTACGCCACCTGCTCTTGCATAAAGGTCAACAGCCTCATTTTCGCTGCCGTTAATCTTAAATGTGTAGGTGTAGTACTTACCATTGAGGTCGCCTGCTTCTTCTGCTGTCCAAACACCCTTATCGCCAAGTGTCATATCAACAGATTTAATAAGTGTATCGCCATCGCCTGTTGAGTAGAGGTTAAGTGTAACCTTCTCTGCGAGTGGCGACCATGTCTTGAATGTTGTTTTCTCTGCTGTGTAGTTAGCACCGAGGTCGTTGCCATCGTAAGTATACTTCTGCTCGAACTCATCTGTGTCATAAACATTAGCAGTAGAAACATCAAGCTCAATAAAGCCGTCGATGTAGAGCTTATAGCTCTTGCCGTAAGAAAGCTCATCAGAAGTTGTCAAGCTACCGTTTTTGCCGTCTGTTGTGACAGAAGCTACTGCATAAGTGTTTCCTTCGGAATCCTTAACAGTTACATCGCTTGCCTTGAGATTTGCTTCCTGAGAAAGTGTGAAATCAATCTGATTTGTAGAAACCATCTTTGCCTTCTTGATTCTTGGAGCCGTAAGCTCAGCTTCTGTATAGCCAAACTCAACTTGTCCTTGAAGAACATAGATATCTACCTTTCCGTTTTCAGCATTAGCTGTTTCGATGAAACGGTCACCGTCTGTATCCTTAGCTTCCCATTCGCCCTTACGGATAATGAAGCCTATCTTGTCAACACCGGTTGCGTCCATGTTGAACTTGGATACTGCACCAAAGCTATCGCTTGATGTGAAGTCCTGTTGACCTCCGTCTTTGCCTTCTGCCCAAATCCAAAGATTCCACTTATCATAGTTAGAATCGCTTCTTTGATAATGAACAGTGATTTCGAGGTCATCTGCCGCTGAAACAGATGGTACAACAAATACTGCTGCAATCATCATAAGTGACAGAAGTAGCGCTAAGAATTTTTTCATTGTTCTTGTTGCCATTTTTCAAATTCTCCTTTTTTTATTATCTGAAACCTCGCTTAAAAGTGGTTTCAAATTAAGTTGATTATACCACATTTATAAAAAATTTAAAAGAATTTATAAATTTTTTTCATACAAATTATTAACAAGCAATCTGTCTAATTTGCACAAACTTTTTTGTTAATATTTGGTGCTTAAAACAATTTAAAGTAACTATTTTCCAGATTACACAAATATCTCATGTAATAACTAATTTCGTCCGCCCGCTTGGCAGCTTAACCCATTCCCTACAAACGCTTGTAGAACAATTATGTGTCTTGAAAGCTGTTTGTTGCCTTGTTTAATCTGCTTTTATAAATCTCAAAGCAGAATTATTATATGAAAGCTCAAGTTCATTTCCATAAAGCTTATATTTAAATATAAGCTTTCCGTAATTTTCAGAAACTATTATGATTTTTTCATTATCTATTTCATAATGTTCATTCAATTTCAATTTGCTTTTATCAGGTTTACTTATATTAAAAATAATATTTCCATTTTCAAAGTTAAGCGTACCGTTACTTTCTTTGTTGTTATCGTCACTTTCATTTTTTAATTTCCACGAATAGAGTACAATTTCTTCTGCGGCAGAATCCGGTGGCGATACCGTACAGCTACACAGTATAGTCACGAGAATAATTGCAAGTATGAAAGCCATTCGTTTCATAATAAACCTCCGTTTTTTATTAAATGGAATTTTTATCCGTCAAAAAGGCAAGCAAAACTCATTAATATCTGATTATTTTTGAATAAAATAATAAATTTTGCAAGATTATAAAATAAGACTTGCATTTTTACATATATTATATTAAAATATTAAGCGGAAATCGACTGTATTTTGCAGTTCATAAAATAATTTATTCTATTTTAGGGGGATTAATAATGTCAGACTATCAGTCTATGGACAAAAATGCTCTTGAATCAGAGCTTAAAAATCTTAAAGCAGAATATGAGGATTATAAGGCTCAGGGCCTAAAACTCAATATGGCGAGAGGTGTTCCAAGTACCGCTCAACTTGAACTTTCACTTCCTATGCTTGATATACTTAAAAGCGGTAGTGATTGCCTTTCTGTATCAGGTGCAGATTGCCGTAACTACGGTATTCTTGATGGTATTGATGAGGCAAAAGAGCTTTTCGCACAAATGCTCGGTGTTAATCCTGAAAATGTATTCATCGGCGGTAACTCAAGCCTTAATATGATGTTCGATACAATCGCTTGCTTCTCTGAAAATGGTATTGGCGGAGAAGATCCTTGGCTTCTTCAGGGAAAAATTAAATTTCTCTGTCCTGCTCCGGGATATGACAGACATTTCGGTGTTACAGGCTTCTTTAAAAATATCGAAATGATTACTATTCCTATGACTGAAAACGGTCCTGATATGGATATGGTAGAAAAGTATGTTGAGGACCCTACTGTTAAGGGAATCTGGTGTGTACCTAAGTATTCAAACCCAGACGGTATAACATATTCTGACGAAACTGTTAAGCGTTTTGCATCGTTAAAGCCTGCCGCTAAGGATTTCAGAATTATGTGGGATAACGCATACTGCATACACGACCTTACTGATACCCCTGATACTCTCCTTAATCTTTATGACGAATGCCTTAAAAACGGTAATGAAGATCTGCCAATTATGTTCTGCTCTACTTCTAAGATTACTTTCCCAGGTTCCGGTGTTGCAGCTCTCGCAGCGTCAAAGAATAACCTCGATGTTCTCAAGAGCAGATATAAATTCCAGACAATCGGTTATGATAAGCTTAATATGCTCCGTCATATCAGGTTCTTTAATAATTATGAAGGCGTTGTT
The DNA here is from genome assembly GCF_047012705.1 of Pseudoruminococcus sp. Taxonomy (NCBI): domain Bacteria; kingdom Bacillati; phylum Bacillota; class Clostridia; order Eubacteriales; family Acutalibacteraceae; genus Pseudoruminococcus; species Pseudoruminococcus sp. Next base: position 158,657 of record NZ_JBKXNW010000003.1, on the reverse strand, counting down.
GCACATATGCAAAAGCATAAGGCTATTCTTGCTCCAAAGTTTGAGCTTGTTATAAACAAGCTTACAGAAGAACTTGGTGACAAGAATATCGCAAGCTGGCATAAGCCTAATGGTGGTTATTTCGTAAGCGTAAATGTTCTAAATGGTTGCGCAAAGAAAGTCGTTGCTCTTTGCAAAGAAGCCGGAATCAACCTCACTGGTGCAGGTGCTACATATCCTTATGGCATCGACCCTAACGATTCTAATATCAGAATTGCACCAAGCTTCCCTCCTCTTGACGAACTTGCTAAGGCTCTTGATATTTTCTGCCTATGCACAAAGATTGCAGCTGCAGAAAAGCTTTTGGATAAATAATATATAAATTCCTCCCTATTATGAAAGCTTTTAGCTTTATTTGATATGAATTTGTCTTAATCACATTGACTTTTTCGACCATAAAATATATAATTAACCTTGTTACCTCTGTTTTCGTGAGTGACAAGGTTTTTTATTTTAAAAAATTCCTTAAAGCTACTAAAACAGACAAATGAATTTATTGGAGGATACCGTATGAAAAAAGTTGGAAAACCAGTGTTTTTCATCGTCGCTATTCTTATCTTCGCATTGGCGTATACGTCAATCTTCGGCATATATGGCGAAAACGGCGATTTTAAGATTACCTACATCAAGGGTGTCAGCGACATAAGATGGGGAATCGACATTAAGGGCGGCGTTGAAGCGACCTTCAAGCCTGCCGGAGATGTCAAGGCAACAGCAGAACAGATGTCCGCAGCAAAGTCTGTTATAGAGCTTAGACTTGTCACTAATAACATTACTGACTATGAGCTTTATCAGGACAACGATAACGGTCTTATCATCGTCCGTTATCCATGGAAAGAGGACGAAGAAAACTTCGACCCAAGCACAGCTATTGAAGAGCTTGCCGCAACAGCAAAGCTTACTTTCAGAGAAGGCAATAGCTATACCTCAAGGGAATATGATTCTAACGGCGAATTAGTATATAAGACACCGTCAGGAACAACAGCTTCTCACATATACCTCGATGGTAGTGCTATTAAAAGTGCAAGTGCCGATTATGTACAGCTTGAGAACGGTGGTAAGGCACAGTACATAGTTTCTCTTGAACTCACCGATGAAGGAAGAAAGCTTTTCAAAGAAGCTACAACAGAGCTTTCTGCTAAATCTTCAGGCCAAAATGTTATGTCCATCTGGATGGACGACACTATGATTTCTGCTCCTACTGTTAACAGTGTTATCGACAGCAATAGTTGTATGATTACTGGTGGAGACAAATCTGACGGCTCTGCTGGCTTCTCCGCTTCTGAAGCAACAGCTCTCGCAAATAAGATTAACGCAGGTGCTTTGCCATTCGAGCTTGAAGTTGACAGCTACGGCTCAATAAACCCAACTCTTGGTGACTATGCACTCTATGCAATGGCTCTTGCAGGAGCTATCGCTCTCGCACTTATTATTATCTTTATGATAGTATATTACAGACTTCCTGGTTTCGTTGCTTCTATTGCACTTATTGGTCAAGTTGCATTGTCACTTGCAGCTGTATCGGGTTACTTCCCATTCGCTTCAAGCTTTACTATGACGCTTGCCGGTATAAGTGGTATCATTCTTTCAGTTGGTATGGGTATTGACGCCAATGTTATTACCTCAGAAAGAATTAAAGACGAGCTTTATCAAGGAAAGACACTTGACGGCTGTATCAGATATGGTACAAAAAATAGCTTCTCAGCTATCTTTGATGGCAATATCACAAACATCATAGTTGCTCTTATCCTTATGCTTGTATTTGGTCCTGCAAATATCCTTTCAGGTATTTTCGGCGCTTCTACAACAGGCGCTATCTACGCATTCGGCTACACACTGCTTGTCGGTGTTATCGCAAACTTCGTAATGGGCGTTTTTGCTTCAAGATTGATGCTTATGTCACTCTCACGCTTCAAGTTCCTGCGAAACAAGAAACTTTATGGAGGTAAGTGACTATGAGACAAAAATTTCATTTTGACTTCGTTGGAAATTCCAAGAAGTTCTTTATACTAACACTCAGCCTTATGCTTATCTGCCTTATTCTTAATATTTTCGTTTTCCACACAGAACTGGATATTCAGTTCACCGGCGGTGCTATTATGAAATATAGCTACTCTGGTGATAACCTCTCAGAAAATGAAATTTCTAAAGTAGTTCAGGCTGCTACTAAAGAAGATGTTTCATTCCAGTATAGTAAGAATATGTCTGCCGCAGCAACTGAAGAAAATGCGAACACACTTTCCATCGAACTTACAGAGGCAAAAACTATTGACCCTGAAACTGAAAAAGGTGTTACAGACGCACTTAAAGAGGCTTTTCCTGATAACAATTTCACAAGAACCGAAATCACATCAGTTGACCCTTCAAAGGGTGCAACATTCTTCTGGAAGTGTATGGCAGCCGTCGGTATTGCCGCTCTCCTGATGATTCTCTATGTTGGTTTCAGATTCAGAAAAATCGGTGGTCTTTCCGCTGGTTGCACAGCCGTTATCGCGCTTATACACGATATAATTATGGCATACTTTACTTTCGTTATTTTCAGAATGCCGCTTGATGATAACTTTATAGCCGTTATACTGACTATCATAGGTTATTCTCTTAATGATACAATCGTTATCTTCGATAGAATCAGAGAAAATCGTAAGTATATAGGTCCTAAGGCTTCAACCGCAGAGCTTGTAAATCAAAGTCTTAACCAGACACTTGCAAGAACAATCTGCACTGCATTCACAACTCTCCTCGCAATCGGATCAGTCCTTGTTGTTGCACTTATCTATGATATTCAGACTGTCGTAAGCTTTGCACTTCCTATGATGGTTGGAGTTATCTTCGGTTGCTATTCTTCAATCTTTATCTCCGCTCCTCTTTGGGTTATGTGGACAAACTATAAAAAGAGAAAAGATGCTGAAAAGAAAACTAAAGCTAACCAAAAAACTAAAGAAAGCAAAAAGAAAAAATAATTTACTAAATCGGGAGGTTTAAAAACTTCCCGATTTTTTGTTTATCTTTTATGCAGACCTTTATATATTGTCAAAATAACAGTTGAAATTTTTGAAATAATATGTTAAAATTATTACATTACATTATACGGAGGTAATTTCTTATGAAAGAAACTAAGCACATAAAGACACTTAATAGCGCAAATCTTAAAGAATCAGCAGTTAAGGGCGGTTGCGGCGAATGTCAAGCTTCTTGCCAGAGTGCTTGCAAAACTTCTTGCACAGTTGCTAACCAGAAGTGCGAGTCCGCTAATCGCTAATTATTGCTAATTCTAATACGCAAAACCAAATCTTAAAAAGAGCGGACTTAGTTCGCTCTTTATTTATGCCAATTTAAATCATTTGATAATAGAAAGCGTGACTAAAATATGATACATAAATATAATCTCTTAGGAAACAACATCTGCCTTGATGTACACAGTGGTGCCGTACATATCCTTGATGATATTTCCTATAAGATGCTCGACTACCTCGACGAAAATATGACCGAAAATATTCCCGATTCAGTAATTGAGGCTATGAGTGGAGAATACTCTAAGGAAGACCTTACCGAAACTTATAACGACCTTTACGAGCTTTATAAAATTGGACAACTTTTTTCTGACGATGACTATGAGAAGTTCGCTAATCTTATGAAAGGTGCTCCTGTTAAATCTATGTGCCTTAATGTTGCGCACGATTGTAACCTCCGCTGTGAATATTGTTTTGCTGCAAAAGGTGATTTCGGCAAAGGTCGCTGTCTTATGCCGCTTGAAGTTGGCAAAAAAGCTATCGACTTCCTTATAGAAAAATCCGGTTCAAGAAGAAATCTTGAGCTTGATTTCTTCGGTGGCGAACCACTTATGAACTTTGACGTTGTCAAGGGTGTTATAGAATATGCAAGAAGTATAGAAAAACAGCACAACAAGAATTTCCGCTTCACTATAACAACAAATGGATTGCTTCTCACAGATGATAAAATTGAATATATTAACAAAGAGATGAATAATGTCGTTCTTTCTCTTGATGGAAGAACGGAAGTAAACGACAGACTTCGTATAACTCCTAATGGCAAGGGTTGCTACGATATTATTGTCCCTAAATATCAAAAACTCGTTCAGAATCGTGGTGATAAAGACTACTACATTCGTGGTACATTTACAAGATATAATCTTGATTTCACAAACGATGTTCTTCATATGAAAGACCTCGGCTTTGAACAGCTCTCTATCGAGCCTGTTGTATCCGACCCTCTTCTTTCCTATTCTATTAAAACAGAAGATTTACCAGCTGTATTCGATGAGTACGAAAGACTTGCAAAAACTATTGTCGAAAGCAGAAAGAAAGGAGAATTTTATAATTTCTTCCACTTTATGATTGACTTAGACCAAGGTCCTTGTGCAGTTAAGCGCCTTCGTGGCTGTGGCTGCGGAAATGAATATGTTGCTGTAACTCCTGAAGGCGATATTTATCCATGTCATCAATTTGTCGGCGAAGACGATTATAAGATGGGTAATCTCAATGATGGTACTTTTGATGAGGATATGAAGGCGAGATTCGCCCTTGCTAATGTATACTCAAAGGATAAATGTAAGAACTGTTGGGCTAAATTCTACTGTAGCGGTGGTTGTAATGCAAATAACTTCAAATATGAAGGTGATATTCGCAAATCTCACGAAACATCTTGTGAATTAGAAAAAAAGCGTCTTGAGTGTGCGATTGCTATTAAAGCTGCTCTCGCTGAATAATTTAGGAGGCAAAGCTTATGGAACATCGTAAGCTAAAAAAAATCATTGCAATAATACTTATAATACTTGCATTTTTATTATCTACAATTATTATTTCAAGTTCAATAATAAATTCTTTTCATCTGATAGATAATGAACATACTCCTATGATAAGCTACGAAACCTACTCTCTCTCTACTAATCGTAACTATACACCTACATCTGGCGATTCCTACACTGTAGACTCTAAGCAAAATTCTTCTGCATCTGAAAATGTATTTAATCCTAATGATGGTTCCATTCTTGAAAGCTCAATAAATAATTCAGTTTCAAGCCCCATAAGCTCTTCATCAAACATAGAGTCATCAAAAAAAATTGGTAATTCTTCGAATAAGCAATCTGTTTCAAGTTCAGCAAACTATGTAGCCTCATCAAAAGCAGATTCTAAAACTCAAAACTCTGAAAAAGAAGAAACTACTCAACAAATCGCACAAAGAACTTCTACTCATCAGCATAGTTATGTTGAGCGTATTATATCCCCAAATTGTACATCAAAAGGATATACCCTGCATAGCTGTGATTGCGGAAATTCTTATGCTGATAATTATAAAAAAGCCCTCGGACATCAATGGGGCGAGTGGGAAACTATTTCTGAAGCTACTGTAACAAGCAAGGGATTTCAGCAAAGAATTTGCTTAAGATGTTCGGCAAAGGACTATAAATATATTGAAAAATTGGAAATCAAAAATTCTCCAAATTCTGATTTTGCTGAAGAAGTTGTAAAACTTATTAATGAAGAACGCAAAAAAAATGGCGTAACTCCTTTAAAAATCAACCATACCCTTATGAATAATGCCTATACACGCTCAGCAGAGCTTGAAACAAATTTCAGCCATAAGCGTCCTAATGGAGACCCCGGTTACACTTTTGTTCTTAACCTTGATTATTCAATCGTAGGTGAAAATATTGCCGCAGGTCAAAACACTCCGAAAGAAGTTGTTGAAGCCTGGATGAATTCTTCCGGTCACCGTGCAAATATCCTAAATCCTGAATTTACTCATACAGGTGTAGGCTGTTATATAGCAAGTGATGGTTGGGTATATTGGACACAGCTTTTTGGTGGTTAATTAATATTTATGTTGAAATTCGCCGAATAATGTGTTATAATTTTTAAAAATGGTCTTTGATTGACTGTCCGTCTGATTTATGAACAATGATGTTCATCTAAAACGGACAGTCATTTGCTGTTCATTTTTAAATTATTAAGAGGAGTTTTATTATGGAGGAGTATCGTTATCTTTTAGATTTAGCTTTGATTTTATTTACAACAAAGCTATTCGGTTTAATCTCGCAAAAATTTAAAATGCCACAAGTTGTCGGCGCTTTGCTTGCAGGTTTAATATTAGGCCCTGCAATACTTAATATCGTGCAAAAATCCAATTTTATCACCACAACATCAGAAATCGGTGTTATCGTTTTAATGTTCTGTGCAGGTCTTGAAACTGATGTCAAGGAACTTAAAAAATGCGGAAAGGCTTCATTTATTATAGCCTTACTTGGTGTTATTGTTCCTCTGATAGGCGGATTTGGAGTTGCATATTTCTTTAACAAACCCGGTATAATAGATTCTGACGCTACTTGCAATATATTCTTACAAAATGTTTTCATCGGTGTAATACTCACAGCAACTTCTGTAAGTATTACAGTTGAAACACTTAAAGAACTCGGCAGACTAAAATCCGAATCAGGTAATGCTATCCTCGGTGCTGCAATTATAGATGATATTCTTGGTATCATCGCACTTACAATTATTACAAGCCTTGCTGACTCAAGCGTTAATGTATGGCTTGTCTTGCTCAAAATTCTCGGCTTCTTCGCAATGGTTGTAGTTGCAGGCTATGCGTTCTATAAGTTATATATTTGGTGGGCTAACCGCTCTAAACACCTCAAACACAGACACACAATCATTTGCTTTGTTTTCTGTCTTGCTATGTCTTATGTTGCAGAGGCTGTATTCGGAGTTGCAGATATTACCGGTGCATTCTTTGCTGGACTTATCATCTCTCTTACTCAAAGTTCGGAATATCTTGCAAAAAAATTCGATGTTCTTTCTTATCTCTTACTCTCACCTATCTTCTTTGCAAGCATTGGCTTGAATGTTGTTCTTCCATCAATGAGCATACAGATTGTAGTTTTCGCTGTCGTAATAACGATTGTTGCTATTATAACAAAGATTATCGGCTGCGGACTTGGTGCAAAGCTCTGCGGATATAAAAATTATCAGTGCAAAAGAATCGGTATAGGTATGATTTCTCGTGGTGAAGTTGCTCTTATAGTTGCGAATAAAGGTGCGTCTATGGGATTACTTGGTTCTGTAATACTTGGACCAATAGTTATTATGGTTATCGCAACTACTATCATAACTCCTATTCTCTTAAAAATTGTTTACTCAAGCAAAAAGACAAAGCATATTGATGAGACTATGCCTGCGGAAAATACCATCAATTCCGTTACAGAAAGAATTCAAGATAGCTATGTCAATGAAACAGTTAAAGCAGAAATTCCTGAACTCCCTCTTTCAGATAAAAAAATCAGAAGTAAGAAAAAATAAAATCGTATTATAAATTCAAAAAGGACGCTCGAATTTGAGCGTCCTTTTTACTGTTATCATTTATATAGAAATGCTTGTTTTAAAAGCATTTCTTTTTTATTTTCGCAATTTTCAGAAATAACGTCTTCAAGCAGCTTATCAAGTATAACACCAATATTCTTTCCGACTATACCAATTTCTTTCAGGTCATCGCCCGAAATATCCAACTCGGATATAATGCAACAAAGATTTTTTTCATATATTTCATCAAAGAATCTGATAGCATTATAATATAGTTGTGCTGTACTTTCTTTATGAGGTTTTGAAAAGACAACAGCATATTTTATATCAAGCCAATCCTTTGTAAAATCATAGCCAAAATCACGCACAAATCTTCTCATATCAGCAAGAGTTTTCGGAAATCTTATACTATGATTTTTTATAAGCTTCAAAACTGCTGTATTAACTATTTTTTCAAATTTGAATCGTGAAAGAATTTCCTTTGCTATCTCTGCACCCTTTTCAGCGTGATTAGGATATTTTTCCTTGCCGTCAACTATTACTTTGCAATATGGTTTTGCAACATCGTGTAAAAGCATACATAATCTCTCATATAGATTTTTTGACATCGAAACCGCTCTTACAGTATGCTCCCAAAGCGTCATATCAGGATATTTTTTCATAATATAATTATCCTCAACACGCAATTCAGGAATCAATTCATATATAACCTCTCTGCATGACATAAGCACATCATAAATACTTTCACCTAAAAGCATACCTCTAAATTCGCTTGTAATTCTTTCCTTTGCAATTTTTTGAAGTAAATGTTTTGTTTCAATCATAGCTGAAAGAGTTTCTTCCTCTATTCTAAATCCTAAAGTCGAGGCAAACCTCATTCCACGCATAATTCTTAAAGCGTCCTCAGAAAATCTCTTATGCGGATTTCCGACACAGCGGATTAACTTATTTTTTAAATCTTCCTGTCCGCCATAAAGGTCTATTATTCCCTCAGATTCACAATAAGCCATAGCGTTAATCGTAAAATCACGCCTTGCCAAATCTTCTTCTATACTTCGCACAAAAGAAACAGAATCAGGTCGGCGTGAATCAGTATAAATACCATCACTTCTGAATGTTGTAACCTCGACAAGCTTGTTCTCGGATACAACTGCAACTGTTCCATGCTTTATGCCATTATCCACTGTTTTATAGTCCTTGAAAATTTCAAGCATTTTTTCTGGCAAAGCTGAGGTTGCAACATCAAAATCATTTATTGGTCGTCCAAGCAGATAATCTCTGACACAGCCTCCAACGACATATGCAGAAAAGCCATTTTCCTCAAGTCGGTTTAAAACATCAGAAACATATTTCGGTATATTCATCATAAAATCGCCACCTAATAAATTAAAGCAAAATCAACTTAAAAAAGTTTCACTCAAACCTTTTCAAAGATTTGTAGGTCAAAGGGCAATATCCTTAACAGTGAAATACTTTATATCTCTCCTAAGCCTCGTAGTGAATTCTCTGAAAGCCAAATATTGACTAAAACTACTTTGAAACTGATAGCTTTTCAAAATTATTCTTTCTTAGCTTTTAATTCAGCCATTTGTTCACGCTCTTTTTTAAGCTCATCAAAAAGAGTATTTACATTCCAATCCTTGTTAGTTTCGGTAAGAATCGCAGTAAGCTTAACAAGTCCTGCACCTGTTTTTCTCATTGCAAAGAATAGCTTGTCTATAAGATTGTCTGAAAATCCGCATAATACCATCATTTCCTCGGAAATCCCGTCACCATCATATGCAAGCTCTGTTGCTTCTGAAATTCCTGCAAATTCACCAAGAGTTTTGGCAAAATCAGATTTAGGAACAGTCTTTACACGCAGTTTTAGCGGAAGTGCCGCACGAGTTATTTTAGCAGCTTTCTGCTTAGGAACATTAAATAGCAGTACAGTTTGTATCATATTATACTCTATCCTCTCTCGTATGCAATCCGTTGTGATTTCTCAAAAAGAACAGCATATCTATAAAGCTTTTATCATATGGAATAAATTCTCCGCTCTCAATCATATACTTGATTTCATCAGCCGTTGCCCATTTAACCTCTTTGACTTCTTCGTATTGAAGTTTCAAAGCATCTATCTCAACTTCTCTTTCAACTAAATAAATGTCATTAAAGCCATTTTGAAAGTTTATTGTAAATGATGGGCGAACATTGCTCAAATCAAGCTTATATCCTATTTCTTCTAAAGCCTCTCGTTCAGCGGCAGTCTGACTTGTATCTCCGCTGACCGCAGAACCTCCGACAGTAATATCCCACAAATCTGACCAACCGGATTTAAAAGGCTGTCTATGCTGAATCAGCATTTCACCCCGTTTATTAAAAATACAGACATGAACTGCCAAATGATAGCGATTTTCTTTTATTTTTTCGCCACGAATCATAGTTTCGCCTGTTGGAATCCTGTTTATATCATATAAATCCCAAATTTCCATAGCTTACCTCATTTAATTTCTTAAACTTCTCCCTCTGCGGCAGCTTCAATCGCCTTGCGGATTTCTTCCACACCCTCTCCATTTTCTGATGAACAAGGGAATAATCTTACATCACCAAATACAGACATCTGCTGACGCATTTCCTCAATTCTTGTGGCACGCTGGGATTTTTTCAACTTATCAAGCTTAGTCATAGCAACAATAAAATTAAAGCCATTGTGTGAAAGAAAATCTATCATATTCATATCGTCTTTTGTGGCAGGGTGACGCAAATCGCAAATCTGTATAACCATACGAATATCTCTATCCATTGCAAAATAACCCTCTACAAGCTCTGCCCATCGTCTTTTTTCGCTGTCCGATACCTTGGCATAGCCATAACCGGGCAAATCTGCAAGTCTTGCAGTTTTGAGGTTAAAGAAATTTATTGTTGCAGTTTTACCCGGAGTGGCGCTAACTCTTGCAAGAGATTTTCTGTTGAGAATTTTATTTATAAGCGATGATTTTCCGACATTTGAACGCCCTGAAAATACTATTTCCGGTAAATCCGACGGCGGAATCTGCGAAGATTTTCCATATGCCGCTTCAAAACTTGCTATCTGAAAATTCATAGTTATGCTCCTTTATATACGAGTTTCAATCACTTCTGTTTTAGGCTCTTTTTTTGCGTGTTTTTTTCCTGTCTGCTTTTTAGAGCAAAGAGCTGTATCCAAAACCTCGTCAATAGTGCTTACAGGTACGAACTTAACTTCATTCTTGACGGTTTCATCAATCTCTTCAAGATTTGGCACATTATCCTTTGGAATAATAACGGTTCTGATTCCAAGCCTATATGCTGCAAGGGATTTTTCTTTTAATCCACCTATCGGCAAAACTCTGCCTCTAAGTGTAATTTCTCCCGTCATTGCAATATCTCGGCGAACTGCTCTGCCCGTCAACGCAGATGTAATTGCAGTGGCAATGGTTATACCCGCTGACGGACCGTCCTTTGGTGTTGCTCCCTCAGGGACATGAATATGAAAATCGTAAATCTTATAGAAATCTTTTTCAATTCCAAGAGCCTCTGCACGAGTTCTTACACAAGTAAATGCTGCTTGAGCAGATTCTTTCATAACATCACCAAGAGAGCCTGTAAGAATAAGTTTTCCACTTCCGCTTGTAACAGCAACCTCAACAGGTAATGTTACTCCACCAACAGAAGTCCATGCAAGACCGGTAGCCAAACCTACTTCGTCCTTATCATTCATTTCGTCCTTAGTGAATTTTCTTGCACCGAGAAAATCTTCAATATTCTTAACGGAAACTCTTACACTCTTTTCTTCACCGGAAACAATTTTTACAGCAGCTTTTCTCATAAGCTTTGCTATATATCTTTCGAGAGTTCTTACACCGGCTTCTCTTGTATAATTCTCGATTAAATCAACCAAAGCACTATCAGTAATCTTAAAATTCTTAGAAGTTAAACCATTCTTTTTAAGCTGTTTCTTGATAAGGTGCTTTTTAGCAATATTCAGCTTTTCTTCGCTTGTATAGCTTGAAAGTTCTATTATATCCATTCTGTCACGAAGCGGTGCAGGAATTGCAGAAAGATTATTTGCAGTAGTTACAAAAAGCACTTGACTCAAATCAAACGGCATATCTATATAATGGTCGTAGAACGAGAAATTCTGCTCGCTGTCAAGAACTTCAAGCAAGGCGGAAGTCGGGTCACCTCTGAAATCATTTCCAAGCTTGTCTATCTCATCAAGAAGTATAAGTGGATTATTAGTTTTAGCCTGAGTCATAGCGTGCATAATTCTACCCTGCATAGCACCAAGATAGGTTCTTCTGTGTCCACGAATTTCGCTTTCATCGTGTACGCCACCAAGCGCAACTCTTGCATAGCTTTTGCCCAATGCCTCGGCAATAGATTTTGCTATTGAAGTTTTACCAACTCCAGGAGGTCCTGCAAGACAAAGAATCATTTGATTATTTTTCTCTTTGCAAAGTTGTTTTACAGCTATTGCCTCAATAATTCTTTCCTTAACTTCCTTCATTCCATAGTGGTCGCTGTCAAGTTTACTTCTGATTTTTGCAATGTCTGTTTCGTCAACAGTAGACGTATTCCAAGGCAAAGAAAGGCAGGCGTCAAGATATGAGCGAATAATTCCTGCCTCCTGAGAAATTGACGGAAGTTTAGAAAGCTTTTCAATTTCCTTTTTAAGCTTTTGCTCGTTTTCTTCAGAAAGTTGAAGCTTATCAACCTCCTCGGTATATTTGTCAAGTTCCTCTGCCAAATCAGAATCCTCGAACATATTTTCGCCAAGTTCATCATTTATAGCCTTCAAACGCTCTTTAAGATAATATTCACGCTGATTTTCGTCCATAGACGCTTTTACTTTCTCGCCTATATCGTGTTCTGTATTGAGTATTATAAATTCTTCATTAAGATATTCAAGCAGTATATTAAGACGCTTTTCTATATCAAGCTCATTAAGAATATCCATTTTGTAATTAAGATTTACAATAGCGTGTTCGGCTATAAGGTCGCATAAAATGCCTGCGTCCTCACAAGAACGAATCATTGTAACTGTATCATTAGAAAGCCTGAGATACTGCGGTAAAATCTGAACATTTTTTACAAATGCTATTTTTACTGCCTGTTTCAAGGCTGATATTGTTATATTATCATCTGTATTAGTAAGCTCAGCCTTCTGAACCTCAACTTCCATAAAGGATTCCGTTTCAGTATACCTAACAGTATTTGCTCTGAATAAGCCTTCAACAATTATTCTGATTTCCGAATCTGAAATTCTTATTGCCTGCTTTATTTCTGCAACCGTACCAATATTTGTAAGATTGCTTTCAAGTTCATCATCCTCAAGGACATTTATAGTAGCCGGCATAAATACTCTCTGGTCTTTTTTTATAGACTCAGTTAAAGCTATTACTGCTTTCTTAGAGCTTACATCATATTGAGTAGTTGAAAGCGGATATACAACTAAACCCCTCGTCGGAATAGCAGGTAATGTAATAATCTCTGTATCCATATTGTCCTCCAATAAATTTTATATCTATATCGTATTTTTAAAAATAATTAGCATAAAGGGGAAAATCCACAGAATAGATTTTCCCCTTTTGTTAAGTCTAATATACTATTCTTAGACTGAATTTTACTTTTTAGAAGATTTTGCAAGTTCTCTTTCGAGCCATGCAACAGCTAAATCAAGTGCAACTGCAAGATTTTCTTTCTCACCTGTCTTGATAATCTGCTTTCTTGCACTGATTTCTGTATCTGTGCTTAAAAGCTGAATTGTAACCTTATTGGCACAATCAAGATTATTAGAATTTTCCTTAGACTTGATTTGCAGCTTAATAACATAAGGGTCTTTCATATCTCCGAAAAAAATCGTGTCGTTATTTCTTACAAGCGGTTTTCCTCTGTAATAAAGCGGAAATGCAGTTTTAGTATTAGACATATAATCCTCCAATCGCAGTAAGTATGATTTATAAACGGTTAAAGAAACTACTGTGCCTTGTGCAAGAGAAATTGCACAAGGCACAAAAACGCAGTAGATTCACAAATTAAGGTCTTACCATAATACTCTTTCTTTTGGTAAGATATGCATTCAGATTTTATTTAAAACCATCAGGCACTCCTTTTAGCAATGATGTCTTAAAGATTTAAATAATTCTTTAGCAAAGCTTCAAGCAAATCATCACGATCAATTTTTCTTATAAGATTTCTCGCGTTATTGTGAGTAGTTATATAAGTGGGATCCTCAGACAAAATATATCCGACAATCTGATTCAGAGGATTATAGCCCTTTTCTTCAAGAGCCTTATAAACCGTCGTAAGAATAACTCTTATGCTCTCATCTTTATTGCCGTTAATAGAAAAGACCATAGTTTTGTCCTGCACGAGTACCACCTCCATACTGCTTATTTTAGCATATACATTATAGGATTTCAAGTACAAATTGTAAATTTGACACTAAAATGACCAATATATTGTGCATTATGCTCTAAGAACTGCACCCTCATTTTCAAGAGCCTTCATAATCTTCTTCATAGTGCTGTTAGCGTGTTCATCTGTAAGGGTTTCGTTATGAGAACGCATTGTGATTCTGAATGCAACATTCTTCTTACCCTTTTCAATCTGTTCACCTTGATATACGTCAAAGAGCTTAACAGATTCGAGAGTAGAGCCGGCTGACTTCTTCATAGCCTTTTCGAGTGTAAGAACAGGGATATTTTCATCGCATATAACCGCAATATCTCTTGTTACAGCAGGGAACTTAGGAAGTGGAGTATATTGCTTTTCAGACTTTGTATACTTAAAGAGTAAATCAGCCTCAAGCTCGAAAGCATAAACTCTCTCACCGATACCATAGTTTTCAGCTACTTGTGGGTGAAGTTCGCCGAATACACCAATTCTTTCGCCGTCAATAGTAAGAACTGCACAACGACCAGGGTGATATGCAAATTCATCAGCAGAAGCCTCTACATCATAATCATAGATTGAAAGTCTGTCGAGAGTTTCCTCTACAATACCCTTTAACTCAAAGAAATCAGACAAGCCATAGAAACCGCCGATAAGCTTATTCTTTTCGATAGGAAGCTTATCGTCTGTTATAGGAATATACTCACGAGCAAGCTCGTAGAGATAAGCCTTTTCATTTCTGTTGTTATAGTTCTTTGCGAGAATTTCGAGAATTGAAGGAAGTGCAGTTGTACGCATTACGCTTGTATCCTCACCAAGCGGATTTGTTATAACAACTGAACGGCGAAGTTCGCTGTCCTTTGGCATAAGAATCTTATCATAATACTTAGGGCTTACGAAAGAATATGTCATAATCTCGCTCAAACCAAGAGCAAGCATTGTTGCTGCAATCTTGCTATCAAACTTTTGACGAGCTGTATACTTACCCTGAGCACCACCACTTATAGAAGTTGATGGAATTGTGTTATAACCTACGAAACGAGCAATTTCCTCTGCAATATCAGCTTTATGCTGGAGGTCAGGTCTGAATGTTGGTGGAAGAACATCTTCTCCGTCAAATTCACATTCAAGCTTTGTAAGAATAGCCTTCATTTCGTCAACAGAAAGCTTTGTATCAAGGAATGAGTTAATCCAATCAGGCTCAAGAGCAATTCTCTTTCTTACATTTATCTTGTCGATAGATTCACCGGCAAAGTCGATAATCTCTCCGTCATATACATCTCCTGCGTCAAGAAGCTCTACAAGCTCACAAGCTCTCTGAAGTACAGGCAAGCAATTATTCGGGTCAAGTCCCTTTTCGTAGCGTGAGGAAGCGTCTGTTCTCATACCATGCTCTTTAGCTGTAAGACGGACAGAGGCGCCGTCAAAGTTAGCAGACTCGAAAACGATAGTGTTTGTATCATCAACAATTCCGCTGAACTCTCCACCCATAACGCCGGCAATAGCGATAGGCTTATTTTCATCAGCTATAATAAGATTTTTTTCAGAAAGCTTACGCTCAATTCCGTCAAGAGTTGTAATAGTTTCCCCTGCTTTTGCATTTCTTATACGGATTTTAGCGCCATCAACAAAACGCAAGTCAAAAGCGTGCATAGGTTGACCATACTCAAGCATAACATAGTTGGTAATATCAACGATATTGTTAATAGGACGAACTCCCATAGCACGAAGTCTTTCACGAAGCCAGCGTGGCGATGGCTTTACTCTTACATTCTTAACAATTTTTGCACTATACATCTTGCAAAGCTCTTTGTTTTCAATCTTAACATCGAGCATACCCTCACAGCTTTCGCCGATACCCTTTACGACAGGTGTATGAAGCTTGAGTGGCTTATTATAAGTAGCGGCAGCCTCTCTTGCAAGACCAATAACAGAGAAACAATCGGGACGGTTTGAAGTAATTTCAAACTCAACCTTTGTATCATTAAGACCTATTGCATCTCTGATATCATCGCCGACCTTGCAATCCTCTTGAATAAGGAAAATGCCGTCCTCAATAGCATAAGGGAAATCATGAACAGTTACTCCAAGCTCTGCAACAGAACAGAACATACCTTGGCTCAATACTCCACGAAGCTTGCCTTTCTTAATCTTCTGACCGCTATGGACAACAGAATTATCCTTTGCGACAGGTACAAGCGCATCAGGAACAACATTCGTTGCGGCTGTAACTATCTGAATAGTCTCAGCCTCGCCAACATCAACCTTGCAGACTGTAAGTCTGTCCGCATCAGGGTGCTTTTCAGTTGAAAGAACTCGACCAACAACTATATTTTTAAGTTCAGAGCCTTCCTTTTCAAAGCTCTCAACCTTAGAACCGCTCATTGTAATTGCTTCGGAAAATTCTCTCATATTGATATCTTCATCAATGTCAACGAACTCACGAAGCCATCTCATAGATAAATTCATTTCTTATACCTCCTTAGAACTGCGACAGGAATCTTACATCATTTTCATAGAAAAGACGCATATCATCAATATTATAACGACGCATTGCAACTCTCTCAAGACCAAGACCAAGTGCAAAGCCTGTATATTCCTCAGGATCAATGTTGCAGTTTTCGAGAACCTTAGGGTGAACCATTCCACAACCGAGAATTTCAATCCAACCCTCGTTCTTGCAAAGACGACAGCCGGCACCCTTACAGTTAAAGCACTGAACATCAACTTCGGCAGAAGGCTCTGTAAACGGGAAGTGATGCGGACGGAAACGAACAACTGAATCCTCACCATAAAGACGCTTTACGAATGTTTCAAGCGTACCCTTGAGGTCAGCAAAGGTAATACCCTTATCAACAACAAGTCCCTCAATCTGATGGAAAAGAGGTGAATGTGTTGCATCAACTGCATCAGAACGATAAACTCTACCCGGAGAGATTATACGAATAGGAGGCTTTTGCTTTTCCATAACACGAATCTGAACAGGTGATGTCTGTGTTCTGAGAACAATATTATCATTGATATAGAATGTATCCTGAGTATCACGAGCCGGGTGGTCCTTTGGAATATTCAACGCCTCGAAGTTATAGTAATCATACTCAACCTCTGGACCATCAACAATATCAAATCCCATTCCGACAAAGATTTCCTTAATCTCATCAAGAACAATAGAAAGTGGGTGCTTATTGCCAAGCTCATGTTTCTTTCCCGGAAGTGTAACGTCAAGCTTTTCTGCTGCAAGCTTTGCATTTCTTTCCTTAGTTTTGATGTCAGCCTGTGCAGATTCAAGAAGCTGTGTTATATTTTCTCTTACTTCATTTGCAAGCTGTCCTATTACCGGACGTTCCTCAGGAGAAAGCTTACCCATTTGCTTTAGAATAGCTGTGAGTTCGCCTTTCTTTCCGAGATATTTTACTCGAAGAGCCTCAAGCTCTTGCTTTGAACTCGCCTTTGCAAGTTCTTCTTGTGCCTGTTGCCTGATGTTTTCAAGCTGTTCTTTCATACTTTTCACCTCAAAAATTTATATTAAGGGCTTTGCCCTTAAAACCCACCAAAGGTTCTGCCTTTGGAAACCGCAAGCCTTTGAAAAGGCTTGCGCGAAACTTTTAACTGTCTTATAGGAAGAAATGTAGGAGCGAACTTCGTTCGCCTGTCCGGTAGTTACTTCGACCGCGTCAACAATCTTCTTAATATCAATGTTGAGGTTTTGCTTGCAAAACCGATTCCGCGTCTCGGGTGCGGCGGCTCGCCGCCGCCACACAAAAAATGCTTTCGTTCCTGACTTTTTAGTGTCAGGGACGAAAGCATAGATAATCTTCCGTGGTACCACCCTTGTTTTTGCAATATGCAAACTCTCATTATGCCTTTAACGGTGCTTTTCTCCGTTACCACCTAATCTGCATAAGCATTTCAGCAGTACCGCTCGGAAGTGAACTTCATCTCATTTCACAGACAAAATTGCTTTCAGCCCTCGACAATTTCTCTCTTTAGACTGCATATAAACAGACTACTCTCTTCGTCATTGCGTTTATAGTAGATTATATCATAAAAAATAAAAACTTGCAAGGAATTTGATAACATATTTCAGCTATTTTACAAACGAATAATCAACCAAGCCTTCATTTGCATAAACGGACTTAATTTCCTCTCTTACTTCTGTCAAAGCAAAGCCAAGAAGATTTTCACCCTGCCATTCATCAGGATTATTTATTCGCTCATCATTTTCACTCATACCAATGCCCCAAATTTTATCAAAAGGACTTGCTTCAACAAGAATCTTATCACCTGTACTCAACAGAAAATTCATAAGATTTCTATTCTGAGTAAATTTAAGATAATTACCATTCAGAACAATGCTATATTTTACATCATTCCATATTTTTTCATCAAAATTACGAATTTTTCTGCCAAGAGATTTTATTTCATTTGGTTCATCAGAAGCCATAATTTGCTCAAAAACTTCCTTATCATCAAAAAGCAAAGCTTTTTTGGACATCATATATTGTTCCATACAACAATATTTATAATGCTCCTCACAAAATTCAGATTTCCACCACTGACTAAAACAAGATTTTGTAATACCGTTTTTAGACGGTCTATGTCCCCAAAAGAAAACAAATTCAGTTTTTTCACCGCTTTTATATTTCTTTCTCAGCCAATCAATATCATATAGCGGTTTTCCGTTTTCTTGCCAAAAATGAGTTGAAAAATCATTATGAAAATAGAATAGTTTTTCAACCTTAAATTCGTCATAATCTCTTTCTAAAAATTCGTCCCAAAATCCACACCAGCTTTTCGGCTCAGGAAATAGTTCCATATATTCATTCTGTTCACTTGGCGAAAGAGTTTCAAACCAATCATAGATATTATACCTATACTCTTCTCCAGAACCCATTCGCCAACCTATAGAATATCTTTCCATATAAGGATAAGCCATCCAAAGCGGTGGCATAAGTTTCTTTTCCTGCATAGTTTTTCCACCTGATTTCAATTTATGCTGTCATCAGTTTGTATTACAAAGAATATAAGCTTCAGCTCGATGTTATTATAGCATTAAAACAAAGCATTTACAATAAGGAGGATATTTATCTAATCCATAAAAATAACAACATACTCCCCCATATACAAGCATATAAATTATAAATGCTTTGCGGAAGGTGAGTTCGTGGAATTTATCGTAAAAATAAACCATACTATAAATTCGGTTGTGTGGGGACCTGTTGCCTTAGTCGCATTACTTTTAATTGGAATATTTTTTTCATTCAGACTTGGCTTTTTACAAATAACTAAATTCAAACTTTGGTGGAAAGAAACTATCGGCTCACTTTTTTCCAAAGAAAATAAATCCGCCGAAAAAGGCAAAATAACACCATTTCGAGCAATGGCAACCGCTCTTGCAGGTGCAATAGGTACAGGCAATATCGTCGGTGTAGCAAGTGCTATTGCACTTGGCGGTGCAGGAGCTGTATTCTGGATGTGGATTTCAAGCATTTTCGGTATGGCAACCATATTTGCCGAAAATGTTCTCGGCGTAAAATATCGTGAAACACGAAACGGTAAATATGTCGGCGGACCTATGTACTACATAAAAAACGGACTTCACTGCAAATGGCTTGCGGCTATTTTTGCAATAGCCTGTACATTAGCCTCTCTCGGAATGGGAAATATGACTCAATCCAACGCTGTCGCAGGAGCATTGGAGATCGGCTTTGATGTTTCACCTGTTGTAACAGGAGCATTTCTTACCGCCTTAGTCGGAGTTGTAATATTTGGCGGTATAGAAAGAATATCGTCATTTACGGCAAAAATAGTGCCTTTTATGGCAATTCTCTATACTCTGGGAGCATTGATTGTTGTATTCATAAACATAAAAAAAATCCCCGAAGCGTTCGGGGAAATTTTTTCATCGGCCTTTGATATAAGCTCTATGGCTGGTGGCTTTATGGGTTACGGAATGTCAAGAGCCTTGAAATACGGAATATCAAGGGGCGTATTTTCTAATGAAGCAGGTTTAGGAAGCTCGCCGATAGTTCACGCCGCCGCCGATACAGATAATCCATGCAAACAAGGAATGTGGGGCATATTTCAGGTTTTTGTTGATACGATTGTTTTGTGTACGCTTATGGCTCTGTGTATAATCTGTACAGGCTCGCACAAAACAAATCTTGATGCAGTTGCAGTAAGCTCCTACTGTTTTGAAAGCGTTTTCGGCGATTTCGGAAAATACTTTATGTCGCTTTCAATAACTCTTTTCGGAGTAGCGACACTTGTCTCGTGGTCATATTTCGGTGAACGCTCTGTTGAATATCTGACAAATGGACGCTTTATCAGCTCATATAGAATCGCCTATACCCTTATTACTTTCGTTGGTTGTATAATCAACCTCAATCTTGTTTGGGAAATTTCCGATACTTTCAACGGACTTATGGCTATACCAAATATGATTGCCATTGTCTTGCTTTCCGGTGTAGTCAAAAAAGAGTATGATAAATACCGACTCAGACTTTAACCATAAATAAACCATCTCTGTTGCAATAAGCATAAATAATCCCATGACCGTTCATTCTGAAACGACATTCAGCATTTTGCTCAGGATAAAGCTTCTCTATCTGCATAGAATTCCCTGAAAAATATGCAATAAATGAAATGTAGTGTTCCTTACTCATTTCATGATTAACAGTAATATAATATTCGCCGTCTGCAATCTGGACTGAAATTATATGCTTTGAATCATCTTCAACTTCAAGCTTTGGCAAGGAAATTCCACAACAGCTAAAACTCCCCTCTCCAAAAGAGTAAATAACATTTCCACACAAGGGGCAAACATAAATTTCCGATTTCATAATATTCGCAGAACGATTATTATTTTTAGCTATGTTTCCGGTAAATAATTCTGTAACCGAAACATTCAAAGCCTCAGCCAATTCCGCAATAACGCTTATATCCGGCAAGCCTCTGTTTGTTTCCCATTTTGATACAGTTTTGTCACTGACGCAAAGTTTGTCTGCAAGTTCTTTTTGAGTAATACCTTTTTGTTCTCTAAGATTTTTAATAATATTTCCTGTAATATAATTCATAAAATCAACTCCTTTTGTTGACTAAATCATACATCAGAAAATACAAGCAGACAACCTACTAAAAGTAGAATTGAAAACGGCTCAGCAAAGGTTATAATTCTATATAATGCAATATGATATTTTCATACTTTCCGTTTTTATTAAGAAAACCTTTAGGAATAACTCCAAGCTGAATAAAACCGAGCTTTTTATATAGTTTTAATGCATATGTATTGCTTTCAACAACAGCATTAAACTGCATAATTCTAAAACCAAGTTCTTTAGCTTTAGAAAGAGAATGACTAACAAGCTTTTCTCCTATATGATACCCTCTTAAATCAGATTTCACAGCATAGCTTGCGTTGCAGATATGTCCGCAGCGTCCTATATTATTAGGGTGTAAAATATAAAGTCCTACTATATTTCCGCTTTCAGTATCATATGCGATACCTGTAAATGATTGCGAAGAAAAGAACTTATCTCCATCAATTTCATCAAGGGGTTCTGTCTGTGGAAAAGCCATTCCGTCATCAACAACCTTATTCCATATTTTTATTGAATCAGAAACATCTTCTTTTCTATATTCCCTTATTTCTATATTCATTCAAAACCTTCCTTTCTGTTATTTTCTCGAATAAGCCAAAAGTAAATCTACCATTCTACCATAGCTTTTAGTTCCGTCATCTTGAGAATTAGCTTTAAGATATGAATCATTTATGCTTGATGCCGCCTCAGCAACAGGTGTTTCATACTTAGCCCAATATTCGTTATTTGCATTCAAATCAGCTTGAACCTTGTCACTTAAATAACTGAAAACTTCCTGATATTTTTCTATGTCAGAACTATACAAAGCATTTACCGAATGAATAAAAGCAAGCATATATCCCGAATATTGCACCTCTGCATTATCGCTGTTTATGCAAGCAAGATAAGCTATAAAATTAGCCTCGTCCTCTCTCGCAAAACCTCTTAGATGTGAAAGCTCGTGGCACATTGTTGCCGGTATACTAAATTCAGGCACAGCTACATTTACATTAGCCTCAAATGTGAATGGAAAAAAGACTCCCGTTATCTGAGTATATGACATCAATTCAGAGAGCATAACAGATTTTGTTTTTGAATATCCGCCAAAAATAGTCGGATATTTTTCATATAAGCTGTTCATAGCTTTTTGAGTTTCAGTCTTTGATTCATTTAAGCTTGTAAGCGTCATAATTCCATCATTTTCAGAAAGATTTTCACGAGCCTTAGATGCACTTTTTGCAAGGTCTACGCATAAAGAATAAAGCTCATCAACAGTAGATTCACAAATTGCTATGCCGTTTGTTTCCGCAAAAGTGTTTCTGTAATAGCAAATCCCAAAATTCGTTATAAACAGAAAAAATACAAGACTCACTGCACAGACAACATTCAAAAATGCTTTATATGCTGTTTTTCCCCTACTTCCCTTTTTCCTTACAATTTTCACAATGGAAACCATTATGTAAGTTAATGCAAGCGGAATAAGCATAATCACTATAATTTCCGCAAGTGAAAACGGTAATAACGATGAAAGAAAGTTCCAAAACAAAGATATATAATGATAAATATTAACTGTATACCATTCTGCAAAGGCGGAATTATTTTTTGCAATTAAAATCAAAATAAAGGCTATCGGAGTAAGTAATACAATAAATAATCTCTTATAGCCGAAAATAGCTTTTAAGATTTTCACTTCAATTCACCCTTAATAAGCGGAATAGCCTCATCAAGACTATTAAAACGCCTATAAATCATAGGAAGAATTTCATCTGTCGGCTCTACCATATCAGGCACCATAATAGGCTTCATTCCGGCATTATAAGCCGCCTTAATTCCATTTATAGAATCCTCAAATACAATACAGTTTTCAGGCTCAACAGAAATTCTTCTTGCCGCCTCAAGGAATATATCAGGTGCAGGCTTTCCGTTCTTTATGCTATCTCCTCCGACTAAGTCTTCAAAGTGCGAAAGTATTCCTGCGTCAATAAGCTCTT
The DNA here is from genome assembly GCF_047012705.1 of Pseudoruminococcus sp. Taxonomy (NCBI): domain Bacteria; kingdom Bacillati; phylum Bacillota; class Clostridia; order Eubacteriales; family Acutalibacteraceae; genus Pseudoruminococcus; species Pseudoruminococcus sp. Next base: position 135,836 of record NZ_JBKXNW010000003.1, on the reverse strand, counting down.
CTTTTGCCGTAGATGCTCTTGTAGAGGTTGCAACACAAAGTCTGTAACCCTCTTGCTTTAAAGCCTCCAAAAGCTCAAAAAGCCCTTTCTTTACAGGAACTCCATTTGTTTTGAAATAATTATGTACAAATTCAGAAACATTAGGTTTAAAACTGTCATAATCAAAACCTTTGCCCATTTCTTCATTAAATTTTCTGCATGTATCATCATATGTAAGTCCGATACAACTCTTAGCCAAATCAAGAATTTTCTTACTATAACCAAACTTATTCATAGCGAATTCATATCCCATAAACACGATTTTTTCAGAATCTATCATCAAACCGTCCATATCAAAAATTGCACCTTTATTCAACATTATCTCTCCCCCTGAAATCATCTATAAAATAATTTTATCAACATTATCCCCTTGCTGTCAATATGAGGTTCAATTATATATCAAGGTAATGATTTACAACCTTAAATATCCACTTGCACACTGCCTGTCTATCTAATATTATATTATAGAGATAAAAACTACGGTGGTGCTTGATATGACTATTGAACAGATAGATAACAATCGAATACTTATTGCACTCTGTGACGATGATATGAAATCCTTTTCACTTGAATTTGAAAGTATGACACTTTCCGACCCTCATGTAAAAGAAATGATACAGCGATTATTAAAATTTGCAAGTAAAGAAACAGGAATTTCCGTAAAAAACAAAAAAATGCTTATAGAGGCCATTCCGTATATAAACGGCTGTCTTTTTCTTATCACTCTGACGCAGAAAGCTCACAAAAGGAAGATATATAAAATCAAAAACGCTCGTCCAATAATAATAGGATTCATAGAAGCCGAAGATATGCTTCGGTGTATTTCTGTTGTCTATAAAGCAAAAATACAATATATTCATTCAGATTTATATAAATACGGTTCTCGATATTTTTTAATAATAAAACCTGTTCGAGGAATTTCACGCAAGCTTGAATCCTTTCTATATGAATACGGTGAAAAAATTTCAGGAGGAAACTTAACCATATCCAAGTTAAGAGAATATGGCAAAATTATCACAAAAGATACGGCTATCGAAAAAATCGGCAAAGCCCTTGTCAAAAAGTAATCACTCATAAAACTTAAAAGTTTCGCTCAAGGCGGAGTGCCTCCGCAGTCAAGACGCGTTCCGCTTTTTCGTTAAATTAGCGCTTAACTATTCGCGTCGAAGTTTTTAAATTAAAAGTTTCACTCAAGGCGGCGAGCCGCCGCCCCCAAGACGCGGTGCGTGACCGCACAGGACAAGACGCGTAATCGCTCGACAAGTCTCGCTCGTAGTGAGTATGGGAAGTCTACACACGCGTAGGACTAAACTACCGTTTAGTTTCAAAATTTCTCTAAGACACTCAAAAATTTCACTTGAGCTTTTTCAAAGTTTTTATAAACCAACATCTAACTCAAATTTAAAAAACAAGCACAAAAAATCCCGAACGCATAAGCGTTCGGGATTTTAACTTGGAGGTGCCACCCAGATTTGAACTGGGGATCAGGGTTTTGCAGACCCACGCCTTACCGCTTGGCTATGGCACCGAATAAAAAAGGTGCTTAACTTTCTAAGCACCTTTCGGAAGCTTAATAAAATATATGTATTAAACATTCCGTTTAGAACTGGAGCGGATGACGAGGCTCGAACTCGCTACCTCCACCTTGGCAAGGTGGCGCTCTACCAGATGAGCTACATCCGCAGATATGGTGCCTTCGGGCGGAATCGAACCACCGACACGGGGATTTTCAGTCCCCTGCTCTACCGACTGAGCTACAGAGGCAAATTTTGGCGACCCGGATCGGGTTCGAACCGACGACCTCTAGCGTGACAGGCTAGCGTTCTAACCAACTGAACTACCGGGCCAAATGGTGGGAACAACAGGGCTCGAACCTGTGACCCCCTGCTTGTAAGGCAGGTGCTCTCCCAGCTGAGCTATGCTCCCATCTGTCTGGGTTTGTCATCTGGCGTTCTCGCCAGCGACAGGTATTATATTATCACAACCCCATCAGAATGTCAACACTTTTTTTAAATTTTTTTAAAAATTTTTTTAAAAAATCTAAAAACCCCTATTTTATGAGGTTTTCAGGAATTATATTTTTAAGATTTTTTTCAAAAATCTTCTGAAATTTTCAAATAAATAGTTTTACATCTTATTTTAAGATACTTAAGACAAATATTGCTATTCCGATTTTAAAAGTAAGATTAGAAAATTAAAGTTGCATCGCATAAGAATTATTCTATATAAGAATTTTACACTATCCTTACTGTGATATCCTTATTATATCTATTTTTAGGAGTGATATTTATGTCAGAAGAAAACAGATTCAAGGTCAATCTGCGTGGTATGATTGATATACTCTCCAACCATCTTTACAGTTCGCCGGATGTTTTCATTCGTGAACTTCTTCAAAACGGTACAGATGCAATTTCCGCAAGAAAACTTTTTGATAAAAAATTCAACAACGGCAAAATCACTATTGAGCCTAAAATTATAAACGGCAAGAAAACTATTATATTCAGCGATAACGGTATAGGACTTTCATATGATGAAATAAACCAGTTTTTAGCTGTTATCGGACAATCCTCAAAGCGTGATATTATCACAGGAAAAATCTCCGAAGAATTTATCGGTCGTTTCGGAATAGGTTTGCTCTCTTGCTTTATGGTTACAAATGAAATCCGTTTAACAACACATTCTGCCAAAACTGGCGAATATCTTGAATGGATAGGTACTCCCGATGGCATTTATAAGATAAATCGTCTTGAAAGCTGTCCTGAAGGAACTTCTTTCTATATAGCTTTAAATAAAAATTCCGAAGAATACTTTGAGGCTGGTAGAATTATCGAACTTGTAAGATATTACGGACTTCCGCTTCCATTCCCTATTATGCTCAAAACCGAAGAAGGCTCTCAACGCATAAATACTGTTGTTGACTACAATAGCGATATGCACGATTCCATAATGTCATTCGGCAAGGACCTTTTTGGCATTGAATTTATGGATTATATCCCATTAAATTCCCCTACAGGGCTTTTCAGTGGTGTTGCATATATTCTTCCATATAGAATAGCCGCCACGGCAAAGAACAGCCATAGAATCTATCTCAAGCATATGCTCCTCACCGAAAACGGCAGTACGCTTTTGCCGGAATGGGCATTTTTTGTAAGATGCTTTATAAACACAAATTCTCTGCGTCCGACAGCATCTCGTGAAGATTTCTACGAAGAAGATGCTCTCGAAGCTGCAAAAGAAGAAATTGGAGAATGTATCGAAAGTTATCTTATAAGCCTTTCCAAGACAAAACCCGATATATTAAGAAAAATGGTTTCCATACATAACCTTGCTATAAAGAGCATGGCTATCGACAATGACGAGCTTTTCAATATCTTTATAGACTATCTTGAGTTTGAAACAACTTCTGGAATTATGACGGGTTCTCAGATAAGAAATTTAGATGAGCCTTTCACATTCTCCTTTCAAACAGATAAATTCAAGCAGTATTCACCGATATTTTCTGCACAAAACAACCTTTTGGTCAATGCTGGCTATGTCTATGATGATAGGCTTATAATCAAGCTGATTGAGGAATATGAGCTTAATGCGGCAGAACTTGATGAAGAAGTTTTCATGCAGACTCTTGAAGATATTCCACAATCAGAGTATAGTGAATACCACAACTTTCTTGATATTGCCAATGAAACACTTGAAGACTTTGATTGCCAAGCGGAAATCAAAGCATTTCAGCCTCATGAGCTTTATGCTCTTTATGTTATGGACGAGCAGGCAGAACTTTTCAGACAAATTCTCCACGCAAAAGAAAACAGCGATTCACTTTTTGCAGATATTTATGACGCTTTTGCAGACGAAATTGACGATAACCACACCACTACGCTTGTATTCAATACCGAAAATACTCTCATACAAAATCTCAAAAATATAAGCAAAGCTCAACTTACAAATATTATTAAGATACTTTATGTTCAATCATTATTGCTTGGACATTATCCGCTCAGAAATAACGAGATTACAATTATGAATAAGAGTATCGAAGGACTTATAAACGGAGGTATATTAAAATGATTGATGGATTTGAAATACAAAAACGATATGAAAACTTGCCGCATGGTGAACAACGCTTACAGGCTATTAAAAATGCTATTGCACTTGCTGATGCTGAAAAAGATTATGAATTTATGTATATTTTTAGAAGTGACCTTATGAGTGAAAGCGAGCTTTATGGCGACAGTTTTCAAGCTTTTCTTACATTTCCGGAAATGATAAAGATTTTCGATGAACACGAAGAAAGGCTTGACGAGTACAAACATGACTATATGTGGGAATTTAAGTGGATTCTTTCAGACTGTGAAGACTTTTACCAAGTTTCGAAAGCAAAGGTTTATGAACTTTTCGCCGAATTTAGAAAGCGTTGTGAAAGATACGGTTATTCCCTAAGACCTTACTATGAAAATCTCTACCGCTTTGAAGAAGCCTGCGATAAACAAGCCGCCAAGAAAGCATATCAGCAATTTATTCTTGCAAAGCGTGACGAATTAGCCGATTGCTATGCCTGTGAATTAGATACAATGGTTGAATACGAACTTAATACAGCCTCTATGGAAAGAGCTTTAGAAACAGCTTATCCTATACTTTCAGGACAAGTAAGTTGTGCTGAAATACCTGATATTACATATAAAAATATTATGTACCGTTACTATGAGCTTGGCGAATTTGAAAAAGCTGAAGAATATCGTAAAAAATGCTACCGCAGGATTTCAAAAGACAGCACCTATCTGTTTGTTATAGGTGATATGCTTAAACTTTATTCAAAAACAGATTTAACTAAAGGTGTAAAACTCTTTGAAAATCATTTAGCTTGGGAATTTGATTCCAAAAACTCTCATTCAAATATGAAGTTTTATGTGGGTGCGGCGGCAGTATTTACAAAGCTTGCACAGAAAAAAGATGAAGTTAAGCTAAAACTCCCTGAAAAATTCAAGCTTTATAAAGCTGACGGCATTTACAGTACAAAGGTTCTTGCTGAATATTATCAGAGCAAAGCTCTTGATTTAATCAACAAATTTGACAAGCGAAACGAAAGTGATTTCTATATGAAAGAATACAACTACGCTATGGAGTAAATATGGATATTGCAATAATCGGCGGTGGTGCAAGTGGTCTTTGTTCCGCAATATGTGCCGCAAGAAATATCAGAAAAAAAGGTTTATCAGGTAAAATAACCGTTCTTGAACGCAGTCAAAAGGTCGGCAGAAAGCTACTTGCTACCGGAAACGGTCGCTGTAATCTTATGAATGAGAATATTTCGCTTTCAAGTTTTCACGGCGACATTAAAATCGCAGAAAGCGTTTTTTCTCGCTTTGGCTATAAAGAAATATCAGAATTTTTCTCATCTCTCGGACTTCTCATAAGAACCGATTCTATGGGTAGAGTTTATCCATACTCAAACCGAGCTGATACTGTGCTTTCAACGCTATTACTTGCCTGTAAGCAGTACGGAATTGAAATTATAACCGATTTTACTGTTCTTGATATAAAGCGTCATAAGGACAAGCTTGAAATCATCTCCGAAAGCCGTAAAATTTCAGCCTCAAGCGTAATAATTGCCTGTGGTTCACGAGCCAATAAGGGCTTAGGCAGTAACCTTGGCTACGAACTTCTCGGGAAAATCGGTGTAAGTTATTCCCCACTCTTTCCGTCACTTACAAGCGTTGCCGTTTCTGAAAATATTTCAATGCTTAAAGGTGTTCGTGTTCGTGGAAATGTTAAATTTCTTGCCGATAAGCAAATAATTCACAGTGAGGACGGCGAAATTCAATTCACCGATAAATCACTTTCAGGAATATGCGTTTTTAATATTTCAAGATATGCTGGAGAATTTTTCAAGCTCGGCACTGTCAACGGCAACATCTGTGAAAATATCAGAATTGAGCTTAATCTTATGCCCGAATATCCCTTCTCGGAAATAATCTCAACCTTGCAAAATCGCCGAAAAGCCTTTCCGAAAGCCGATTGTAAAGAACTTCTTGCAGGAATCCTTGATGAGAAATTAGCAAATTATATCGCAAAGAAAATTAATATAAAGTCGATAAACGACAGCGCAATCAAGCGTCTTGCGAATATTCTCTCAAGAATGGATTTCATGCCTATAAAATCTGACAATAACGCTACTGCACAAGTTACAGCAGGCGGTATCACAAGCAAAGAAATTGATGTAAAATCGCTTGCATTAAAATCAGATAAGCGAATAAAATTCTGTGGTGAAATATTAGATATTGACGGCGATTGCGGAGGCTATAATCTATCCTTTGCGTGGGCAAGCGGTATGCTTTGTGCAGAAATTTAAGCTATAAAAAGAGGTGTTAAAAATGAAAAAAAAATATTGTATGATTCCTTTAACAGCATTATTGATATGGTTTTTTCTTGATATGACAGGCTTATATTTCGGAGAAAATTGTTTAGTAACAACATCATATAAAGATGATGGGATTTTCTTTATAATTTATTTCGTGATTTTTCTTATATTCATTTTTAAAGAAAAAATTAGCAAATGGCTTACTGCGCTCTGGTTGTCGATATGGTTCTTAATACAATTTTTATGTCACGAATGGTATACCATATTCAACAGCGGAATTATGGGTTCATTAGATGGAAAAATTAAGTTCTTTTCAGGAACTATAAAATGGCTTAATATTGATGGAAAATACATACCTGATTTATATCATACAATTTTACATTTACTAATAATAACCGCATTGGTCAGTACATTGATATATATAGCAAAAGCCAAGAAAGGTAAGAAAATATGATTAGAATTACTTCTGTTTCTCTGCCGATTGGCTTTACAGATAAAACTATGCGAAAAGCCGTTTGCAGGAAACTTAGAATTGACGAGTCACAAATCAGCGGTGCATCTCTTTATCGCTGTTCCATTGACGCTCGAAAAAAGGATAATATCCACTATACCGCAACTATTGATGTAAAACTTTCAGTCGGTGAAAATACCATTCTTAAACGCTATGGTTCTTCAAGTATTTTTAAAGCCGAACCATATAAATATCAGCTTCCAGAAAACAGACGAAAACTAAATCAAAGACCGCTTGTTGTCGGGAGCGGTCCTGCGGGACTTTTTGCGGCTCTTATTCTCGCTCAGGCAGGTGAAAAACCTATACTTATCGAGCGTGGCAGAGATGTAGATTCCCGTATAAGAGATGTAGAAAACTTCTGGAAAACTGGTATTCTTGATACAAAATCAAATGTTCAGTTCGGCGAGGGCGGTGCAGGAACTTTCTCTGACGGGAAGCTAAACACCGGCACTAAAGATACTCGCGCAAGAAAAGTTCTTGAGGAGTTTGTCGAAAATGGTGCTACCGAAGATATTCTCTATCTTGCGAAGCCCCATATCGGTACGGACAAGCTGAGACCTACTGTCAAGAACATTCGCAAAAAAATAATATCTCTCGGCGGAGAGGTTTTCTTTGAAACCAAATTGACTAAAATTCTCACCAAGGACAATACTGTTATCGGTGCTGAGATTCAGCATGAAGAATCTGCCGAAATAATCGAAACAAATGATATTATTCTTGCGATAGGTCACAGTGCAAGAGATACCTTTGAAATGCTCGATAAAAGCGGAATATTGATGGAGGCAAAGCCTTTTTCTGTTGGAGCAAGAATTGAACATCTGCAAAAAACAACTGACATTGTGCAGTTCGGTGCAGAAGCTGAAAAACTTAGACTTCCACCTGCCGATTATAAGCTTGCCGTTCATCTTAAAAACGGCAGAGGTGTTTACACATTTTGTATGTGTCCCGGTGGCTTCGTTGTTGCTGCTGCAAGCGAGGAAAACCGCCTTGTAACCAATGGCATGAGCCTTTATGACCGAAGCAATATAAACTCGAACAGTGCCCTACTTGTTGGAATTTCACCAAAGGATTTTGGAAGTGACAGCGTTCTTGCCGGTATGGAGCTTCAAAGAAAGCTTGAAAGTTCGGCTTTTTTACTCGGTGGCGGCGGATATAAAGCACCTTGTCAGCGTGTGGGAGATTTTCTGAACCATACAAAGAGTACGGCTTTTGGAGAAGTTCTTCCAACATATAAGCCAAGTGTTACGCTTTCTAATCTTGATGACTGTCTACCTGATTTCATAACAGAGTCTATGCGTGAAGGTATTCTTGAAATGGATAAGCGTTTGAAAGGTTTTTCTTCAAATGACGCTCTCTTGACCGCAGTTGAAAGCAGAAGTTCATCTCCTGTGAGAATTATGCGTGATGATACCTTGCAATCTCCAACACTTCGTGGACTTTATCCATGCGGAGAGGGTGCCGGTTATGCGGGAGGAATAATCTCCGCCGCAGTTGACGGCATAAAATGTGCTGAAATGCTCATTTCTCAAAAACAACAATAGTAAACATAGCTTTGTTATATCAACATAATTTTGATGATAGTTATTAGTGCATAGTCATTTTGAAAAAAATTTAAGCAAAACTTATCGCAGATAGTCACTTGACACGATTCTAATTCTACGGTAGTTCATTGTTAATTAAGCACTTAAATAGTATATATTTTCCATAGAATTGCTATAAGCTAACACTTATTAGCTATATTAAATTTTTAAAAAACTTTTAATTGGCAACGCTCTTATGCACCTACTTTTAGCAACTTATTCACCGCAAATACAATTAAAAGTTTGTAGTTACACTTAATGTGTATATCTATACTTCAATTATAGAATGAAAATTTCTATATGTCAAGTATTTGAACACATTTTGTGTAAAATATATTATTTATATATCTAAGGGGGTTATTTTTATGGATTGGGAATTTGCTTTTCTTGATTCTATCAGAGCCAATTTTTCAAATCCTGTCTTTGATGCAATTTCAAAATTCTTTGGCAGTGCTGTTATTCCTATTATAATTGTTGCTATGATTCTTTTGATTATATTCAAAAAAACCAGGCGAACAGGTATTGCCCTACTGATTTCAACTGTATCTGTTTTTATCATAGGAAATTTGATTCTAAAGCCTGCAATCGCAAGAATCAGACCTTATGATGTCAATACCGCGATTCAAATAATAGTAAACGCTCCACACGATTTTTCATTCCCATCGGCTCATACTTACTTTGTATTTACAGCCGCTACGGTAATCTTTATGCGATATAAAAAAATTGGTATATGCTGTTATATTCTTGCTATACTTATGGCATTATCAAGAATGTATTTATATGTACATTATCCTACCGATGTTATTGCGGGAGCTATATTTGGAATTGGCTTTGGTATAGCAGGATATTTCATTGAAAAAGCTCTATACAATTTTATCTCAAACAGAAAACACAAGCCAAAGCACGAAAAAACTAAATAAAACATATAAAAGCGATAAGGCAATTTATTTAGCCTTATCGCTTTTATCTTACTGAAAAAGTATATAAATAGGGACGAAAAAATTAATAAAGAAATATTAAGAGCATCGCCCTTAAACCCTACAAAGGACGCTATACTTAACCCCTACAAACTTTTCAATTTATTATTAATATTATTTTGATTTTTTCATTTCAGAATCCTTAATTCGCCTTGCCAAATAGACAAATGGTGTGTCCAAAAGACTTGTAAATACATAAATTACATAGCTTGAGAAGAATATAGAAATCATTGTCTGTAAGTCATATGTACCTACAAAAGCAAGAAATGTAAAGAGTGCAGTATTAAGAATTTGGCTGATAAGTGTTGAACCATTGTTTCTTAACCATAGAAATTTTCTTTTATCACCGAATTTCTTTTCGGTAAAGCCCCACCACTTATGATAAAGCCATACATCGAATAACTGGCTTATTGTATAAACAAGAAGTGATGAAATAATCATTCTTGGTGTATTTCCGAAAACCGATTTTACGGAATCCATCATAGTATCATTTACACTTGGAGTGTATAACATCCAGCTTTGTGATAAAATCAAAAAGAATATTGAAGAAAACATTCCGACAAATACAGCTTTATTTGCTGATTTTTTGCTTTCACATTCCGATAAAATATCAGTTATAAGAAAGGTTACAGCAAAGAGTACATTTCCTAAAGTTTGTTCCATTCCAAAAGCATTTATAAGTAATATAACTTCAACATTTGCAAGAATAGTAGCAACTGCTGAAATACAGTAAAGACCGGTTTTTCCAAAGAATTTATAGCCAATAAGTGCCATACCATAGATAAAAATTACAGAACAAATAAGTAAAATCTCGTTCATATCAATCACCCACTCCAAAATCAGTATTATTAATCAAAATGTCAACACGCTCATTATTCTTATAAATAGGATAGAGACGTTCAATAAAGTTGTTTATAACTACTTTATCCGGTGAAACTCCTGTTGTATTATCACACATAATATTAAGGCAGATTCGTTCAAAATTTTCCAAACCAAGCTCAATATCTCGTTTCATACTTTCAACAGTTTGACCATTGATTCCAAAAAGAAAGTTTGCTTCATCAAAGCGTTCTGCAATAATAGTAGGATTTTTTTCGTTGATACCCTTATGCAAAACCGATTCTCTGAAATCATAATCAAATGTTTCAAGACCAAGTTTCATTTTAAGGTCGAAATCTGAGAAATCCTTTCTTAAATCAGGGATTTTCTTTCGATAGAGATAATGCGACTCAAAATGAATAGTTGAAATCTTTTTTTCGTAGCAAATATCTTTAATTAAGTGGAGCGTCTTTTCGTCAAGCTCAAAGACTGAACCTGAATTAATGACCTCAAGATTGCCATACTGACCAGTGACTTGTTCCAAGACAGATTTGTTGAGAAGATAGTTTTCCTGCGGATTTTTACAGCTATCTGTATAATAGTCACAGAATGTGCATTTTTTATAAATGCAACCTGAGCCTCGCAGAAGAACTATTTCTCGTTTGTTCTTTTCGGGAATAATGCTATACCTTTCCATACTTTTTTCGGCATAAAAAATGCACCCTAAAAAGAGGTGCACTAAAAAGGGCATAGTAATGCCTTATGCCTTTTCCTCCTTAGTTTTGATTAGACAAAGTACCTATTGGCTTTATCTCGGCAGGATGGTTACGAACTGCCGTATTTTTTATAATATCATATATTTCAATTAGTGTCAATTTTTCTGGTAGCAGTTTTTAGGATTTTGCATATTATGTATTGATAATTTGTGAAAGGAGTTTGTTTCTATGGAAGATATTGTAAGGCAAAAGGCTATGGAATATAATATTTCTCCACTTCCTGATAACCCTGTGATAGCTATGGCTTATGTTCCATATCAAAATGCTCAAAGACTTTATGGCGTAGAGCAGGGAATTTCAAGCGGAACTATGTTTCCTTGCTTAGACAAGCCTTTCTGTCCGAACTGCGAAAAGTGCGGAGGTGCTGAAGAATGACTGAACGAGAAAGACTTATGAAACGAATCTCGTCATATGATTTTGCTGTTATTGAACTTCATATTTATCTTGATACACATCCGAATGATAAAGCTGTTGCGGATAAGTTAGCTGATTATAATGCTAAGAGCAACGCCCTCAGAAAGGAATATGAGGAAAAATTTGGACCTATTCAGGCAAAGAGAGATAATGCCAATCGTTGGGCATGGATTTCAAACCCATGGCCATGGGATAACAACGAGGAGGGGAATTAGCTATGTGGGTTTACGAGAAAAAGCTTGAATATCCTATAAGAATAAAAAATCCTAATCCAAAGCTCGCAAAAATAATTTGCACACAATATGGCGGTCCTGACGGTGAATTAGGAGCATCTCTAAGGTATTTGAGTCAAAGATTTTCTATGCCGTTTCCTGAACTTAAGGCAATATTGACGGACATAGGTAGAGAAGCCTCTGAAATGTTCCATTCAGAGGCTACGGCTTTTTTTGATGCTTTTGCAACCGTATAGCTCCACTTCATAGGAAGTAAATTCAGATATACATCTATGTTGTCCTTATCTTGAACTACCATCTTGTCTAAAATGTGCTTATAGAACTCATCTTCGTACTCCACGCCGCTGACAATCTCTTTGATTGCGTCCTCAATCTCTTTTAGAAGCTGCTGTTGCTGCTCTATCATTTCCCGCTGTTTATCAACGCTTTCAATGATAGATTGAAGCTCCTCGATTTCCGCATCGCAGCTTGCACGGGTGGCGGTAAATTCGTCCTTGTTAATCAGATTGGACATATACAGGTCAATCAGATTAGCCCGCTTGCCCTCAACCTTTTTAATCTGCTCTTGCAGCTTTAGGACATCCGTACCCGTCGTATCCATAGCAATAATGGACTGAATAACGGCAGTTAGGTTATTTATGACTTTGTTTCTGTTGTATTTAAGGGTCTTGGTTACGAGATACATAATGTGGGTCGCATCCTCATTGCGGATAGACAAGCCCGTACAGCCGACTTGGTTTCCTGCCTTGTCGATATGGGGGCTTCCGTGCTTTGCGGCTTCGTTGCAGCGCCACGCCTTATATCGGCTGCCGTCCTTTCTGGTTTTATACCTTGCTACATAGCTTGAACCGCAGCAGCCGCATTTGATTTTGCCAGAGAACGGATAGCGGTTAGAATGCTTCGCCTTACCCTCCTGAGAGAGCGACTTTGCATCTAAAATGCGGTTGGCTTCATCGAACAGCTCACGGGAGATAATCGGCTCGTGATGGTCTTTAATGATAACAAATTCCTCTTGCCCACGGTTGTATTTCTTTTCGTGAGATAGGAAGTCTGGCGTATAGGTCTTTTTCTGCACCAAGTCGCCGCAGTATTTCTCATTGCGTATCACTCGCAGAATGACCGTATTGCTCCATTCCTTGACCCGCATAGGGCTGATACCTTCCTCACGAAGCTCACGGGCGATGACATGCGTTCCTTTGCCCTCATTGACGAACTTATGAAAGATAAGGCGAACAACCTTTGCGCCTTCTTCGTTGATAGTCATTTTGCCGCCCTCAACATCATAGCCTAACATACTTCTGCCGAACACAACACCTTGTTCCATCTGGCGTTTTTGTCCCCACTTCACACGCTCGGAAGTCTTACGGCTTTCTTCCTGTGCAATAGAGGACATAATCGCCAGACGAAGCTCTGCATCGCCGTCTAAGGTATTGATATTGTCATTCATAAATATAACACCGACGCCATGCTTTTTCAATTCACGGGTGTAATATATACTATCAAGGGTGTTCCTCGCAAAACGGGAAATCTCCTTGGTAATAATCAAATCAAAGTCGCCGTTCTTGGCGCACGCTATCATACGGTTAAACTCTTTGCGCTTCTTTGTGTTCGTGCCAGAAATGCCCTCATCGGCAAAAATCTCATAAAGCTCCCAATCGGAATTGCGCTCAATATACTGTCTGAAATACCGCTGCTGGCTTTCAAACGAATTGGCTTGGTCTTCATTATCCGTTGAAACACGGCAGTAGGCAGCTACCTTTCTTTTCGTTTCAACCATCTTCAGCTCTTGGTTTAGGCGTTCATATCTATTTATCATAGCGAAGCTCCTTTCTCAGTAAACTTTGTTACTGTATTTAATTATAGAAAAAAGTGTGTGCGGTGTCGAATGTGCAAATTTGTTTTTTTACTCGGCTATGTAAAAACGCCAAGCGTTATGCTCGGCGTCTGCTTTTTTGCTCCCTGCTATATTGCTTTTCAAGCTCGACCAAACAGCGTTCCCGCTGAGAATGTGTCAGCAGCTTTCTTTTCTCCAAAGAAAGGAGTATCGACTTTTGGATATTCATAAGGAACGCAGCGTGTTCCTGCTCGTTTAATTCTGGAACAGGGTCGCCAACATAAACAAATTCTCTATGCAACAGCCGCAACACCTCCCTCGTTTCTAATGTATATGAGCTACCGCTTGTACCGTATAACGAGAGAGCTAATCCTTTTTTGCAAGCCCGATGCTGATGGCAAGGGCTTTGTCTGCGCAATGAATAAAACGCCTGTCAAGAGTTCCTAAGTACTCTCGCAGGCGTTGTTTATCTATGGTGCGAATTTGCTCAAACAGTATAATTGAGTTCTTATCCAGACCGTCGAAGTCTTTAATTAAGGTGTGCGTAGGCAGTTTTGCTTTTGTGTGTACCCGACTTGTGATAGGGGCGATAATGACCGTAGGGCTATGAAATCTCTATTTAAAAACCATAAGAGTACCACGAGCAGCGTTGCGGTCATATTAGACCAACACATAAAAAATCCCTCCAAACCTTAAACGAGCTTGGAAGGCTGCGCTATTTTTGTTTGGGCGTGACAGAGCAGCCCACCAAAGCACCGTTTTTTTATTTGGTGGGCTGTACTGCCAAATTTATTGATAATAAAAGAGCCGATGAGCTGTGAGTTTTCTCACAAGTTCATCGGCTCTGCGTCTGTGCGTCTGGCTCTTTGATGACGGTTATATTTAATTCCTTTGCATTTATCAAAGTTTCCTGCTTGCATTTTTGGCAGTAAAGAGGATAGTTCTTTAATACCGTATCTTATCTAAACCTATCACCATTTTTGCTACCACAAACAGGACAAAATATCCATTCCGTTTTATCCAAGTTATTTATCCTTCATATTAGATTGATTTTCACTATTTATATATCGTGATGTCATTTTTGACATTAGTCTGCCCATTTTAATTGGGAAAAGATAGCAGACAATCGTCTGGATTTTTTGCACTAAACTATGGCAAATAATAAATCGTTTGGACGAGATATGCTTTGCAAGTCCATAACCTACTTTTTGTGGGTCAGCCATAAATTCTTTCGGAACAGGTAACGGCTCCGCCGATTTTGTTCGAGTTAATGGCGGGTGAATAATATGGAAGGTAACACCGACAGAAGCATATTCTAAATTAAGGCACTTTGCCAATGCTTCTATTGCACCTTTAGACGAGGCATAAGGGGAAATTCCGATAAAGCCTGTTACTCCTACACCAGAACTTGTAAAAATAACTTTTCCGTATTTTTGTTCTTGCATATAAGGCAATACACTCTTTACCAATCGAAGTGCGCCATAATAATTCACATCAAAAACCCGTTCATATACATTGAAATCGGTAGCTGTTTCTTTATCAAAGGTACAAAGGCAGGCATTATGAATAGCAATATCTATTCGTTGAAAAATTTTAATAATGTTTGCAATAGCGGTGCGTATCTGTATCTCATCACATACATCTACCTTGTAGTAAAGAAGTTTATTCGGAAATATTTGTGCCAATCTTTCAAGGTTTCCTGTATCTATATCTAACACAGCCACTTTGTTTCCAACCTTTAGAGCCTGCTCCACAAAATAATATCCAATTCCTTGATTTGCACCAGTAATTACAATGTTAGACATTATACCACCTCTATCTCTGCAAAAAATTTCTCGATATAATATTTTCTGCTTTGTATCACCCATCATTCACTCCAACCTTTCTAACAACTGTTAGATATAATTATACCTAACAATCGTTAGAAAGTCAATACTATTATTGAAATATGGATAGGTAATTTTAATAGAAAACGCAGAGTAAATGACTGTGATTGCTCACAAGTTCATCGGCTCTGCGTCTTTGCGTTGGACTCTTTGATGACTGTTATATGTAAATTTCTTACATCAATTAAGGTTTCATTCTTGCATTCAGGGTAGAACGGCGGGAAGTTTTTTAGCTCGGTATCTTCTCGTATTTTCAACCGAGTTTTGTTTTTACAGACGGGGCATAAAATAAATTCTATTTTTACCTCTAAAAGCATTATTTGTCATTTTTTCTTAAAATGCAAGATAACAGAAATGCAATAGTAGTGAAAGTTACACCCGCATATAACAAAGTTTGGTTTGCTTCGTTATGCCCAACACAAACAGCCGCAATTCCTACAATGAACAAAAAGTTCCAACAATCAGTATAATTATTTCTTTTGTAATAATATGTTACTTCCTATATTATTTTCTTTTGCATTCTTTGGCGATCACACAAATACCTGCCAACATTTCAACGATAGACAGCCCCAATAAAAGTCCTGAGAAAAAATCTTTGACATTTGAACCACCCAAGGTATGCGATAATGCTTGAAAAGCAATTCCCATAACGATAAGAATAACACCAATTAGCATTACTTTTTGCTTTTCTAATTCTTGTGTTCTTCTCAACAAATCGAGGATTTGTTCATCATCATATACACGAACACTTTTATCGTCAGCTTCTTCACCGTCCATCAATTCAGAAACCGAGACTTTTAATTCCTCACACAAGTTCTTGATTACAGCATAATCGGGCATACATTTTCCTGTTTCCCATTTTGAAATGGTTTTGTTTGAAACACCCAGGCGTTCGGCAAGTTGTTCTTGGGTTAAATTTTGTTCTTTGCGTTTTTTTGCAATAAACTTTCCTATTGTGATTTGTTCCATTTTTGAAACCTCCTTTGTTTCTTCATAATAAGAATAGCATTTTCACTTGCAAAACTACACCCCTTATAAAGCGAATATGGGTGGAATAGATGTTTTTTCGGTTGTTTTACGCTCGTAAGTATTTGTAGATGGAGCATAATAACCATTTCGATTTGTTCATAGCTCAGAACACGCCGATTATCAACACGAGGTCTATAATGATGCTAAGGATTTTTCTTTTCATATCGTCTTACCTCGCCATTTTTCATTTTTTCTCTTTAACTCTGCAAATTTCTTTATAGTGCTGACTGTGTATGCCTATATGACCAATCCCCAAAATAATAGCTGCAATTAACATCAAAATAACTTTCCCATATATACCAAGTAGAAAAAAAGAAATTACAGGCAGTGTTGCTCCTGCAAGCGGAATACCCAAGAAGCTACTATAAAAGTCTGATAAGTTTCTTTCACTATGAAAATAGCGTACCCACCAACATTCATACATTGCCATGAAGCCAAAAGCTGCAATAAGCCACCAAGTCCAGTTTGAGAAACTGTGCAAATTAAAATCATCAAAAATCAAAACACATATTGTGGTCAAAACTTCTCCTGCTCTTTCAAAAATCATCAATACTTTATTTTCGTTTGCAGAAGTATATCCGTGCGGCTTTCTTTTTGTCCAAATAATATTAGGAACAAATAATAAAAGTAAAAATATCAATCCGATATATGAAAAACCTAAATGTCCTATCATTTATCCGTTCTCCGTTTCCATCAAAATTTTTTTGGCTTCTTCGCACCACTCTAAGTAAGCATGATAAGTTTTTATCCCAAACTGTACTGTAAGCAAATAGTATTTGTGGGTAGTATCATCGTCCAGACAATTTTTTAAAGTTTGTTCTGCACCTAAAAGATATGGCAATTCTTTTTTTACTTTTTCCTCGAATAATTTTATATGTAACAACGCTTGCTCTGATCCTTGCTCATTTCCAAAAAATAATTTAAGCAAAGTTTCGTAACGAAGTTCATTTTTTTCAACAGGAAATGTTAGCCATTCTTTGAGGTACTTTCGCCCTTCATCTGTTATGGTATAAATCAGTTTATTTCTTTTGTTCTTCGTATCTTCTTTCTTTGTTGCAAATCCACGATTAACTAAATCACTTAATGCGGGGTATATACTACCGTAGCTTGCACCCCAAAAATATTTTAGTGTTGTATCCATTCTTTTTTTTATTTCATATCCTGTCAGGTCTTCATGGCTTAACAAACCTAAAATTACATAATCAATTTTTTTCTCATTTGCCATTACTATTCTCCTTTTTTTCAATCATTCCATAGGAAAGGATATTTTTGGGGCAATTATCAACACAAGCTCCACATTGAATACATTCTGAATTATCAACTTTTCCAGACTTTGTTTTACTCATAATATCAATTCCCATAGGACAAGACTTATTACATTTTCCACAAGATATGCAACTGTCTATTTTGCTTGTTTTGATATGTAACCCCGGTAAATGCAAAAAACGACGGAGCTTTGTTCCTAATATCATAAACGGAGCCATCCAGCAAAAATAATGGCAAAACACCCTTTTACCAAACAGGACAGAAGGGATAAATATCAAACAAATAATTCCATAATATATAATATAGCTTTGTATTGAAGAAACGGATATACCGTTTTCTGTTTCAAAGAAAAAATCTACCGATAAAACCTCGCCATTATAAAAATAACAAAAGATAACTGAAACTATCCAAATTCCCCATATTACAAACTTTATATAATTTTTCCACCCTTGTTTGGGCTTCTTTTCATTGATTAAAAAAGAACATTCTTGTAATCCACCCGCAGGGCAAAAATAGGAACAAAATAGTCGCCCAAAAGGAATGGAAAGTAGAAACATTAAAACAAATACTATAAAACTCCCGTTAATTATTCCTTGCAATCCTGCATTTATGATTAAGGCAGGGCTAAAATAATAGAGCGTTACAGGAAATAAAAGTAGTGAAATTATAAGTAACAATTTCCTTATTTTCTGTCTTTTCATGTTGCACCTCCATTTATTGTCTGTTCATCTATATTCTCATAATGTATCAGACTGATATGTTTATTATATATCAGCCTGATATATAAGTCAAGCATTTGCGCCAAATTTTCTAAATTAACTTCTACATATCCCTATGAAAGAAATTTCAGACCGTTTTATTAAGAAGCCTCGTTTCTGTAAAATATAATAGAAGTATTATATCGGTACAATGATTTTTATTTTACACAAAGGTTTAGGCAGTAATGGCGTGCTTTCGCCTTAAAGCTTTATGTAATAAAATAGAGCCGACGAGCTGTGAGGTGTCTCACAAGTTCATCGGCTCTGCGTTTTTGTGTCTGGTTCTTTGATAACAGTTTATGTGTAACACTTGGCATTGATTAAAGTTTCCTGCTTGCATTTTGGACAATAAAAAGGATAGTTTCTTAATATCGTATCCTCTCTAATTCTGCTACGGGTTTTAGTTCTTGACCTAAGAGCATACTATCACTCAAAACGCAAATGTTTCTATCAAAATTCTTTTACATTAAGCGAATTTGTCGTATCAAAAGATTTTACATATAATATATCCTCGTTCCTGCGTGATACAATATATGTATCCGCTATTTCTGACGAATTTTACTGCCACAAATCGGACTGAGTATCCATTCTATTATTTTGATTTTTTCTCAAAGGCATTAGTAATTGCAACGATAGCAGGAAATATTACTGCCGCAACAACCCAAATTATCCAACTCTGCCCCCAATTATTTGATGATAGATTGTATCCTAAATAAATTGCTGTTGCAATTATCCAATATGCGATATATATAGTACCAGCAATAGACGGTTTTACCTTGTTTTCTTTAGAATATTCGCCCTCTTGCAAAAGCTTTTCATAGCTCGCCCATATAATACCTGTCTTAATAAAACAAATCACACCTACGCCTGCAATGAGAAATGAAAGAGAAAGCATAATCATTAGAAACAGGTCATTATCAGCATCAATTATTGCTCCAATAAAAAGAGGAATTAAGGCAATAATACACAAGCAAGTTCCCGCAATATTATTCTTTTTGTGCAATTATTTGTATTGTGCTTTGCGTTCTTTAGCCATTCCACTCACACCATACTCGGTTTCAAACTTTTCTTTTTCCAAATATGCAAAGGGGGCAGTTTTGCTACCACTTGATATAAACATTACGGCGGCTATTGCTACAAGAATAATAAGAACAATCATTCCAATTCCATTAGCAATATCTTCGTTCAAGACACCTGCCGTACTTTCGCTAATTGCACCCAACATCAAAAGAGCTATCGGAGATAAGATACACAAAAAAGCAGCATACGCTATTGTTTTAGCTGTCCTTGATTTTACAGAAAGAAAAGCATTTGCTTCCTCCATAGATACACGCTTTAATGACGGCATATCATTGGACGAGTTGATATGCTCGGCTTCTTCAATTTCGTCTTTAAGTAAATAATCTGTACTTACTCCAAATAGTTTGGAAAGGCGTATCATTTTTTCAAGGTCTGGAACAGATTGTGCTCCCTCCCATTTTGAAACAGATTGTCGTGTGACATTCATTTGTTCAGCTAACTCCTCTTGCGACCAACCTGCTTTTTTTCGTAACAAAATAAGCTTATCGGCAAAAATCATATTTTTATCCTCCTGTTAATTTGATTGTTATGCTCATATTTTAGCATTTTGTGAAGTTGCTAACCACCAATCCAGACCATTCAATATGTCAACTGACAGTTGCAACTACAAAAAACTCCCTTTTATTTCACATTTTTCTTCTTTCTCATATCTATCGGCTTTTCTGTATCCTTTGGTATCAGCCATACCCGACTAACACTCATAACACCGTCAATCCGTCCTGCCTTGCATAGCCGTTGTACCCAACGCAGAGATACATTCCATTTTTCTGCGGCTTCCTGTGCGGTCATATACTCAAACATAGCTATTCCCCCTTAGCGTACTGTTTCTATTACAGCCGTTTGAACGAAATATATCAAGTGTTCAAATATGAATTTATGTTTCTGTTTATAGGAAGTGAAATATCTCACAGTCGGCATTTTTACATCGTTTAATAAGAAAACACAAATCAATATAATAAGAGAATTATATTGGCACAAGGTGGTGAGCTTATGGACGAAAGAAATAACGATTTTACACTAATCGGTCTGGCTATCAAAAAAGCCAAAACAGCACAGGGTATGACAGGAGAACAGCTTGCCAGTATCGTTGACTATTACCCAAAGCATTTACAGGCTATCGAAAATGATGAACAAACGCCAAGTATCGAGTTATTTATTCAGTTTGTGACGATGTTCAACATTTCGGTTGACGAGTACATATTCCCCAATAAGGAAGTCAATAAGAATTCCGCCTGCAAACGTTTAGACGCACAGCTCGACAATTTAGATGATAAAGAACTGTCCATTGCAGAAACAACCGTCAACAGTTTATGTAAGGCAAAAAAACAGAGGAAGGAAAAACCTCTGTTTTTCTTTTGCCCTTTTTAATAGGCGGGAATACCGTACCTGTAGATAACGCTGCTGCCGACGGCGTATTGCTTCTGCCTGCAAGCATCGCCAGAGTTACCCTCAACGGTATAGACAATCATCACATATCTACGCCCTTGTTTTATTGCCGCAGATGGGGCAATGTAGACATTCAGAAATTGTTTTTCCATATTTATATCCCCCTCCAAGCATTTTATAATGGCGTAAATTACCGCTCTTTTATAAATTTTGAAACAGCTTCCTTAATTTCTTCCCCGTGTCCTTCCATCAAGTGTCCACCGCTTTCAAAAGGAATAAAGGTACAATTCGGAATTCTTTTGACAGCTTTTTCGGTATCTGAATAGCTTATCAATTTATCGTCTTTTGCTTGAAAAACCAATGTTGGCACTTGCAAATCTTCAATATGATAATCGTCATAATTTCTTGCCATATCAAGATTGGTTACAGAGGAATCTAATACCACACCATCTTTTCTCTCACTAACAGGAAGCATACTGTAAATCGTAGACGGCTCCATACCCATAATGGGTTCAAATAGTGGACTAATAAGAAACATTGTAAAATCATTACACAAAAATGCAGGCGGTCCCGCATATTCAGAATAATTCTCTGGCTTTTCTATAAAAGGCATTGCAGAACAGTATAAAATCAACCCCTTTGTGCGTTCCGGATAATCCAAAGCAAAGCGAATAGCAACGCTTCCTCCTGCCGATGTTGCCAGTAGATACACCTTGTCAATACCTAATTTATCTAGCAATTCCACATATGCTGTTGCTTGCTCAGCGGGCGTTCCGTCACCCAAAATATCGCTACCTAAATATCCAAACCGCGATGGTGCGATAATCCTGTAATCTGAACTTAAATCTTTGCAGGTGTCATAGGCTTGGTCATAGCCCCCAAAAATCCCGTGTACAGACAAGATTGCTTCGCCTTTGCCAGTGTCAACATAACTCATTTTCCCATAACTCAAATTAACTGTTTCTGCCCCATAAGTGGTAAGCCGTTCTTTACTTTCTTTCACGGCAATATTACACCGTATTCCTTGAACAATAAGATATACTACAAATAAAAGTAGAATACCTCCAACGATATATATCCACATCCGTTTATACCAAGCCTTTCTTCTCATCATTAGTGCTCCTTTATCCCATAAGTATTGCAAAATTCCTGTACCATTAAGGTTAATTCCTCATTTGCTTCTTCAATCATATCAGGGTGCATATCATATTTTTGCAACAAATAGAAAATAGGCGTATAAAAGCGTAGCGCAATAATATGTGGATTTTCTTTCTTGATGATTTTTGCTTGTATTAAATCATAAAATATCTTCTCTTCGTGTCTTATTGCACCATTTATAAATAAATCCTCAAACAACTCATTTAATTCTGGATTATGATAGCGTTCAATCATCAGCATTTTTCTGAATTTTGCAGCAACATCATCTTGCCAATAAAACATAAACAAACTGTTCGCTATTTCAATAATAGTTTCCATATTTGCGGTTTGATAGTTAATATCTGCTTTAGAAGTGTCGGGCAATCGCAGACAAGTCCTAATGTCTTCCATTCTTTCGGAAAAAACTTTTATGCAAGAATCAAAAATTTCTTGTTTATTTTTATAGTGTTTGTATAACGACGGAGCTTTAATACCGACAGCATCGGCTATATCACCGACATAAACAGAACTATATCCTTTTTCAGAAAAAAGAGTGAGTGCTTCATTTAAGATTTTTTGTTTTGTATTCATAAAATACCTCCTAAAGCTAATTGCCATTAGCTACACTTATTATAAGCTAATTTCAATTAGCTGTCAAGGGTAATTGTGTAAATAAATTGTAGTTATACAAATCAAACAAGTTCGTCGAGTGTTATTACTTCTTATAATCAGAGATTTTATATCCTGCAACAAGAGATTTTAGACCGTTCAATAAGAACTCTTATTTCTGTAAAATATAATAGAAATATTATATCGGTACAAGGTGGTGAACTTATAGGCGAAAAATAATGATTTTGATTTCGATTTTACGCCAATCGGTCTGTCTATCAAGAAAGCC